>NZ_MECK01000632.1 GCF_014596465.1 Streptomyces sp. CBMA123 | reverse complement strand
CTACGGCACGCGCGCCGCGGCCGTGCCCGCCGTCCGCCGGCCTCGACCGAACGACCGGCCACCCAGCCGCCTCCAACAGCTCCGCCCACCCCCACGCCCGCCCCGCGCACCGAGCGGGTGCCGGATCGGCCCGGCCGGTCCGCGCCGGACGGGGTCCTTGATCCGGGCAGCCGCGGCAGGCCCACCCGGGCCTCAGCCCCCGGGGGCTGAGGCCCGGGTGGGCCTGCCCGGCCGCCTGGACCGATGCCCGGTAGCCGTTCAGCCTGGCGAGGTTCTCAGTGAACTCGCGATCACGCCTGCCACTGCTGAAGAGGCCGGGCCCGGGACGCCGGGACGGCATCGCCCCGGCGCTCTGCCCGCCCGTGTCGCCGCCACTGCGCCACCACGTCATCAACTCACCTGAACACAAGTCGAGTTGGCGTCCCACTGGTTTGTCGTGGCCGATGCGGGCTATACGGCGGACATGAGCGGCAGATACCGAGGAGCGGGCGCGGCCCGCGCAGTCATGCTCGTCGCCGACGTCCTCGCGGGCGTCCTGGGGCTCTGGATCGCCCTTTCCCTCCTGGGCGCCAACCCGTCCAACGACCTGGCCCACGCCGTCCACGAGGCCGCCGACTGGCTGTCCACCTGGGCACGCGACCTCTTCACCCCCTCGCAGGACTGGCTGCGCACCCTGCTGAACTACGGCATCCCGGCGCTCGCCTACCTGCTCATCGGCCACATTGCGGCCGGCTGGTTGCGCCGTGTGGACTGACCGCCACGGCCAGGTCGAACGTCCGGCGGGGTGGACCCCGGGTACCCGCCAGCCGTCCCCGTCCCTTGCCCCCCGGGCCGTCGGTCTCACGCCGGGGGAGTTCGTGCCGGCACCCGAACGCCACCGGCCCGACCACCGCACCGCCCACCCCTCCACACCGGCAACGCCCGCCCCAACACCTCCTCGCCAACCCCGCACAACCCGGCCAGCACCCGCCGCCCGGCCCCATCCAGCAGCACCTCGGCATCCGCCCGCAGCGCACCGCTCTCATGCCGCGGGCGGTGGCCGTGCCACCGCCAGGACGTCAACAGGGCGTCGTCGTCCAGCCCGTAGCGGGCAGCGACCCGGCCAACGAGCGAGTAGGTCGTCTCCCCGGTGAAAGGAGACACACGGAAGATCCCGGGAACCCTGGCCCCAGCCTCGCGGAGAACAGCAGGACCCGAAGGCAGTTCCCTCCTTCCCGCGCCCTGCCTTCTGCTCGTCCCGCCCTGTCGACCAACAGCACGCGCCCAGATCCCCCGTCACCTCAATGCGGCCACGCTGCTCCAGGCAGTCGGCTGGAGCGCACGCGATCCGCAGCTCTCGCGTGGCCGACACCGGCCCGCCGGCGAGCTCCCCAACCGCAGCGCGTAGGCCTCCTGCGGGGGCATGACCTGCTTCTGATCGAGAACGCAAAATGGCCTTGATCACCGATTTGTCTGGACCACTTGCCCTGACCGTCGCGCGGGACCGGGCGGGCGGCGACGCTGCGCCGGATGGTGACTGTGGGTGCACACGGCTGGCTGAGACCCCGCTGGAGCCCCGGCCCGGCCAGAACACCGGAAATAGCCGACCGGAGAACTCGAGAAAAAGGGAGGAGAGGAATCGCAGCCGTGCAATCTCATCAATCCATGTCAGAAATACCGTTGGAGGGCCGGTGTTCGGATCGGAGAACCACCCTGTGCCCGACGACCGGCCGACCTGCGCTGGCAGCCGCGCGTGAACGCCGTGCGAGTCACAGCGGCTGCCGCCAGTTGCGGTAGGCGTGCAGGAGCCTGGCGAAGCCGCTGTCGCTGAAGGGGTTCGGCAGCATGCCGCCGAGGGTGCCGAGGAGGAAGTCGCCGAAGCCCGCATCGAAGCGGATCCAGCGTTCCTCCCGTAGAGGGGCTGGCGCTTGAAGACGACGACGTCCCAGCTGTCCGGGTCCCGGGTGTCGCAGAGCCAGAAGGCCACGTCGCCGTTGGAGCTCTTCGCGAAGGGGAGAAGCCTCCTCTCTTCCAGGTCCTCCGGGGCGGTGCCGGTAGGGGCGGCCGGCTCTTCCCGCGGGTCGAAGTCCAGTCCGTCGACGAGGTCGCCCAGGTGGGCGCACCTGGTCCGGACCGCCTATCTGCTCACGGGCGACTGGCACCACGCCGAGGACCTGACCCAGACCGTTCTGGCCAAGGCCTACCAGTCCTGGCGGCGGGTCAGCCGGGCCGACAGCCCGGACGCCTACGTGCGCCGGATGCTGGTGTCCTGCAACAGCGACCGGTTCCGCAAGCGGCGGGTCGCCGAACGGCTCACCGAGGTGCTGCCCGAGGTCGCCGCGTCCGGCGACGCGGCCGGCCAGGTCGACCAGCGGCGGACGCTGATGGGCGCCCTGGCCACGCTGCCGACACGGCAGCGGGCCGTCGTGGTGCTGCGCTACTGGGACGACCGGACGGAGGCGGAGGTCGCCCAGGCGATGGGCTGCTCGCTCGGCACGGTCAAGAGCCAGGCCGCCAAGGGGCTGGCCAAGCTGCGGGCGCACCCGGGGCTGGCCGTCGTGCCCGCCGAGCCGCGAGCCTCGCAGGGCCGTTCCACACTCGACGAACTCACCACGACCGCACCTGGAGGCTGACGATGACCCAACCGGATTTCGAGGGTCCGGGCGAAGGCCTGGAAGTCGGCCTCTTCGTCTGTGTGCATCAGCACCCCCTCAACCCTCCAGACCACGCTCCCGCCGCACCGGGTTGCCCGGCCCAACCCATCTTCGTGGTCGGCTACCTCACGGGCGTCCGAAGGCGGCAGCCGCGGCGAGGCCGAAGACGCCGAACCTCCGAAGTGATGCTCGTGCAGTTGTCCCTGGGACACGCACGCCGGGCCGCGCCTCATCAGCGCGCGCCATGGTCTACGCCCCCGCGGTCTGCACAAGGAGCCGAAGCTCCCCGCGATCCACGGGCAGCCCCGCTGTACGCAGCCAGGCATCCCGGTTGGCAATCGGCCCCCAGCAGGAGTCCTGTTCCACCAAAGCCGCCAGGAAGGCGTTCTGCACCCGTGTCAGGGCGGCTCCCGCCGGGTGGGGCTTGGGAAAGGCGAAAGCAAGCAACGGCCCCCAGTCCCGGTCGACGCTGTACTGGCTGCACAACGGGATGATCGCGAGCGCGACGGGCAGGACCTGCTCGAAACTCTCGGCACACTCGAGCAACCCCCGCAGCACAGTGAAACGGAACCAGCCGTCGACCTGGGGCAGCGGCTCGTCGAACCAGCTGTCCACCGCGACGGGGTCGGCAAGCGCGGCCAGCAGAACATCTACTGCCGACGGGTCCGCAGTGCCGAGCGCGGCGCATGTGCGCACGGCTGGGTCCTCGTCGGTGAGCAGCATCGCGGTGTCCCGTCCCCAGTGGGCCAGGGTGAGCTGCGCACCCGCACGCTCACGGCGTCCTCCCCTGCCACAGGCGATGCGCTCCAAACGGTCGGCGGCAACGGGTATCCGATCGGCGAGGTCATCCGCCGCCAACAGATGCGCCACGGCGCCGAGTGCCGCCTCCCGGACGGTCTCGTCCTGGTCGTCGAGAAACGGCGCGACAGCGTCGAAGATCTGCGGCCGGACAGCCCGGCACGCCAGCACGGCCTCCAAAGCGTCGGCTTCCTCTGCGTCCTGTGGGTCGGAGAGAGCCTCGTCGTCCCAGGCCGCGGACTCGGCGAACTGACCGAGCCATTCCAGCAGCGCAGCCCTGAGCGGCCGCCTGCGGTCGTCCCACGGGAAGAAGCTCTCGTGGACGGCCGACGTGCCCGGATACGGGAGAACCCCGGCGATGAAAAGGGCCGCAGGCGCGGTCGCCGAGTAGAGCGAGCCCTGGTGAAGAACCGACATCTCCAACCGGCCCAGCGACTCGGCCTGAACCTCAGGATCCTCCTCCAGCAACCCGCGCAGATCGTCCGCAGTGGTCGCGGCCGGGCCGTAGGCATGGGCAAGCGCCGCCCAATCGGTGCTGCGAAGCACCATGGCCGGGTCCAGGCCCGCCGTAGCGGAGATCTCGTGTGAGGACATGATCCGTATCCTGCACCCGGCCTCGGACAACCCGCGCCGCCCGAACCACCACCCCTGTCACAGGCGACGTCGAAACTTCGCTGGCCTGCGACGCCGCTCGTCAGCACGAACACGGCATCATCGTTCAGCGACACAAGGCACTGACCAGCAGCGACCACCATCCAGCCACTGAAACTGGCGGCACAACACCACTGCAACCCACACGCCGCCCATCACCCCACGCGACAGAACGGCCTGGCGGCCGACCAGGACGACGGCCACGGCGGGCACAGCAGCAGGCAGGGAGGCGGGAAGCCACCGGGGCCGGCGGACCGGCCACCCCGGACGGCGGCCAGGGACGCAGCAGGGCGGCGGCACCCGGACAGCGACGACCACCGACCACCTCCCAGCCCGGCTCCGCCAAGCCGAGCACCAACCCCATCACCACCCCGGCCAATTCAATACCGCCCGAATTCAGACCACCACCGGCGGCCAATCCGCCAAAACAACCCACTGGAATTACCGGCGGAATTCACACCCGAAAGCAGCCCGCAACACCAAGCCAGCCCCGAGCGGGCCAACCAAAGGTCCAGACAACCCAGCATTCAAGGCCATTTGACGCCCAACAACACCAACAGGTCACATCCGGCGGCCCCTCGCCGGGTAGAGCCTCGCGTGCAGCACGCGGTCCTCCCACCACGGGTCATCCGGGGTGGAGACCAGCGCGGCCGCCAGCTCGCGCTTGGTCAGGGCGGGCAGCACCAGCGGACCCAAGTCCTCTACGACGCGGTCCTGTTCGCACTGCGGGCACTCCAGCCGGTCCGGGCTGGCCTTCTCGGTCAGCTCCGGTGCGCGTCCGCCGACCTTCCCGGCTCCGCCCCGCATTCGGGCCGCCGTACGGGGCTGCCGGGCCACTGTCCGCCGCCGTCCTGGTCCCCGACGACCGTTGAACAAAGCGGCGCCGCGCCGCGTTCGAGGGCCCGAAAAGATTTTTCGGATCCGTCTGCAACCGTGGCGGGGGCTGCGCGTCTAGTTAAGTGAGAGGCTCGGAAGGGGGACACCTTCCGACGGCAGGGTGATGTTCCGCCTGTGGACCGCAAGGGTCCATGGGCGCGCTTTCCGGCCGCTCGCCGACTCGCTCACGCATCCGTTCAGTGTTTCCAGGGGGGAACCACCATGTCCAGCACCACCCGTATCCGCCGTTCCCGTCGTGCCGTCGTGGCCGCTGCCACGCTCGGTGTCCTCGCGCTCGGCGGCTCGCTCGCCCTCCCGGCGCAGACGGCCTTCGCCGGGGCCCTGCACGACGCGTACCACGGGGCGCTGAGCGTCCAGGCGCCGGCGGCGGTCGGCTTCGCCGGGCAGGCGGTCGCGTTCACCGAGACCATCACCAACACCGGCACCGAGGACACCTCGTACACGCTCCTGCTGCAGACCACCACCGAGGCGGGCACGCCGCCGCACGCAATCACGATCGACTACAAGGACCCGGCGGACGGCATCTGGAAGTCGGTCCCGCTGGACTTCTACCCCGGCAGTCACGAGGCCACCTACAACGGCATGACCGGCGCCATCGTGGTCGCGGCCGGCAAGAGCGTGAAGCTGGACATGCGCATCGGCGCCCCGATGGGCCTGCCGCACGACGGCGCGAGCAACGGCGGCTTTCACTCCATCACCCTGGCCTCGCGCCTGACCGTGCCGGGAACGGGGGACAACCTGGGCGAGCAGGTCAGCGCGATCACGGTCGACTCCATCGGCAGCTCGTTGGCCCACGTGCCCGCCACGGCGATCGCCGGCGGGGCGCCGATCGAGTTCGACGCGGTGCTGGCCAACCCCACCCCGTCCACCTACACCAACCTCGGCAACGTCCTGTTCGTCGATCCCCACGCCACCGTCCAGGTCCGTCAGGCGGACGGCAGCTGGACCACGCCGGAGAAGGTCTCCAACGGGATCCCGGACGACAAGCCCGGCGTCTACCTGCAGGGCCGCGACTCCTCCATCGACGCGGGTAAGACCATGGTGACCCGGGTGCGGGTGTCCTACGACGCGACCACGCCCCTGGGCGCGACCTCGATCGACCCGTGCCTGTTCGTCAACGAGGGCGCCACCCCGTTCCGCGGCACCACCACCTGCAGCCAGGGCAGTACCGTCAAGGTCGTCGCCGACCCCACCCAGGCCCCCACCCAGGCTCCCGGGAGCACCCCCGCCCAGATCCCCGGGAACACCGCCGACAAGAACGCCAAGCCCGCCGCCGACACCACGACCGCACAGGTGCAGCCCGCCGCCGACACCAAGCCTGCGGCCCCCGCTGCGGCTGCCCCGGTCGCCGTCCCCGCCGCCCCGGCCCCTGTCGCCACGGGCGCCGAACTCGCCGCCACCGGGAGCGAGTTCGACACCGTCAAGGCTGGCACCGCCGCCGCAGCAATCGCCGCCCTCGGCGCTGGCGCGCTCCTGCTCGCCCGCCGCCTGCGCCGCCAGTCCTGAGCCGCCAACGGCCCGCGCCGCGCACCAGCGGCGCGGGCCCCGGCGGGGGCGGGGCCACGTCGCGTCCGGTTGCCGGATCGGCGCGTGCGGCAGGTCGAGGAGGGACTGTTCCGTCGTGCCGGTGCGGGTTCGGCCTCGCGCAGTGCGGCGAGTCGACGGTTGTCACCGAAGTTCGGAACAGCGCCGCTCGCGACAGCAGGACGCGACAGGCCACGCGACCCGCCACGCCGGTCGTAGCCGGCACCGACCCCGGCAGCCGGGGGGGCAGCAGCGACCGAGACGGCCGGGGCGGGGCGCAGCAGCCACGGGGGACGACGGACTCCTGGTCGACGTCGGCGGCCGGGACAGCGACGCGGGCGGGGATGGCGGGCAATACGGTGACTGATCGAACCGCCACCCCACGGAGGAGACACCGCCTTGGTCCACCCGGCCATCACCCGCCTCTCGGCCCTGCTCGGGGAGCCCCGCACCCCGGGCGACACCATCGACTGGGACGGACTCGCACAGACCACGGGCCTGCGCCTGCCCGCCGACTACCGCGACTTCGTCACGCTCTACGGCGGCGGCGAGGTGGACGAGTACCTCGGCATCAGCACGCCGCCGGTGGACGGCTCCCCGTACGGTGGTGGTCCACGGTGCGGATCCGTGTCGCCCCGCTCCCGGCCGCCGAACGGGCAGCGGCCCGACACATCCTGCGGCAGAGCGCACTTCCCGAACTCGCAGCCTGGATCAGTGCCGCCCGGCACGCGCCGGAAACCTGGACCCTGTCCCGGCACAGTCGCTCCTGGCGGTCCGAAGGCAGCAGCACTGCCCACCGCGACGACCAGCAGTCGTACCTCTGAACCACCGTCGAGGGGCAAGAACCGTCATACGGTCAAACTTCGGTGAGACCGGCAAACTTCGCTGAGACGGGACAGCGCCGCGTGGCTCGGCTGTCGACGTCGGGTGCAACACGGGGGTGCGACGCGGTGTTGCGCTGGGGTGCAACACGGGGCCGTGTTGCGGGTCTGGCCAGGCGTTATGTGGCTGGGGGCGTGGCGGGTGGGCGTGTTGCGGTGCCGTGTTGCACCCGCTGCCTGTTCCGCCGGTCTCGGCGGGTTCCCGCCGCCCGTGTCCTGTGCCACTGAACTTTTACCGATTGCCAGCGAAGTTGGACCGAACGCAGTTCGTGACAGCGAAGATTGATCGCGCAGGTCAGGACGGGTACGCGACCGCGAGTGGTGGCGAGCGCTGCTGTGGCTCATGCCCGACGAGGACGAAGTCGAAGGCCGGCCTGGACCGACTGGAGTGCCTGGCCTGTGAGGACAAGCGGGAAGGACCTTGGGTCGTTGATCCAGCTCAAGCCCCTCAAGTGCGAGCTGATCGGGGGATGACCCCGCCGAGCGATCTGTGATGGGGATCCGGCAGCAGCACGCCCGCGACTACTCGAACCGCAAGGCGTAGCCAGCGGCACCAGAGCATGGGCTCTGCCGCCCAGACCCCGGCCCAGGTCTACCCGGGCGAGGCTGACTGCGCGGCCGGCGACCAGTGGTGCGCCGACACCGTCATCCAGCGCCCGCTGGGCGGCGTGACGGACGCCAAGACCACCTGGCAGAACCGGCCGACGTACCAGCAGGTGGTGCAGTTCCCCAACCACAGGTGAACCGACGGCAGCCCCCGCCGGATTGTCGGCGGGGGCTGCCATCATGCTCGACATGGACATCGAGACGTTGATGCGCAAGCTGGCGGACGAGCAGGGCCTTCACCGTCCCCAGGAGTTCCACCATGCCGGAGACCTGACCGTCGCCGCGAACCTGGTCTTCAGCAGCCCCGACCCGGCGGAGTGGACCTCCTGCGGCAACATGCCGCACGGCACGCACCCCGTGCACGTCGCCGTGGAGCGGTGGCAGGACCGGGAGACCGGACGGGAGCGCGTGGAGGTCACCATGGCGCTGGTGCCCTTCGCCGAGCCCCGGGCCATCGCCGAGGCCGAGTTCGAGGACGCCGTCGACGACTACCAGCCGCTCGGGCCGTACCTCGGCTTCCTCTGGGACAGCGTCGCGATGAACGCGCTGCGCTTCAAAGGCCCGCGCCCGGCGGCCTTCCCGGACCTCGACGCCTTCGTTGCCCACATCGAGGCGGAACTCGCCACCCTCGACGCCGACGGCCGGGCGCGCGCCTGGGTGGACGTCACGGTGGACGAGCGCACCGGATCCAATGTGCTGGCGTTCCCGGTCATCGCCGACTCGGCCGGCTGCTACGAGGGTCGCAACGCCGACGGCCGACTGGTCGCCCTCCTGTTCACTGCGTCGTGAGCCCGCCCGCCGGGTCAGGGCGTCCTCGACTGCCCGGCGGGCTCCACGCGGGACGCGACCAGCCGCGCGTCGTCCCGCAGGTAGCGGGCCTGGTACCGGAGCCGCCGGCCGGCCTGGCACAGTGCCTGGAACGGGAGGCCGAAGAGCAGCTGGAGGCCGCCCGGGCGGCGAACGCCGCGCTGCGCCCGTGCAGGGCTGCAGCAGTTGGCGCAGCTGAAGGACCAGGGAGTCCTCACCGAGGAGGAGTTCGCCACGCAGAAGCAGCGGCTCCTCGCCGGCTGACGCCGCCGGCGCCGGCCGCCGTCCGCGTGGTGGTGCCCCGTCCCGGTCCGGCGTCGGGACGGGGCACCACCGCATCCGGATCGGATCCCCCGGGACCCGTCGGCCGGCTCAGTGCCCGACCGCCACCTTGGCCGCCACGATGAACAGGCCCAGAACGAGGTTCACCACGCCCTCGACGGCCGCCTGGCCGGTGGAGGCGCCGGCCCGACGGGCGCCCAGGATCGCCCAGCCCACCTGCTGCGCCACGGCGACGCCGAGGGCCAGCCAGGCGCTGTCTCCCGTCCCGAGCCAGGGGCTGACCAACACCGCCAGGGCCGGGAGCGCCGACGCCTCGACGAGCGACCACTCCGCCCGGCCGACCTCCCGCACCCGGTGCCACCGGACCCGGCGGCCGACCTCGCGCTCTCCCGCCAGGTGGGCGTAGACGTGGGCGACCCAGAAGACCAGCCCGGTGACCACCAGCAGCACGATGAGCGACAGCCGCGGACGGGTTTCGTGCACTCCGGAGGCCGCGATCACGGAGGCGGCCAGCATCGAACCGTAGACCGCTCCGGCGTAGTCCGTCCGGTCGGCGGTTCCCCCCGGGCCCGGCCCGCGCGCGGTGGGCGGACGGCTGCGGGGCGTGGACACGATGCGCCTCCTCCCGTCCCCGGCCGGGGACCAACGTTGAACCCGCTCAGCCCATGCTCACCCGCTCCCCGGCGCGCCGCCTCCCCTCCGGCAGGTGAGCGGGCCCCGTCGCCGCCCGCCGCAACGCCGCCCACGGCCCGCGCGGAGCCCTGCGGTCCGGCGTTGCCCGCTCACCCCGACCGGGTGATCCGTCTCCCGCAACGAGTTGAGCGCGGACGCGGCGGTGTCGCGCTGCGCCATGTAGTCCTTCGCTTTGTGGGCGACCAGTTCTTCTAGGATCGTTCCAGTGACGCCGACCCTGTGCTGTCCCGAAGCGCGCAGGGCACGCACGATGTCGGCCCGCGGGTTCCTCGGATCGATGCGGTTGACGGCGTTCGTGTCGAAGATGATCATGTGGGTCCCCTCCCGCTTCCTGCCTGTGCGGCATCTTCCCGCATGCACGCCAGCATGCCCACATGCCTGTGCGGGACAGGCCTGACGGGCGGCGACCCTGCTCGCCTACCTCACCGCCGGCGGCACCCTCGACGGCCCGGCGAACCGCACCAGCGGTGAAGCCGACCCCGCGTGTCCTGGCGCCTGGTTGCGCAAGCAGGACAAGGCCCGCACCGAAGGGAAGCTGACCGACCACCAGGCCGCGCTCCTGGACGCGCTCACCCGGCACGCGGGCGGCGGTGGCCGTAGCCGGGCAGCACGCCGCTGGTGCCGGGGAGGTGGTGGAGGTAGGCCGGTCGGTTCGGTTCGGGCCTCGCGCCTGCGGCGGGCCGGTGGTTCTTCTGCGCGTCCGGCGAAGCCGTCCGCGTCGACCAGCCGGCCACGGCGGTCCCCGGCACCACGCCGGTTCCCCGTAGGCGCCACCGGGGGTACGCCCGTAGCGACCACCGTGGGAGCCCCGCCGCTTCCAGCGGGCTCCGCGAGTTTCCGCAGGTCAGTAGCCCTTTCCTGGTAGCCGGTGATCCCACTGACCGTCATTGAAATCCAGCGCCTGTTTGCGGCGCTGAGGCGCCCGGCGGTTCGCACGGCGGGTGACGTGTGTGGTTGGTCCGTGTGCGGGGCGAGGTCGGGCGGGACCAGCGGGCTTTCCACCAGGCGAGCCGGTCGGCGGAGTCCTGCGGGAGGATCAGCTGCATGGCGATGGCAAGGAACGCCAGGACTGAGCTGAGCCCGACCAGCCACCAGGGCGCGCCGGCGGTCGCGGACATGATGGTGCCCAGGCCCGGCAGCATGGACGCCGCGGCCGTTCGGCGGTGAGCCGCGGTCTTCGGTCGGTTTGATCGTTGATCCATGGCTTCACGCTCGACCGTGGTCGGGTCTTGCGGAAGTGGAAAGCCTCCTGTTCCCGGGCACTGGCAATTTTCTGCATCGCGACGGAGTGGCACAATTCCCGGAACGGATGTCAACTGCCAGGCGGGGAACGGGTGGAAGGCCAAGCGAGCAGCGGCGAGGACAGGAACAAGGCGACCACCGAGGCAGGTCGCAAGTACGCGTCCGCGCTGAGGGCTGCTTTCGACCGGTGCGTCAAAGCCGGTGGTGTCACGCAGGATCAGTTAGCCAGAGCAGTGGGGTACGCACCGGCGACGGTCTCGCGCTACCTGTCCGGCCAGAGAACCGCCCCGGAGCAGTTCCTGGACGGCTTCCTGAACTTCCTGAAGGCCCATGACGCTCCGGTCGACGACAAACGCCGAGATGACCTGCGCGACCTGCGCCGCGCGGCCCAGGCGGCGGGGTCGGCCTCCGAGCAGGTCCTCGTCTTGCAGGAGTTCCTCGATCAGGCGCGGTCCAGGGTCCAGGACCTGAAGTCCCTCCTCCGGGACGAACGGGCGGAACACGCTGAGGAACGCCGCGCGGCAGCCGCCGACCTGCAGACCAGGATCACCGCCCACCAAGCCGAGGCCGAGCGGCTGTACCGGCTCCTGGAGCGCGAGCGGACCGAACGTGCCAACGAGCGGCACGCCGCGGCCGCCGAAACCCAGGCCCTCACCGCCGGCATCGAGCGCTCCGAGGCCACCCGGACCGCCCTGGAGAAGCAGCTGGCCGAGCAGCGCGGCCAGCTCGACGCCGCCGCCACGCTCGTACACGGGCTGCACACCGACCTCGAGCACGCCGACGGACGCGCCACAACCGCCGAAGCCCAGCTCGTCACCGTACGGCGGGAACTGCGCACGCTTCGCCGCCAGGTGGAGCGGCTCCAGGCCGAACCGGCACCGGCCGGCGTCGTTCCCGACCCGGAAATGCTGGCGACCGCACAGGCCCGAGTCCACTCTTCGCAGCAGCGCCACGCCGGCGCAGGCCGGCAGACCACCCGCCCCGTGCCCCCGCGCGGGCGCGCGCGAGGCGGCCCCGGCCCTTTCCGCAAGCCCCGGCGCCCCTCCGTCTCCGATACCCCGCAGCGGATGGGACGGGCCGCGGAAACGGTCATGGGGGTGCTCGCCGCCACGGCCATAGCCGCACAGCTCGGCACCTACCGGTGGGTGGCATCCCATTGGGACTCAACCCACTCCCTGCCAGCCCACGTCGGACACACAGCATTTGCCATATTTCTCCTGGGCACCTCCATGGCTCCGTTCCTCGTCCTCATGACCGAAGCGGCCCTCGCTCCCCTCACATGGAAGGACAAGGAGTGGGATCTGTTCGGGTCCTACTACTTCATCCAAAAACCGGACTCGGCAAGCGCGGGTGAGCGACTGCGCCTATGGCTCACCTTGTTCGTCACGAGATCATTCTCCAGGGGCCCCACCCCGAGCCGCGTCTTCAACAGCATCAAAGCGGCCGGTGCCGCGGCCGTCCCGACGGGCGTCCTGTGGGGCGAACTCAGCCGCAACGCGGGACAGCTGATCACCCGCTTCACTTCCCTGGCCCCGTTGATCATCCTCGGCATCGCCGTCCTCGCCCTTCTGCGCCGGATCGCCGCGTCCATCCGTGGCCGGTAACCCGGCATCTGCCACTTCTGCCAGCTGAAGGCAGTCCGCGCGTTCCAGGGCAGGGTCGCAGAGTTCCCCGTAGGCACCACCGCAGGTGCCACCGCATGCAGCACCGGGGGTACCACCGTAGGTATCCCGCCGCTCCTTCCCGCGTCCGCGCGTTTCCGTAGGTCAGAGGCTACTTTCGGGTGGCCGGTAAATCCGAGAACCCCTTCTGTCCATCCCTTTCCCCGGCTTGCTGGTAGGCGGAGGGGCGGTGGTGGGTGGCGGTTCGGCCGGCAGGGCCCTGTGCCCTGCGGGGCCGTGATGGTTGGTGAGCGCCCGGCGAACTGTCGGGCGACGTGAGAACGTCAGCGGGAGACGACACGAGGTGTCAGTGGTCGATGACACCGTTGTGTCCCTGATCGCGGAGCAGGCGCACAAGATTGCCGCCGCGTGGCCGGGCGGGTGGGGCGCTGACGGACTTCGTGTCGCAGATCACGACACTCCCGCGTCATTCGACAGGGCTGTTGGGTGTTGGTGCGTCCGGGGGTCCCGGCCGCACTGCCCGGCGAGCAGCTGCCCGCCACCGGACTCGTTGAACCGCCGTGAGCAACCCGTCGTCCACCCGGCGAGCCCTCGGCCCTGGCGCCGGTTGGCGACCTGCCCGTCGCGGACCTTGATGTCCACGGCGTCCACGAATAGGACCGGGTAGACCGGGTCGAGGGGGCGCGTGCGCCGCTCGGCCATGCCCTCCAGGACCCGGTCGGTGATGGTGGAGACGGTCTCCTTGCTGGTGGTCATGCCGTAGACCTCGGCCAGGTGGGCGACGATCTCCCCGCTGGTCAGGCCCTTCGCGGTCAGCGAGACCACGAGGTTGTCCAGGCCTTCGGTTCGGCGCGCGTGCCGGGGCACGGCCTTCGGTTCGAACGTGCCGGCCCGGTCCCGGGGGACCTCGAGCGTGACCGGCCCGGCCTCGGTCATCACGGTCTTCATCCGGTAGCCGTTGCGCGCGTTGCCGCCTTTGCGGGCTGAGCGGCCCGGCTCCGCGGTCGAGGCCAGGTGCTCGTCCATCTCGGCTTCCAGGGCCTCCTGGAGCAGGTGCCGGGTCAGCTGCTGCAGCAGCCCGCCCTCACCGAGCAGCCGCATCCCGCCGGCCCTGGCCTGCTCGGCCGCCAGCTCGGCGACCGACGCCACCACATCCGACCCGCCGGTGTTCTTCCTCGGACCCATGTCCAAGGCATCGGCGTCTCCGGACTCCGCCGAAACCGAACCGTCAGAAACCGACCCGATCCGGTGATCCGTCATCGAGCTCATCAGTGTCTCCCTTGATCAGGGTGTCCCCTGATTCATGACACTCCCTGAACCGCCTGCGCCAGGCGTCCGCTACCGTCGCGCGTTCGCGCTTGCATCCTCGAGGGCGGCCACGCGGTTGCGGAGCGTGCCGATGCGTTCGACATCGACCTCGACGACGTCGCCGGGTTGCAGATGGCGGCCGGAGAACACGCCGGCGCCGCGCGGTGTCCCGGTGAGGATCACGTCGCCGGGTTCGAGGGTCTGGTAGCGCGAGAGGAAGGAGATCAGCTCGGCCACGTCGTGGATGAAGCCCGCGGTGCGGTCGTCCTGGCGCAGTTCGCCGTTGACCAGGGTGCGCAGCCGCAGGTCGAGCGGCTGGTGGAATTCGTCGGGGGTGACCAGGCAGGGGCCGAGCGGTTTGAAGGTATCGAAGCTCTTGGAGACGCCGATGGAGGCGGTCGGGTCGCCCGTCATCGCCCGGTGCTGGATGTCGCGGGCCGAGACGTCGTTGGCGATGGTCAGGCCGGCGAGGTGGCGCATCGCGTCCGCGGTGTCGACAGAGGTTGCGGAGCTGCCGATGACGGCGGCCACTTCGCCCTCGTAGTCGACCTGCCGGGACGCGACTGCCGGGAGGTGGATGTCGTCGCCGGGGGCGATGACCGCGGAACCGGCGACGACCTGGAAGTTCGGCTCGGTGGGCAGGGTGATGTCGGCCCGGCCCATCGCGGCGAACATCTCCAGGGCCTCCTCCGCGTGACTGTGGTAGTTCAGTCCGACGATCAGGATTTTCCCGGGCTGGGGAACGGGTGCGTGCACGTGGACCTCGTCGAGCGCGACCTGCCGGACGACCGCCGCCGTGCGGGCCGCCGCGATCCCCGGGCCGCGCAGGAGGGCGCCCAGGTCGGCGAAGGGGAGATCGAGCAGGGAGAGCTCGCCGGGGCTGTCCTCTCGGGCGATACCCAGGGCCGTGCTGTACAGGCGCATCAAAGACTCCCGCAGGTCGGGGGTGGGACTTCTCTTGGATCAGAGTCAAGAGCCTTCTTGTTTCGGAGTCAAGAGCTAGTTCATCGCCCCCCCCGGAGCCGCGGACGGATGGTGCGGCGGCGCCGCCTAGGCTTTGCTGTCATGCCGAGGAACCGTCAGCAGATCCCGAAAGCCGAGCGCGAGGCCGTCCTGGTCGAGAGCGCCTGGGAACTCTTCGCCGACCAGGGGTACAAGGGGACCAGCCTGGCCGAGATCGGCCGGGCGGCGGGCGTCGCGGCAAACGCCGTGCGCTGGTACTTCCCCACTAAGGACGACCTGTTCGCCGCCGCACTGGACCGCAGGTTCCTGCGCGAGCGGGAACACGTCGAGGCGGACCCCGCCATCGGGGGCGATCCGCGCCGACAGCTGGTGGCATGCCTCGTCGGCCTGGAGGCCTACCGCGGGCTGCACCGGGAGGCGTATGACCGCATGAGCGAGTCGCCGGCGCTGACCGACACCTACGCCCGCATGCAGGAGTGGCTGGAGGGTCGCCTGCTCGCGGCAGTCGCGGACCGGCTGCCCGAGGGGGCGGACGTCGCGCCGGTAGCGGATCTGGCGCACGTGCTGTTCGAAGGGCTGCTGGTCAGTACGCGAATGCTGGACCGGACGACCGGGGAGCTCGTCGACCTGCTCATGGAGGCGCTGGTGGCTGCCGCGGCGGCACGCTGAGCCGGGCCCTTGAGGGCTGCCGCGGCGGCGTGCCGAGCTACCTCTTGACTGCCATACAAGAGAACTCCTAAGTTTCTCTTGTATGGCAGCCAAGAGGGCTGCCGTGCTCCCGAGAAGGAGGTCGCCACCCCATGGCTTCTCCCGACAAGCTCGCCCATGTCGTCCTGCGCACCGGCCGCCTGCCGGTCATGACCGACTGGTACGCGAACGTCCTTGAAGGCCGGGTCGCCTTCGCCAACGAGCTCCTCGCCTTCCTGACCTACGACGACGAGCACCACCGGGTCGCGCTGATCGCCACCGGGGCGTCCGAGCGTCCGACCGAGGCACACACCGGCCTCCACCACATGGCGTTCACCTACGCGACGCTCAAGGACCTGCTCGACACCTATCGGCGGCTGAAGGGCGAGGGCATCCACCCCTTCTGGTGCATCAACCACGGGCCGACCACCTCGATGTACTTCGAGGACCCCGACGGCAACCACATCGAGCTCCAGATCGACAACTTCGCCACTGCGGAGGAACTCGACGAGTGGTTCCGCTCCGGAGCCTTCGAGGCCAATCCGATCGGGGTCGACTTCGACCCCGACGACCTGCTGCGACGCTTCGAGTCCGGCGAGTCCCCCGCCGACCTGGTCCGGCGCGCATGAACGACTTCGACACGCCCGTCGTCATCATCGGCGCCGGCCCCGTGGGCCTGGCTACCGCGCTCGTCCTCGGCCGGCACGGCGTCCGCAGCGTCGTCTGCGAACAGTTCGGCGGGATCAACCCCCACCCCAGGGCCCACGTCGTCAACACCCGGTCCATGGAACTGTTCCGGGCCTGGGGCATCGCGGACGCCGTCCGGGCGGACTCGGTGGACCCGGCGCAGGCCGGCACCATCCTGTGGAAGCAGACCCTCGCCGGGGAGTCCCTGGGCCGGATCGACTTCGCCGAAGGCCCCCGGATCCTGGAGCGGATACACGCCTCGGCCGAGCAACTCGCCTCCTGTGCACAGGACCGGGTGCAGCGGCACCTGCTGGACGCGGTCGTCGCCCAGGGAACGGCCACCCTCCGCTACAACACCACCGTCAAGGAGGTGACCGACCACGGTGACGCCGTCGACGTCACCGTGGAGGGGGCGGACGGGCGGCAGACCCTGCGCACCCGCTGGGTCGTGGCTGCGGACGGGGCGACGGGCGGCATGCGCGACCGGCTCGGCATCTCGATGGACGGCGCCCCGGTCCTCGGCCACCAGCTGAACATCTACTTCCACGCCGACCTCTCGCCGTGGACGCACCAGGACCCCGCCCTGCTGGTCTGGCTGATCAACAGCGTCTCCCCGGGCGTGCTCATCGGCATGGACGGTGCCCGCCGGTGGACCTTCCAGCGGACCTTCGACCCGGCCGTCGAATCGCCGCAGGACTACCCACCCGAGCGCTGCGCCCAGATCATCCGGGACGCCGTCGGAACCACCGAACTCGACGTGGACATCCGCTCCGTGGGGTCGTGGACCATGACGGCCCGGACCGCCGCGACCTACCGCCGCGGCCGGGTCCTGCTCGCCGGCGACGCGGCGCACCAGTTCCCGCCGACCGGCGGCCTCGGCATGAACAGCGGCCTCGCCGACGCGGACAACCTCGGCTGGAAGCTCGCCGCCGTACTGAACGGTCACGCCCCCGAGGCCCTGCTCGACAGCTACGAGCGGGAACGCCGCCCCATCGCCGTCGACAACGCCCGCCACAGCATGATGAACGCCATCAAGATGGCCGACGTCGGCATCGGGACCGGCACGGCCGTCGTCGCCGCGCGCCTGGAGAGCCCGGACCCGCAGGTCGCCGCGGCGGAACGCCGACGGATCGCGGAAGCCGTCCCTCTGCAGCGCCCGCACTTCGACGCGCTGAGCCAGGAGATCGGGTACGTCTACGGAGCGGCCCGGTGGGCCGACGGCGCCCTGTCCTCGGACGGCGACCGCACGCCGACCGCCGTCCGCGGGGCGCGACTTCCGCACGCCTGGGTCGAGCGCGGTGGGGAGCTGGTGTCCACCCACGACCTCCTGGTGCCGGGCTTCACCCTCTTCGCCGGGCCGGGAGGAGCCGCCTGGGCGGACGCGTTCGCGGTCGCCTTCGAGGAGCTTTTCCCCGAGGGGCCCGGGGGCGGCATGGCGCAGCGGACCGTCGTCGTCGGCGACGTCGCCAGCGCGGACGGCGCCTGCCTAGACCTGCTCGGGATCGGCGCGGACGGAGCCCTGCTGGTCCGGCCGGACGGTCACATCGCGTGGCACAGCGCCGAGGGATCGGCTCCCGTGTCGGCTCTCACCGGCCTGCTCCGCGGAGCCGAACGGCCCGCCCGGTAACGCTCCGTCAGATCCTGTCCCCGCCGGGCGGCGGCCGCGACCGCGGCTCCCACCCGGCGCTCCCTCCCCACCGCCCGGCCGCCCGCCCCCACCGGGCAAAGCCCGGCGGACCGGCAAGCGGGCCCGCGGGCCCGCGGGCCCGTACCCGCCCCGCCAACCGATGCCCCACCCGGAGGAACACAGTGGTGACCTCTCAGAACCCGACCGAGCCACGGCCCTCGCTCCAGGACCGGTACACCCTCGAAGAAGGCAGCGTCCACCTCACCGGCATCCAGGCGCTCGCCCGGCTGCCCCTCGACATCCGCCGCGCCGACCGCCGCGCGGGCCGCAGCACCGCCGGATTCGTCTCCGGGTACGAGGGTTCGCCGCTCGCCGGATACGACATGGAACTCGCGCGTTGCCGCCCCCTCCTCGAGGAGTACGACATCGTCTTCCGCCCCGGCGTCAACGAGGAGTTGGCGGCGACGGCGGTCCAGGGCACCCAGCTCGCGGCCGGGCAGCCGGACAAGCGCGTCGACGGCATCACGGCCGTCTGGTACGGCAAGTCCCCGGGCCTGGACCGTGCCTCGGACGCCATCCGGCACAACAACCTGATGGGCACCCACCCGGTCGGCGGCGCGCTCGCCCTGGTCGGTGACGACCCCGCCGCCAAGTCGTCCACCGTCCCCGGCGCCTCCGAACTGCTCCTCGCCGACCTCGGTCTGCCCACCCTCTACCCGTCCGACCCGCAGGAGGCGCTCGACTTCGGACTGCACGGCGTGGCGATGTCCCGGGCGTCCGGTCTGTGGGTGGCGCTGAAGATCGTCACGGCGGTCGCCGACGGCTCCGGCACCGTCGACGTGAGCGCCGGCCGGATCTCGCCGGTCGAACCGGACCTCGTCATCGACGGAGTGCCGTACCGCCACACCGTCGGCTCCCGGATGGTGCAGCCGGCGCTCGGCGACCTGGAACGCACCCGGGAGGGCGCCCGTCTGGAGATCGCCCGCCGCTACGCCGCCGCCAACGGCCTCAACCGGATCACCGTCTCGGGGTCCGAGGACCGCGTCGGCATCGTCGCGGCGGGCAAGACCTTCCTCGACGTCCGTCAGGCCCTGCGCATCCTCGGACTCGACGACGCCGAACTGAACCGGCGGGGTGTGCGCCTGCTCCACCTCGGCATGATCCACCCGCTGGAACCCACGGTCGTCGAACGGTTCGCGCGAGGACTGAGCCACATCGTGGTCGTGGAGGAGAAGCGGCCGCTGATCGAGACCGCCCTCAAGGAACTGCTCTACGGGCACGGGAACCGGCCGGCCGTCTCCGGCAAGCGCGCACCCGACGGTTCGGTCCTCTTCCCGTTCGACGGAGAACTCGATCCCGACACCGTAGCCGCACGGCTCGCCCACCGGCTGAACAGCCTGGGCGACTTCCCCACCGTGCGCGCCTGGTCGGACGTCCGGCGGCCGACGGTGGCCGGGCGCCGGGCGCTTCCGCTCCTGCCCATGGCGACCCGCACCCCCTACTTCTGTTCCGGCTGCCCGCACAACCTCTCGACCAAGGCGCCCGAGGGCGCCGCCGTCGGAGCCGGGATCGGCTGCCACGCCATGGTCACGCTCATGGACCCCGCCCAGGCCGGGGACGTGATCGGCATGACACAGATGGGCGGCGAGGGCGCCCAGTGGATCGGGATGCAGCCGTTCCTCGCCCGCGACCACCTGATCCAGAACCTCGGCGACGGCACCTTCCACCACTCCGGCAGCCTCGCCATCAGGGCGGCGGTCGCGGCCGGGGTGAACGTCACCTACAAACTGCTCTACAACTCGGCGGTGGCGATGACCGGCGGGCAGCAGCCGATCGGCGTCATGCCCGTGCCCGCGATCGCACAGGAGCTGTTGGCGGAGGGCGTCGGACGCGTCATCGTCACGACCGAGGACGTCAAGCGCTACCGGCGGGTCGCGCTTCCGAAGGGCGTCGTCGTCTGGCACCGCGACCGGCTGCCCGAGGCCCAGGACGTGCTCGCCCGGACCCCCGGGGTCACCGTGCTCATCCACGACCAGGAGTGCGCGACGGAACTGCGACGCAAGCGCAAGCGCGGCCTTGCGCCCGAGCCCGCCGAGCAGGTGGTGATCAACGAGCGGGTGTGCGAGGGATGCGGCGACTGCGGACAGCAGTCGAACTGCCTCTCCGTGCAACCCGTCGACACCGAGTTCGGGCGCAAGACCCGGATCGATCAGTCCTCCTGCAACAAGGACTACGCCTGCCTGGCAGGGGACTGCCCCTCCTTCCTCACGGTCGTGCCCGCCGGCGGGAAGCACGCCTTCACCGCCACCGCCATGCCGGACACCGCCGCCCTGCCCGATCCGGCACCTGTCGTGCCGGCGTCCCACACCGTCCGGATCACCGGCATCGGCGGTTCCGGCGTGGTCACTCTCGCGCAGATCCTCAGCACCGCGGCCTCGCTCGTGGGCCTGCACGTCCGGACCCTCGACCAGACCGGCCTGGCCCAGAAGGGCGGTGCGGTGGTCTCCGACATCAAGATCACCACGGACCGGACCGACCAGGCTGGCAAGGCGGCCCTTGAGGAGTGCGACCTCTACCTCGGCTGCGACTTGCTCGTGGCCGCGGAACCCGGAAACCTGTCAGCGACCGCCCCGGCGAGAACGGTGGCGGTCGTCTCCACCACAGAGGTCCCGACCGGACGGATGGTGATCGACCCGAACGTGACCTTCCCGCCCGCCGAACCACTCAAGGAAAGAATCCGGGCCGGGGTGAGGGACAGCGTCTTCCTGGACGCGCGGCGGCTCGCCGCCGACCTGCTGGGCGAGGACCAGTTCGCCAACCTCCTGCTGACGGGTGCGGCCTACCAGGCCGGCGGGCTGCCAATTCCGGCGCACGCCATCGAGGAGGCGATCACCCTCAACGGCGTCAAGGTCGAGGCCAACCTCAAGGCGTTCCGCCTCGGCCGCCAGGCCGTCGCCGACCCCGAAGCCTTCGCCGCCGCCCGGCCCGGGCACGCCGCTCCCGAACGGCGCCTCTCCGCCGCCGCCCGTAACGTCCTCGCATCGGCCGGGGCCGCCCCCGGGTCGGAACTCGCCCGGCTCCTGGAAATCCGCGTCCCGGACCTCATCGCCTACCAGAACGTCGCGTACGCAACGAGGTACCTGCGCTTCGTCGAACAGGTGCGGCGAACCGAGAACGAACGCGTGCCCGGCTCGACCGCACTCGCCGAGGCCGTGGCCACGTACCTGTACAAGCTGATGGCGTACAAGGACGAGTACGAGGTGGCCCGGCTCTCCCTTGACCCCGAGGTCGAGCGGGAGGTGCGAGCCCGCTTCGGGGACGGCGCGCGAATGTCCTACCGTCTCCACCCGCCCGTGCTGCGGGCCCTAGGAATGACCCGCAAGATCGAACTCGGCCCCTGGTTCAAACCCGCCTTCCACGCCCTCGCAGCCATGCGCGCCATCCGCGGCACCCGCCTCGACCCGTTCGGAGCGGCCCGCGTGCGCCGCACCGAACGCGCCCTGGTGGTCGAGTACCGAACCACCATGGCCGAGGTCTGCCGGCTCCTCGGCGAGGACGTCCACGGCCTGGCCGTCGAGATCGCCTCACTGCCCGACACCGTGCGTGGCTACGAGGAGATCAAACTGGCCTCGGTCGCACGGTACCGGGCCCGCTCCGAGGAACTGGTCGGCCGCTTGCACTCCCTGACCGGACTGCAAAAAATCTGATCATTGGCGCGCCGGCGCGCCGGAGACTGCCATGACGGGCGCGAGCAGCCCACTCTCACCGGCCCGCCATCAGGTCCGCTTCCCTGTCCACCGCCTGCCGCCCCACCGCGCGCTGCCGGGGTGGCCAAGGCCGTTCCGCCGCCTCTTACGCCGTCGCCTTTGGCGGGGGGGCGGGGGGAGCGGGCGGTGAGGCGATGCATCGGTGAGGTCGACTCGGGGCGCCCTGCTGGTGTCTCCACCAGTGGGTTTCCCCGAGCCGCCTCCCGAACCCGGCGTGCCCCTCTCCGGGCACCGGGCTCTCCACAAGCCCCGTTGGGGGCGGTCAGATCCTCATGCCGCAGTGGGCCACGGGCTCGGGATGACTGTTCCCCGGTATCGGTATCTGGTCGTGCTCACCTTCGCCGGGTTGAACAGCTGTGTCTCCTCCGTGGTAGGCCACCAGGCGCCGCCGCAGTAGCGGCGGCGAAGTTGCTTCCATGTGGTTCGGGGGTGCTTGCGTCGCATCCACCGTATGACCCGCATCCACGCATAGTGGCTGAGGTAGCAGAATGTGACGTTCGAAACCCCCGGACGGAAGTACGCGCACCAACCTCGCAGCACCGGATTCAATCGCTGCAGCAAGGTTGTCAGCGACAGGCTGACGTTCTGTCGTCCGGTCAGCTCCTTCGTCTTCGCCATCACCGAGCGCAACGACTTCCGCGCCGGGTAGGTGTAGACGTAGTGCTGATCAGTGCCCTTCTTCCGGTGGCGCTGGATGCGCCACCCGAGGAAGTCGAAGCCCTCCTCGATGTGGGTGATCCTCGTCTTCTCGACCGACAGGCGCAGGCCCATCGGTCTCAGTGCTTCTGCGACGTCCCGCCGCAGGTCCTCGGCGTGCTCACGGCTACCGGAGACGAGTACGAGGAAGTCGTCCGCGTACCGGACCAGCCGGTAGTTGGGCAGTCCTCGCCGTCGCCGGCTCGTCGGTGTTCACCGGCGACAACCTCCTGGCATTCCAGCATCCTTACTGCCGACTTGCTGGCTCCCTTCCCCCTGTGGCCGGCTCTCCCGGCCTCCGAGTACTACGGAGCCTCCGCCCTGTCCGGCGGCCATCAGCCGGCGATGGGCCTGCCCTCGGCCGGACTGGATGCCCGGCACGGAGACCGCGGACAGTTCCCACGTTCACCACGGAATCGATCGACGGGTGAGGCGCCCAGCTCTACCCCGGCAGCATCGCCACACCTACGCCGCAGACCTTCGGCGTGGCCTCCCCACCGATGAGTAGAGTCGGCTTCGGAGTCGACCGTCAAAGTGCAGACGGTCGTGCACTGCATCCGGCCCATATCCGCCAGGTTGGAGCCGGTCTCGTAATTACGGGGCGTCAACCACTGGTTCCTCGCGTACACCTTCCCGTCTCGCTTGCCGGACCCGAACCGTCTGGCAGTGCCAGCCCGTCCCGGCGTTGTCAGGGCTGCTTACCGCCCGTCTCGGCATCCCCCGAGACGAACTGCCCTCAGCTTCAACCGGATTGCTGCGACAACCCGGAGATGCAGGTCTTTCACCTCACTCGACTCCACGGCGCTTCGCGGCGCACCCACCCGCTACGAGAGGACCGCCGGCGTCTACCGGGCCGGACTCCACATCGCAGGCATCTCCCTCTGGCTCGCCAGATGATCCAATCGAGACCGCCTAGTACCGCAACGGTGCTTACCGTGACGGACGTTGGGTCCGCTCGTTGGGCTGTTCATGGGTGGGGAGATAGCCGAGGTCGATGCTCGTGCTTGGTCGGACGGGCTGGTCGGGTTGCATGGGCGGTTTGCCCATCGGTTCGCGCGGAGCGAGCCGCGGGAGTCCGCGCCTAGTGCCGTGACCGGAAAGGATCACCGGGGTGGGAGCTGGGCGTGAAAAGATCGCGGCCGTGACCATCTCGCTTCATGACTTTGCTGGCGAACACTCGCTGACGTTGGACGTTGGTGGCCTTGCTGCTGATACGGCGGTAGCCGATGCAGGGCACGAGCCGAACGGGTACTTCTGGGAAGGTCTCGTGCAGTTCGCCTGGCCGGACATTGCCGAGCGCCTCGACTTCCACAGCGAGGCCGGCATGTTCTGCGCGGTCGGGAGTCCGAGTGACCTCGCGCAACTCAAGACGGCCCTTGAGCCGGTCATCGCGAGCCCCGAGGCGGCCAGGGACATCATCGCCCGGGCGGAGACTTCGGGCTTCGAGTTCGACGACTAGGAGCTCCAGCGGACAGAAACACCGGTTCGTTCAGGCTGCTGCGGTGACTGGGCGCCCGCCCCAGCGGATGCCCTTCTCGCTGCGGATGCGGGCTCGCTCGCGCCGTTGGGCGGCGAGGACGTCAGGGTGGCGGGCGTTGGTGTTGCGCCAGCGCAGGTAGGCATGCAGGGCCCGGGTCTGGACGGTGTGGTTGCGGTGGTTCGAGTTCGCGATCGTGAACTGCCGCAAGGGCCCGAAGTGGGCCTCGATCGGGTTGGCCCAGGACGCGTAGGTCGGGGTGAAGCACAGCTCGACGCGGTTCTTCTTCGCCCAGCGCCTGATCTGTTGGCCCTTGTGGGCCGACGGGTTGTCCAGGATGACGTAGACGAGTACGTCCTGGTCGACGGAACCCTCGCCGAGTGCGACCGTGTCGGCGACGGACGCGCCGACTACTCCGGCAAGCACCGCCGCCACGGCGTGAACCTGCAGGTCATCACCGGTCCGGCCGGCGGGCTGGTGTGGATCTCCCGCGCTCTGCCCGGCCGCACGCACGACCTGACCGCCGCGCGCACCCACCGCATCGTGAAGACCTGTGTCCGACTCCGGATCCCGGTCCTGGCCGACATGGCGTACACCGGTGCCGGCGGAACGTTCGCAATGCCGGCCAGACGCCCGCCCCGGAACGAACTCACTGTCGGGCAGAGATCGCTGAACCGGGCCCACGCCCGCCTCCGCTACCCCGTCGAACGTGGCGTGGCCACCGTCAAGCGCTGGAAGGTCTTCCGCCGCGCACGCTGCAGCCCGAACTGGTTGACGTCAGCAGCCAAGGCCGTCCTCACCCTGGAGCTGCATCGCTGAAAAGGCTCAGTGCCAGCTGCCCGACCGCGTCGGCAGCCTTCTCATCAAGCTGTCGCTCGGGCAGGCGGCCGAGCAGGTTGAGCGCGTCGGTGGCCAGGGCGTCGACCAGGCCGGCGCGGGCCTGCTCGTCGTTCCAGGCGATGCGGGGCTTGCCCGCATCGGCGTAGTCGTGCGCGGTGCACCAGGTGGCGGCCACGCGCTCGGCCCCGGGCGCATCGCGGATCACGCGGCGGATTGCGGCGACGAGTTGGGTGACGGTGTCCTGGGTTGCCACCGCGTCGTCCGGCACGGTGGAGTCCAGTGCCCGCCGGCGTTTGCCCTTGAGTACGCCGGTGGCTGCCACGACCCCCTTGACCTTGGCGAACAGCCGCATCGGATCCCCGGATCGTTGCAGGCGGCGCCGGAAGTAGGTCAGCAGGGACGCGTCGAATGCGGTGTCGTTGAGGCCGAGACCGCAGGCGGCCTTCCACCGCAGGTCGCAGCGCAGTTCCTGGACCGTCACGAAGTCCGACAGGCCGTGCAGGCTCTGCAGCACCACCGTCGCGGCCAGGACCTGCGGCATACTCGGCCGCCCGTTCGCCGACGTGCTCTCGGATTTCGGCCGGGGTTGTTCTTCGTTCCCCCTGCGGTCGAAAGTTCAACGGTGGTCGGAGCCGCGCGCCTTCGGAGGGTCCGGGCAGGGTCGCCCTTGTGTCTGGAGCGGGGCTGACCGGGGCGAGGCGGGGTGCGCTGTCAGCGGTCGCCGGTTACGGGGGCGAAGGGTCCGTCCAGGGCTGCCCATTGCAAGAGCAGGATGGTCTTGCCGTCGGTGATGCGTCCGTCGCGGGTCATGGCGAGGGCTTTGGTGAAGGGTAGTTCGAGGACCTCGATGTCTTCGCCGTCTTCTTCGAGTCCGCCGCCGGTCCCGGTTCGGTCGGCCGGGGTGTAGGGGGCGGCGAAGAGGTGGAGGCGTTCGGTGACGGAGCCGGGGCTCATGTAGGTGTCGAGGACGTGGGTGAGTGGGCCGAGGGTGACGCCGAGTTCCTCTGTGCTCTCGCGTCGGACGGCGCTCTGGGGGTCGTCCGCGTCGAGGAGTCCGGCGGCGGCTTCGATGAGCATGCCGTCCGGGTGGTCGTTGACGTAGGCCGGGAAGCGGAACTGGCGGGTGAGCAGGACCTTGCGGCGTTCGGTGTCGTAGGGCAGGACGGCCGCGCCGTTGCCGCGATCGTAGGTCTCGCGCTGCTGGGTGACGGTGCGTCCGTCGCGGCGGCGGTAGTCGAAGGTGGTGCGGCGCAGGACATGCCAGCCCTGGGAGGTGAGTTCGACATCGCGGATCACGACGTCGGGGTTGCGGGCCAGGTCCCGTCCGGCGCGGTCGAGGTCGGTGCGGCCGCGGTGGTCGGGGGTATCGATGCCGGGGCGGGTCTTCACGCGGTCTCCTGCGGGGTGCGGTGCGGGATCTCGTTCACGTCGTGGTAGACGGGCAGGCCGCGGCGGCGGGCGATGGCGACGTCCTGATCGGCCCCGGTGGAGTCACCGGGGAGCCGGAGCACGGCGTCGCAGTGGGCCAGCAGGCGCTCCGCGGTCGGGTAGAGAACCTGGTCGGCAAGGGGATCGGTGAGGCCCGCACCAGCCGAACGCAGGACGGGCAGGGCGACCCACTCCCCGATCATGGGGACGTGGCCGGCGGCGAACACCGGCCATGCTGCCGCTTCGAGGCGGGCGAGGTTGGCGGCCATAGCCTGCGGGTCGCCATCGGTGCCGGAGCGGTAGGGCCCGGCGATGAGGATGAGCATCGGCTTGTCGGTCATGGTGCGCTACAGTACACGCAGAAACGTGCAAGAACAGGAGAGAATGCGGATGCTGGCTGCGGAGAGGCGTGACCACCTGCTGGGCCTTCTCGCCCGCGAGGGCAAGATCGTCGCCAAGGACGTCGCTGCCGACGTCGGCATCTCCGAGGACAGCGTGCGCCGCGACCTGCGCGACCTCGCCGCCGAGGGGCTGTGCCAACGGGTTTACGGCGGCGCGCTGCCCGTCTCCCCGGCCGTCGTGGACTACACGGCCCGCCAGGCCGTCACCCCCGACGGCAAGCGGAAGGTCGCCGCCGCGGCCGCCGCGCTCGTGCGGCCCGGCAGCGCCCTGATCCTGGACGGCGGCACCACTGCCCTCGCCGTCGCCCACGCGCTCCCGGCGGACCTGGCGTGCACCGTGATCACCCACAGTCCAACGATCGCGGTCGCTCTGCTGGAGCATCCGCAGGTTGAGGTCTTCCTGATCGGCGGCCGCGTCTTCAAGCACTCGGCGGTCGCCTGTGGCGCCGCCGCGGCAGAGGCCGCCCAGAACGTCTCGGCCGACCTTTGCCTGCTCGGCGTCACTGGTGTTCACCCGGAGGCGGGACTGACTACCGGCGACGCCGAGGAGGCCGCGATGAAGCGCGCCCTGGCTGCACGGGCCGCAGACACCTACATCCTGGCCTCCTCCGAGAAGATCGGCACAGCCTCCCGATTCCGTGTCCTGCCCTGGGAGGAGATCAGCGGACTCATTACCGACGCCGACCCCCACCACGCAGTCGTCGAGCAACTCACAGAGCGCGGCGTGGAGGTCCTGGCAGCCGACTGAAAGCCACGGACCGACCGGGGGACCGCAGGAGAATCAGGGCACTGCCCCGCCAGCGTGATCTCGCTGACGCGGTGGGCGGCGGCGACATCTCTGCGGAGTTGGCCTTCACCTCACGGATGACACCCATTCTCTACGAGAAGCTGCAGGGAAGTCCCCGCCGCGTCAAGTACTTCATCAACGACATGCGGGTGCGCCAGTCCGTCGCCGGCTGTGGCGGGTTGGTGGTTCGCTGGTGGGTCTTGTTGGCGGGCTGAGGGTTTATGGGTTGGTTGAGAAGGACCGGGCCGGGGTCTGTAAAAAGAACGGCTCTGTCCTGTAATCGGTGGTAGCGCTGGGTAGTGATCACTGGAGGAGGATGCGGTGGCGGAGCAGGGGGAACCCGGCTCGGCCGTGCATCTGTCTCATGATCTTCTTGGTTCGTGTGTTGACTCCCTCGGTGCGGCCGTTGTGGTGCGGGGTGGTGAGTCCGGCGTCGACGGCGGCACGGTCGAGTTCCAGGCCGTTCGTGAAGGAGTGCAGGTGGGGCGGGTCGACGGAGCGAACTGACGTGATCCAGTCGGTGAGCTTGGCGTCGTTGCCCTCGGCCGGCGTCAGCAGTTGCGCGGGCGTTCCGGTCAGACGGGCGAGTTCGGTCATCTCGGGGCAGGCTGCGGTGAGTTCTCCCAGCAGCGCGGCGTCCCTGTCACGTAGGTTCTCGGGGCGGGTGAGGAGGAGGCGGGCGAAGCGCTGTGGCGTGGTGACGGGCTTGTCGCCCTCGGCGCGGCCCTGGGTGATGTAGCGGACCAGGAGGTTCGCGCTGCCGGTGTAGCCCAGCTCCTGATCTCGCGCAGGAGGTGGGTGACAGGCACCGCTGGGTCCTCGGCCCGGCGTAGGCGCAGGTGGTCGGGGTAGGGGTCGACGAGCGTGGGCTTGTAGCGGGGAGCGCGGCGGTCGCCGGTGGGCTCCTTCATGCGGGCGTACCGCTTGACGGTGTTCAGGCGACGTCGAGGCGGCGGGCGCATTCGAGCAGGCCGACGCCCTGGTCGAGCAGATTGTGGACCTGTTGCCAGCGCTCGCGGGTGGTCTGCTCGCGCGTGCCCCCGGGCCGGACCGGGTTCACGGCGGTGGCCCAGCAGGCGGCGTGGGAGCGGACCTCGGCCGGGACCTTCCCGCACAGGTTGCTCCACAAGTGCCATCTGTCGCTGACCTGCACCGCTTCGGGCAGGGCCTGGCGGATCGCCTCGCCGTAGGACCCGGAGCCGTCGCGGCAGACGTACTCGGCCCCGGGGTGTTCGCGCAGCCATGCGACCAGCGTCCGGGCGGTGCGGTCGGGCAGGACCTCGATCCGCTCGCCGGTCTCGGCGTCGATGAGCACCGTGGCGTAGGCGTAGGGCGGTCGATCGGGCGATCGCGCAGGCCAGCAAGCGGGACAGGCGGGCGCCCGCCCGGCCCGCTAACTCCTTCACGATCTTCCCGAGTTGGTCGGTGAGACGGCGCGTACGCCGCTGGTAGCGTTCGATCAGGCCGGGGACCTGCTCGCGGAACGTCTGCCGCGGGCAGCCCAGAACCGGGCAGACCATGCGCCGGACCCGCACCGACGCCACAACCTGCCGCCCGTCGACCGGCACATCCGTGACCACCCGCTCGTGGAAGGCATGCACCTGCCCCGTCGGCTGCCCGCACATCGGGCACGGCACCGGATCCTCCCGGGTCCGCGCCACCACCCGAATGACCTCACCCCCGTCCGTCACGCCCTCGACGACTAGTACTGCAATCACAGTTACTGGTGGGGAAGTTGCGAGTTCTGCCGGTGACTGTGGTTGTGTTCTGTCGTGTCTGTGGATCTTGGGGTGGGGCAGATCGGGGCCTGGCAGGAGACGCTGTCTGGGCTGCATGAGCGGTTCGCTGGGCGTTTTTCCAGGTCGGAGCCGCGTGCGCGGGCCCTGACGTATATGGCGGGGTTGATTGCGCCGCTGGAGCGGAAGAACGGGTGGACGCTGGCGGAGTGGGCGGGTGAGGGGCATCCGATCGGGATGCAGCGGCTGCTGGGCGAGGCGGACTGGGATGCGGACGGTGTCCGCGACGACGTGCGGGACTTCGTCGTGGAGACCATCGGCGCCGAGGACGGCATCCTGATCGGCGACGACACCGGCTTCCTGAAGAAGGGCTCGCGGTCGGCGGGTGTGCAGCGGCAGTACACCGGGACGGCGGGCAGGACGGAAAACTCCCAGATCGGCACGTTCCTGGCTTACGCCTCGGCCAAGGGCCGCGCGTTGATCGACCGGGAGTTGTACCTGCCGGCCTCATGGACGGACGACCGTGAGCGCTGCCGGGCGGCTGGTGTGCCTGACGAGGTGCCGTTCGCGACGAAGAACGAGCACTTCCGGTGGATGCTGCAGCGTGCGATCGACGCCGGGGTGCCGTTCGCGTGGGTGACGGCGGACGAGGCGTATGGCCAGGTCAAGCACCTGCGCGTGTGGCTGGAGCAACTCGGCGTCGGGTATGTGCTGGCCACCAGGGTCAACGACACGGTGATCACGACCGGGTGGCGTGAGGTCCGGGTCGACGAGCTGGTCGCCGACCTGCCGCGGCAGGCCTGGAAGCGCCTGTCCGGCGGCAAGGGCTCCCACGGCGAGCGGATCTACGACTGGGCCCGGGTGGCGATCCGCCCTGTGTGGGAGGACGGCGTCGGGCACTGGGTGCTGGCCCGCCGCTCGGTCAGCGACCCGACCGAGATCGCCCGCTACGTGTGCTACGGCCCCGTCACCACCCGCCTGAAGGATCTGGTCAAGGTCGCTGCGGCCAGGTGGGCGATCGAGGAGTCGTTCCAGGTCGCGAAGAACGAAGTGCGGCCTGGACCACTACCAGGTCCGCCGCTATGACGCCTGGTACCGGCACATCACCCTGGCTATGGCCGCCCTCGCGGCGCTGACCGCGATCCGTGCCGAGGAGCTGGAAAAGGGGGCTGTCGATTAGGACAAACCACCCTGATACCCCTGTCCGTCGCGGAGATCCGCCGTCTCATCGGCCTGGTCCTCCAGCCCCATTGCCTCACTCCCGCGCATCATCTGCGTTGGTCATGGTGGAGACGCCTCAGCCAGACCCGGGCCCGCCTCAGCCACTACAAGCGCCGAGGCCACACCCCATAACTGTGATTGCAGTACTAGGGCGCGTATCGGGTTGTGATCAATCTGCCGGATCTGCCTTTGTTGTCGAGGTGGATTCGGTAGATCATCGTGGGTGACGCGCGTGCAACTGAGTGGTGCAGAGTGGGAGTTCATCGAGCCGTACCTGCCGGTCGGCGCCTTCGGCCCGTATCCCGAACGACTGCGGCTGCAGTTCGAGGGCGTGGTCTGGCGGTTCAAGACCGGCGCGCAGTGGCGGGAGATGCCGGGCGAGTTCGGCGCTTGGTCCACGGTGAGTAACCGCTTCCGGCAGTGGAGGGACGCCGGAGTGTTTGAGGCCCTGCTGGAGGGTCTGATCGCGGAGGCAGCCAAGCGCGGCGAGGTGGACTTGTCGCTGGTCAGTATCGACTCGACCACGGCCCGCGCCCACCACGACGCGGCCGGGATGCACATGGATCCCGAGGTGCTCGACGCCCTGGAGAAGGCGGCCGCCGAGGAGGAAAAGTCCGCGGCAAAGGGGGCGGTGTCGAGGAACAAAGCGGACAGCACGCCGGGCCCGAGCGGAACGAGCGGCGACGCATCTGCAGACGCCGGAAGATCCGACTGAAGAAAGCCCTGCTCGGGCGGTCGCGGGGCGGACAGACCAGCAAGGTGCACCTGGCTGCGGACCGCAAGTGCCGGCCGCTGGCATTCGTCCTGACTGCGGGCCAGGCTGCGGACAGCCCGCAGTTCATCCCCGTGCTCGGGAAGATCCGCGTGCGCGGGCCCGTCGGACGTCCCCGCACCCGGCCGGACGCGGTCGCCGGGGACAAGGCCTACTCGTCCCGCGGCAACCGTGCCCATCTGTGCAAACGCCGCATCAAGGCCGTCATCCCGGAGAAGGCTGACCAGGCCGCCAACCGGAGGAAGAAGGGCTCCAGAGGCGGCCGGCCCGTCAGTCACGATGCCGACCTCTACAAGGAGAGAAACACCGTGGAGCGGCTGATCAACAAGCTGAAGGCCTGGCGAGGCATCGCCACGAGGTACGACAAGACCCCGGAGAGCTACCTCGCCGGTCTCCACCTCCGAGCCTCGATGATCTGGATCAAAGACCTCACCAGAGCAACCCATCGATCACGATTGAATGCACGCTCTAGCCGCAGGCCTGCCTCGCATGGTCTGGGCGCTGCTGGTCGCCGTGATGCGGCGGCGGGCGCCCGTCGACCGTGTGCTCAGGTGGTGAGTTCGGTGATGCTGAGGGCGAAGTCCAGGTTCCCCACCCCGTGGTTGGCGAGACCTACCGTGATCACGCCCGCTCCTTCCAGCCAGTGCGCCATTTTCAGGTCGCCGACGTCCAGCGGGCGCAGCCCGAGGCTCTCGACGAACGCTTCCACGCTTGCCTTGGCCTGGGCATTGTCGCCGGCGATGAAGACATCCGGTCGGCCCTTCTCCAGCACATGGCGGAAGACGGTGTTGAACGCCTTCACCACGCTGGCGCCGGCCGGGGCGGCCTTGGCGACCTCCTGCGCGATCGAGGTCTCCTCGCCGTGGGCCAGCCCGTCGAAGGTGGAGTTGAAGGGGTTGCTGATGTCGACGATGACCTTGCCCGCGAGTGCGTCTCCGTACTGGGCGACGGTCGGCACGACACCGTCGTGCAACAGGGCCACGATGACGATGTCCCCGGTCGGGGTGGTGCCCCATTCTCCCGTCGTGGCGCCGCCGCCGAGAGCCTTGGCCAGGTCGGCGGCCTTGGACTGATCGCGGCCCATGATCTCGACGGTGTTGCCGCCCGCGAGTGCCCGCGCGCCGATGGTGCGGGCCATGTTCCCGGTCCCGATGATGCTGACGCTGCTCATGAGATTTCCTGTCCTGGGTGTGGGTTGTTCGGTTCAGATGGCGGTGGTGCCGCCGTCGGCGACGAGTTCCATGCCGTTGACGTAGCTGGAGTCGTCGCAGGCGAGGAATAGGGCGGCGGTGGCGATTTCGTCAGGCATGCCCATCTGACCGCGAGGGATGAGGGACTCGAACTGGCGCTTGGTGGCCTCGTCGAAGAGCTCTTCCTGCTTGGCGGTGGCGACCTGGCCCGGGGTCAGAACGTTGACACGGATGCGGCGGTCCTTGAGCTCGTTGAGCCAGATGCGGGCCCAGGCCTGCTGGACTGCCTTGCTGCCGGCGTAGACGCTCCAGCCGGGGAAAGCGCCGAGGGAGGCGTTGGAGCCGGTCATCAGGATCGAGCCGCCGTCGTTGAAGAGCGGGAGGGCCTTCTGGACGGTGAACAGGGTGCCGCGGGCGTTGAGCCCGAACCAGGTGTCGAACTGGGCCTCGGTGATCTCGCCGAGCGGGGCGGGCTCGCCGCCGCCGGCGCTGGCCCACAGCACGTCGAGGCTGCCCTTCTCTCGCTTGACGGTGTCGTACAGGCGGTCCAGGTCGTCCAGGTCGGCGGCGTCGCCCTGCACGCCGGTGACGTTGCGGCCGATCTGCTTCACGGCCTCGTCCAGGGTGTCCTGGCGGCGGCCGGTGATGAAGACGTGCGCTCCCTCGTCGACGAAGAGCTTCGCGCCGGCCAGCGCCATGCCAGCGGTGCCGCCGGTGATGACCGCGACTTTGCCGTCGAGCTTTCCCATAGTCGTTCCCTTGGGTCGGTGGTGCCGTGTGCACCTGGGGCGACGGCTTTATGTATACCGTCTTGTGTACTTACGGTACGGGGCACCCCGCCGCGGCGCAAGCTATGTACACCGGTCGTTACCATGCCGGGGTAGCATGGGGTCATGACGGAGTTGGAGAAGGGCCCAACGGGGCGCCGCCGCGGCCGGGGCGCCCGCGAGCGCATCCTCAGCGCGTCCCAGAAGCTGTTCCGAGAGCAGGGCATCAACCGCACCGGCATGGACCAGCTCTGCGCGGCGGCCGAGGTGTCCAAGCGCACGGCCTACCAGCACTTCAACGGCAAGGACGAACTCGTCGCCGAGTACCTGCGCCGGTTCGACCCCGACGTTCTGTCCAGCGTGTTCGACCGCACCGACCTCACGCCCCGTGAACGGCTCCTTGCCGCCTTCGATATCCCTGCCGGCACGCCCTTGTGCCCCTATATCGGTGCCGCCGTCGAACTCCACGACCCCCAGCACCCCGCATCCCAGTACGCGCGCGACTACAAGAAAGCCGTCGCCGCCCGGCTCGCCGGCACCGCCCGCGAAGCCGGCGCCGCCGACCCCGAACAGCTCGGCGAGCAGCTCGCGCTGCTCATCGACGGCGCCGCTGCCCGGACCCGGGTCCTCAACGCCGACGCCTTCCCTACCGCTGCCGCCATCGCCGCCGTCCTCATCGACAACGCCATCCCTGCCACAGCCGCCGACCACCGGCGACGACCGGAATTGCCAAGCTGACTCGGCACTCGACAGCCGGGCTGGACGCGCCGCCGGTCGCGCGATGCTGACCAGCGACAGGTCCACCTCGCCCCGCTCCGCGGCCTCCGTGATCAGCCCCTCCGACAGGGCCTCGAACACACCGGTGTCACGCCACTGCCCGCCGGTCTTGAAGCGCCAGATCACGCCCTCGAACCGCTGTCGAAGCCGCTCGGGATACGGGCCGTACCCACCGATCGGCAGGTGCGGCCCGATGAACTCCCACTCCCCGTCCGCCAGTTGCCCTCGCGTCACGAAAGATGATCTACCGGATCAGAGATCCGGTGCGAATCTGCGGTTTGGTGTCACTGGGGGAGCAGTGGGTGTCACCGGCTGGCTTCTAGCGGTGACGTGGGGGTGGCGGAGTGCTGGGTGTCACCGGGGTGCGGATGTGTGGTGACATCAGGAGACGCCGTCCGGTGACATCTTGATGCAGATCCCTATGTCAGCCGCCAGCATGGCAGGGCCTGGGCCCTGGATGTCCGGTTGTCCGGCCTGGCAGCCTTACACTCCCGGCTGTGTCGGCGATGATTCAGCCCGCCTCCTGGAGGGCCTGTCCCTGCCGCCCGGGCTCTGCTTGCCGGTACCCACTGGAGAGCGGAACCGAGAACCGGAGGCCGCCACCCACCGGGTGTTCGCCTCCGGTGCTTTCTCAACGCGAGGGCCGCGAGGCTCCCTGGTTCAATACCGGGGTGGTGGACTGGGCACGCATACGCGACAGCAGATTCGATGTCGATCGCGTCCCGGCGCTCCTGGCGCAGCTGGAACGCCGGGACGACGCGGATGCGTGGCGGGAGCTGGGTTGGCGGCTCGTCCTCGAGGACGACCTGGTTTCTCCGGCCGGCTTCGTCGCCCTGCCGCAGCTGGTGCACCTGGCGCCGCGCAGCGCGCACGCGCGGGCCTTGGCGGGGCGGATCCTCGAACGCGCGGCCGTGCAGCACGGCTGCGACGACCTGCTGGCGGACTGCGCAGGCACGATCACGGAGTTCGGCGAGACGCTGGACCGGCACCTGCGGTCGCGGCCGGCCGACTACCTCGTCTCCTACCGCGCCCTGCTCGCCGTCGCGCAGGAGTACCACTGGGCGAACGCCCTGGAGGGCTTCACGGACGACATCTACGAGCTGGAATGCCCGCACTGCGGTGCGGCGATGAAGATCGCCGTCGGCCGGTTCGGATGCTACTCACAGGTGTGGGACGGCGACGAGGAACTGCGAGGGGCACTGCGACCGGCCGTTGCCGAGGCGCTCACCGGGACCGGCCGGTGGATGCACCGGATCGCGGTCCGCGACGGGCAGGAGGCGCTCGCCGACGGGATCGCCCACCTCTTCGGAGAGGCGCAATGCCCGTTGTGCGCCAGCGTCTTCAACATCGCGGACGAATACACCCACGCCAACCGTCCGGCCGCATTCATCGATCGGTTCCCCTCCTCGGCCCAGAACACCGGAGCGCGCGCTTCTCCCAGCCACCCGGCAGGCGCTGTCGGTACGGGGCCCTACGCTGCGCCCGGAACGAAGCCGCGCAGACAGGGACCGTGATGGTGTTGACGTTGGATGAAGCCGTGGAGCAGCTCGGCCACCGGTTGTCGCCGAAGCGGCGTTTCGCCGCGACGCGGCTTCGCCGGCTCGCCGATCCCGTAGCGGGTCCGCCGCTCCTGGATGCCCTTGAGCGGGAGGTGCGCGACCCCCGTACGTGGGAGACCCAGTACCAGATGGTCATGGCACTGGGGATGTGCGGGCACCGCCCCGCCCTCGGCCTGCTCCGGGATCCCGCTCAGCGCCCCTTCGAGGCGACCATGGTGTACACCGCGCTCGGCGACGCCATCGTGCGGCTGAGCGCTCCCGAAGCCACAACCGATTCCCTGTGCTGGTGCCTGGACAGCGGAACCCGATGCTTGCCGACGGCGCCCTGCGCGCTGTCGCCATGACATCCTCACCACCCGCCTTACCGCCACAACCTGCGCCCCCGCCGGCGCCGCCCACATCCGCGACAGCCTCGCGCCCGTGGGCCTGCTGCCGCGGGTCCTGCGCTCCACCGTCTGCTGACCCTCGCCGCCCAACTCGACATCGAACTGCTGACCGCGGCACTCGTCATGTCCTACTCCGGTGTCACTCCCTACCTGAATCCCACGCACCCGCCCTCCACTCGTAGCCATGTGCTCCCGGGTGGCTGCTTTGACGGTGGTGGGCGGCTATGGTCCGTGTGCCTGTCCGTCGTCTGAAAGAGATGTCTCGATGGTTCGTGTCACGCCGCCGCGTCGGGTGGATATCGCTGCGGTCTTCCCGGAGCTGGTGCCGCTGGCACGGCAGACGGTGCGCCTGCACCCGCGCCTGGGCGAGCCGACCGTCCACGACAGCTCGGTCGGCGGCCCGTTGCTGTGGCCAGCCGACGAGCCGTGGCCGATGTGCGCCGGATCGCACCCAGAGGATGACGGGCCGCCGGTGTCGCTGGCCGACGTGCGGGCGCGCCGCAGCATCCTCAAGCGAGGCTGGATCGACGGGAGCCCGACCGCACAGGAGCGAGCGGCGCTCAAGGCGACGCGGGAGGGACATCCGTGGAGTACAGGCCCGAACGCCCTGCTTCCGGTGGTCCAGCTCTACGCGCGGGACATCCCCTCGCTGCCGTGTCCCGAGGGCGCAGACCTGCTGCAGGTGCTGTGGTGTCCGCTGAACCACGATCCGGAGTGGATGCCGGCCACCCATCTGGTGTGGCGCTCCTACGCAGAAGTGGGCGTTGTACTGACGAATCCGCCGCTGCCAGCCGACGTGTCACACTACGGCGATTACGTGCCGGAGCCGTGCGTGCTGCACCCGGAGGTGGTGACGGAGTACCCGGCGCCGCTGGAGCTCGAACCGGGCTTGGTGGAGCGGATCGAGGACTGGTGTGAGCGGGAGTTCACCGGTACCGATCCGAGGTACCTGTACGCCGAGGAGTTCCGTGCCTACTACCAGTACGAGCTGTCGGTCGCCCCTGGGTGGAAGGTCGGCGGCTGGGGGCCGTGGAGCTTCCGCGATCCGTCGGTGATTCGGTGCACCGCTTGCGAATCCGTCATGATGCCGCTGCTGACGATCGATTCCGGCGTTCTGGACGGCAGTGGCTGGGACCCCGTCGAGGACCGAGATACGAACGGCGACATCGGCATCCAGATCGGGCGGAGCTACAACATGCAGCTCTACTACTGCCCGCTCTCCTTCGAGCACCCATGCCGGGAAGTCATGCAGTAGGCAGCCTGCCCTCTTGCCGGGGGTACCCCGGGCCGGGCCTGGCGCTGCGGATCGCGCTGCTCGGTGTTGGAGTTACGGGAGGAGGCCGGCCCGGACCGGCTGGAGTGGCCTGAGTGCGAACAGGCTGTCGTCGCACGGGACTTGGGCCCGCTGGTGCTGCCCGCCCCGACCAAGCGGGAGCTGGTGGCCGCGCTGGTCTCCGCTCCAGCCGATCCGTGGTGGGAGGACCGTGTGCTCCACACGAAGCTCTACCCGGCGAGGGGCCACAGGTGTGACCTGATGGTGCCGAGAGGCGTGAAATAGCCTCTGCCGCCACCTTGTCTATACCTCTGTGGCAGGGCGACTGAAGTGCTCGACGTAGTGGTCAGGTTAGCCGGGTCGGTGACTGTGTGTGGTGGTTGAGGGTGGTGGGGGATGGTTGGTTGCTCATTGGGTTGGCGGGGGTGTTTTCGCCGGATATTCGGCCAGGAATTCCGCCCGGCTGTCTTTGTGAAATTGGTTGCCCGTGATGGTTTGAATTTGGTGGGATTGGTCGGAGTGAGGGGTGATGGTGAGGTTGACGTCCCCCGTGGCCCCGGACCAGGTGTCTGCCGTCCGGCCAAGGGCCGCAGGCCACCGCGCCCACCCGCGCTGCGCCTCGCCGGCCCGTGCGACGGCCCGGGTACCCGCCGTCTGGTGGCGCCGCAGGCGACACCCCACAGCCCCTCTGAGGGGCCGCCAGGCCCCAGCTTCCGTCTTGCCCTCCGCCCGGTTTTCCTGCGCCCCGCACGTGCCCCACGTGTGCCCTGCACCCCTTTTCTCGGTGGCGCCGTAGGCGACACCCCCACAGCCCCTCTGAGGGGCCGCCAGGCCCCGGCCTTTTGCCCGGTCCTGGACCATCTTCTGCCGTTCCTGTGACATTTCTGTGCGGTGCTGCGCCCCGGGTTTTTCGGGAAGGTGGTGTTCGGGCATTGTTTGTCAGTTGATGCCGGCAGCGGGTTGGCAGATGGTATTTCGTCATGGGCGGCATCTCGGCGGTCGTGGAAGGTTTTCTGATGTCCATGTAACGGGGCGTTTCGTGGATCGGCGGAGCGGGTTTTTGGCCGGGCGAGGGGATGGATCTCCCGGTGACACCCCCGCGCGTCTCGGAGGGCCCGGTCCGGTGACAGCTCTTGCATTGATGAACGACGTTTGGGTTGCAGTGTCCGGGCGTCACGTGTTTTCAGTGATTGGTTCCGGTTTCGTGCTGGTCAGGGCTTGGTCTCGCTGAAGAGTGGTGGCGCCTTCGCGCCGAAGAGTGCTGTCGCAGATCGGTGAAACCGTGAGGACGTCCGCTATAGCGGTGCGCCGGGCGGGCTGACCGGTGCAGTCCAGGAGGCCAGCACAACACCGGGCAGTGCCGCCAGTGCGCCGAACCGGCACGGTACCCAGGCCTGACTCCTTGCCAGGTTCCTCGTCGGCGCCAGCGAACTCGTCTGTGCCGCTGGCCCTGCTCCGCCGTCCGCTGCCACCAGACCGACAAGGCTCTGCAACGCCCAAGGGCCGCCACCTGCCAGGTGACGGCCCTCGGTGCCTTCTCGGGGCGGCAGCAGCGTATCGCCAGCCCCGGACACCGCCCGTCAGGGCCCGGACCTACCAGAACACGCCCAGTCGACGCCGTGCTCGGCGAGCCGGGGTGCGTGCAGGCCCGCGTCGCGCAGGACTTGGGCCCGCTGGTGCTGCCTGCCTCGGCCAAGCGGGTGCCGGTGGCCGTGCTGGTATCCGCCCCGGTGGGCCTCGGGTGTCAGTGGGGTCGGGTCGTCGAGATTCGGGTGAGGATGGCCGTAGCCTGCGCCGGCTCGGCGTGGAGCCAGGCGGTCAGGTGTTCTCGGACGGCCTCGGCGACGCAGGCGCGGGCGGGTTCGTTGCCGAGTCGGTCGCGGGTGGCCCCCTTGAGCTTGGGGTGGTCGAGCTTCACCGACACGACGGCCGTCAGGCCCGCGCCGAGCTGGGTGGGGGTGAAGTCGGGGTCGGACGGGGTGAGCAGTTGCTGCTCGCGGGCGTAGGCGTTGACCGCGGCCGCCAGGCCGTCGCGGAAGCCGAGCTCGTGCGTGCCGCCGCCGGTGGTCGGCAGGCTGTTGGCGTAGCTTGCGAGCCGCTCCTCGGCGGAGTCGCACCAGCGCAGGGCCACCTCGACGCTTCCCTCCATTTCGGAGTACTCGCGTTCGAGGCCGATCACGTCCGGATGGAGGGGGGCGCTCTGCTCTGCGATGTGGTCCCTCGGGCCGCCCGGGAAGCGGAAGCGGACAGCCCGGGGCACCGCGGGCTCGCGGTCATCGGTCAGGGTGATGTCCAACTCACGGTTCAGGAAGGCCAGTTCCCTGAAGCGCTCGGCCAGTGTGTCGAACGAGAACTCCAGCGTCTCGAAGATCTCGGCATCGGGCCGGAAGGTGATCGCGGTCCCGCCGCCGCCGGCCGGTCCGGTGCAGGCGGGCGGCGCGACGGCTACGCCTCGCTCGTACTCCAGCACCCAGCGGGCGCCGTCGCGTCGCACCTCGGCCGTCAGACGGCCCGACAACGCGTTGACGACGGCCAGTCCCACACCGAAGTAGCCGCCGGACAACGAGCGCCGGCTGACAGGCTGCGCCCCGCAGCAGAGCACGGCCAGCCGGCTCTCCAGCGCAGGGCCGTCGCTGTGGCCGGCGTGCTCGACCGGGAGGCCCGTGCCGTCGTCGGCGACGCGGACGCTGCCGTCGGCGGTGAGGGTGATCTCGACACGGCTCGCGGTGCCGCCGAGGATCTCGTCCAGTGCCCGCTCGGCGACCTCGAACACCAGGTGGTGAAGGCCGCGTTCACCGACCGATCCGATGTACATCCCCGGCCGCTTCCGGACGGCCTCCAGGCCCTCCAGAACCACGATCGTGCTGGCGTCGTACGCCGTGGATTCCTCGCTCATGATGCCCCCTCCGAGGGTGTCCGACAGAGCCCCCAGCCTAGGGTATTTCCGAGAAAACACCAGGTCAGGGCCGGTTTGGTGAGGCTGCTGACGGGCTCCTGAGGGGCAATCGGGAGCGCCCGGCCGGGAGAGATGCGCACCGCCACCGCAATCCCGCCGCGGCCCTTTGGGGACCGTCTGCGGCACTGTTTCGGGTGGCTGCGGGGCCACGAATTTCAAGAATTCGGATGTCAACGAGACGATCACCGCGTTCGTCCTGGGCGGCAGCGCGCCCGAAGCCGCGGGCGGGGTCGGCACCGTGACCGACTGGGCGACCGAGGTGGAGTTCCTGCTGCTGGCTATGTACGCGGGTTGTGCCGTCGTTTCGACATGAGATTGGGAGTCGCGCGTCTGCTCGAATAGGCGTTGTTCGCGTGAATGGGAGTCACCCGCGTTCCCGCCGGCGGCGTGCGGTGCTCGTGGCCCTTCTTCCATGACTCCGGCACCCGCGGTCTGGAGCGGCGCCGGGTGACGCGAGGAGCCCGCGTCCGCTGCGTGGGGTGTGGCAGCGGGCGCGGGCTCTGTGGGCTTACCCGGGGGCGGGGTTCCGGGCCAGGTGGGTTAGAGGGTGCTGCACTGGCCCGCGCGGGCGCCGGTGACGGTGTTGGGGTGGCCGTCGTTGGTGGGGGGCGGGGTGTTGCCGAAGCAGGCCAGGGAGCCGCCGATGGTGTTGCCTTCGATCTCGGGGCGGTTGTCCTCGGGGAAGGGGCCGGTGCCGCTGTTGCCGAAGACCGCCACGCTTTGGCCGATGTGGTTGCCGACGAGTTCCAGGCCGCCGGTGTTGTTGCTGAGCGCCACCTTCTGGTTGATCTGGTTGGCGGCGCAGTAATCGTCGCCGGGATCACCGATGACGACGAACCCGCTGGCGCCGTAGACGGCGAGGGAGCCGGTGGCGGTGGTGCCGCACACGCCGATCAGGGTGGAGCCGGAGGAGGCGATGTCGCCTTGGACGGTGGAGTTGCCCATGAACAGGGCGGTGCCCGGGCCGGCTGCGACGTTGCCGTGGACGGTGGCGTTGAGGACGCAGGTGCTCTCACCGGTGGCGACGACGCTGGCCACCGAGCCGGTGACGGTGCGGGTGCAGTTGACCGTCTGGGTGGCGCTCTCCAGCGCGGGGGCCGGGTAGGTGGTGTCGCCGCTGTACTGGGCGGTCAGGGTGTGGCTGCCGGGCAGCAGGTTCGACCAGGTCAGCTGGGCCTGGGCACAGTGGTCGCCTCCGCCGGGGGACAGTGGGGCGGTGCCGAGGGTGGCGCCGGCGTCGGCGAAGGTGACGGTGCCGGTCGGGGTCGCGGTGGAGCCGCCGGTGGGGCAGACGGTGTCGGTGAGCGTGACCGGGTGCCCGAACAGCGACGGGTTCGGCGAGGTCGTGAGCGTGGTCGTCACCGTGGGCTGGGTGGTGTAGCTGATGGTGATGCTCGCGGCGGCGCTGGTCACCGTGGGGCCGGTGCCGCCGGCGGGGACGAGGGACGAGCCACCTCCCCCGCCACCCGCACTTCCGGCCGGGGTGATCAGGGGGTTGATGTTGCCGCCGCCGCCTCCGCCGTAGAAGCCGCCTCCTCCTCCGCCGCCCGTGTTCAGGCCGCCGTTGCCGCCGGTGCCGAGTGTGCCGGGCGTACCGGACGGTGTCCCGCCGCCCCCGGCGCCGCCGGCGCCGCCTTGGGTGGCCGTGCCCGCCCCGCCGCCGGTTCCTCCGCTGCACGCCCCGTTCGCGCCCGGCTGGCCGGCATCCCCACCCGGGCTTCCCGGGCAGGGGCTTTGACCGGCCTCACCGGCTCCACCGCCGCCCGCGGCTACGACGAGACGGGAGTCGATGGTGGTGAGGGGGACGGTGCGGGACTGGGTGCGGATGTCGGAGGCTCCGCCACCGCCGCCGCCGAAGTGGGTGTTGCCGCCGCCGTTGAAGCCGCCGGTGCACAGCGACGTCGGGTAACAGGATCCGTTGTTGGTGGCGGTGCCGCCGACTTCGACGTAGAGCGTCTGTCCGCCGGACAGTCCGGTGAGAGTGCCCGACACCTGAGCGCCACGGCCCCCGCTGGCGTGACCGAGTCCCTCCAGGCCGCCGGCCGCGCCGATCGCCGTGACGTCGACCTGGGTGACGCCGCCCGGGACGGTGAATGTCTGCTCGGCGCCGGTGAAGGCGAACGTGCAGGTGGTGGTGTTACCGGAGGTCGTGCAGGTGCCCTGGGCTTGGGCGGTCCCGGGCAGCGCCACCGGGGTGATACCGGCGGCACAGAGCATGCCAGCCGCAACGGCCAGCGCGCGTCCACGGCGGCCCGCCCAACCGGTGCGGTACCCGCTCACACCCGACCCTGGCCGGCCACCGGCAACCGACAGCGAGAAAGTCACGATCTACTCCCAGAAGGCGGAAAAGGGAATGCCCGGCAGGGCATGGTCTTCCGCCACCCTGAATCACACAGCCCGGCCCCAGGCCGGCAACCGATCCGACACACCGCCGAATCACCCCGGCGGTCCCCCCGCCCACCCGGCACATCGGCCAGCAGAAGAGCTGCAAGTCGCCGTTCCGCCTCGACAACGCCGACGGTGTCTTCGACTTCGTGTACGAGAACACGATGGACGGCGAGTCGAAGAAGCTGGAGAAGTACGCCTCCGCCCTGAAGGACCCCCGCAACAAGGTCAACCACCTCGAACTGATCACCAACGACGCGAAGGCCAGCTCCTACTTCCAGGGCCTGATGACCGCCCAGGGCGTCAAAGGACGCGTCCGCATCGAGCCCTGACCACGGACACGAGCCACAGCACCGAGAGAATCGAGAACAGCCCCGTGGGATCCACCTTCTACGTCAGCGCCGACCGCGAGCACGCCGGGCCCTGGACCTTCACCGGCGAACAGGTCAAGGACTGCGTCCGCAGGCACTGGCCGGACGCGACCGTGAGCGGAGCCTTCGAGAACTTCCTGGAGATCCACGTCGAAGCCGCGCCCGGCCAGTGGGCGGAGCTGTCGTACAACCTGCGACACGGCGCCTTCTCGTTCGAGGACCGGGAACCGCACTCGGCCCCGCTCACCGTCCTCTACGCCGTGCTGCGCGAACTCGCGCCCACCGTGCCGGTGGTCTGGTGGATCGACTACGACGCCGACCTGCAACCCCTCGACCTGGCTGGCGGCCTGGACGCGTTCGTCGACAGCTTTCCCGTCTAGCTCCAGGCAGGGCGTCGCCGGGAGGAATCCAGGTCCGGTACCGAACGGCTGATCTGCCGGTCGCGGTGCAGTTCCGGCGGCCCGGCGCCCTGTCACCTACCGCCCGGCAGCAGGCCAAAGCTCTCCGGCAGCCGCGCCCCAGTCCTCTCGACCTCGCCCAGTGTCCGCGGAACTCCGGCATCATCGGTGCCGTGACTCCTTCTCCCGATGAGATCGAAGCCGCCCGCACCCCTGCCGGCGGTTGGACCCGGGCGCAGTTCGCTGCGTGGGGCGTGCCGTGGCCGCCGCCCAAGGGCTGGAAGCAGGAGCTCGCCGAGCGGTGGCAGGCCGAGCAGGAATCCGCCGGCTGATCCCCGGCGCCGCCGCTCCGCGGGGAGGTGTCAAATACCGGTGCTGTACAGCGGGCTGAACCTCTACGGCAACGGGGTGAGGCGATCAAGGTGGTGGAGTCGGCGGCCCACGCTACCGTGCAGCCCAACCACGCCCGGGCGACGCTCGGCATGATGCTGTGTGAGCTGCCGAAGATCGCGAACCTGCTCGTCTTCGAGATCGAGGGCACCGATCCGCAGGCCAGCATCGAGATGGTGCGCCTGATGATGCGGCAGTTGTGGGATGGCGCACAGACCCCCGTTGCATGTTCACTCGAAAGAGTGAACATGCAACGGGGGTCTGCAGAGGGCGTCTTGGGTGTCCGGCCGGGGAGGGGTCGGTTCAGAGCCAGCCCTGGTGGGCGGCTTTGATGCCTGCTTCAAAGCGGCTGCTGGCGCCGAGGCGTTCCATGACCGAGGACATGTGGCGGCCGACGGTGCGTGAAGAGATGCCGAGGCGCTGGCCGGCGGCGTCGTCGGTGAGGCCGGAGCTGAGCAGGCGCAGAAGTTCGCGTTCGGTGGGAGTGAGGCTGGTCCGGGGATCTTCGGGCGTGGTGGCGCCGAGGGGGACGGCCGTATTCCAGGCCTGTTCGAAGAAGTCAAGCAGGGCGGCGAGGATGCCGGGTTCGGTGACGTACAGGGCGCCCTTGCGGTTGTCCTCGGGGTCGATGGGGACCAGTGCCTGGGTGCGGTCGAAGACGACCATGCGCTGGGGGATGGTGGGGGCGGTGCGGACTTCGCTGCCCTGGCCGAGGAGCCAGTGGGCGTAGGCCGCGACATGGCGCTGGTTGCGGGTGGCGTCCTGGTAGAGGGTGCGCATCGTGATGCCGCGCCCGAGCGCCTCGGCGTCGGTGGGGCGGCTGGCGGCGAGGTCCTCGGGGCGCTGGTTGGCGGGCTGGCTGCTGAGGATTTCGGTGGTGGCGCTGTGACCGATTCGTTCGAGGCGGCTGCGGATGGCATCCATGCCGAGGAGGCGTTCGCCGTGGGTGGTGCGGTGCTCGGCGCGTTCGGCGACCATGCGGGTGACGGCGGCGCGTGAGGCCGCCAGTTGGGCCTGGCGGGCGGCGAGTTCGGCCTCCTGGCCGGCGAGGATGCCGGCCAGGCCGATCTCGGGGCTCACGGCACGCATCTGTCCGGGCCGATCGGCGGAGGCACGCACGAGGGTGAGCCGACTCAGCTCGTCGAGGTGGTCGTGCACCTGGACGGGGGTCAGGCCGCAGTGGATGGCGATGTCGTCCACGCTGAAAGCGGGATGGTCGAGCATGGCCTGGTACACCGCTGCGGCCGGAGCGGTCAGTCCCAGCACCTCAAGCATGATTCCCCCCGGTAGCCCTGTCGGACGATCAAACGTTCGGGGCCATCCAAGCAGCTTTTCGATACTTCACTCAAGATCCACTCGGGCGGTTTGCGCCGCCTTGCGCCATCCATGCGGGGATTGCGTCGCAGGTCACTGCAGCAAAAGCTATGTCATGTACATGCGGCACATGTCCGACTCCGGACAGTCCGGTAGGCGACAGCCGGAACACCTTCCGGCGGCGCCGGCGAGCGGCAAAGCTGTTCATCGCCGCCAGGGAGAGACCCCGGGCGGCAACCGGACGAAGCGCCAACCGCGGGGCGCCCTGCCGGCACAGGACAGCCACACCCATCAGCAGTGAAGGACTCCCACCATGCTCCGCACCCGTATCGCCCAGGCCGCCGCGGTCGCCACCGTCACCCTCGCCGCAATCACCCTCGTGCCCTCCGCCGCCGTGGCGGCCCCGGTTGGCGCCCCGGCCCCGGCCGTGTCCCTGGACAGCACCGGCTGGGGCGGATGAGCCGGTCATGGAGATCATCTACGTCAGCCTGATCCCCCGACAGTCCGACGGCGGCGTCCAGTCGAGCCACGAAGCCGAGGTCGTGGACGCCCTGTGGGCCCACTGCCTGCCCGGCGACGGGCTCCAGCACGTCAGCGCACGTGCCGAACCCGGACGGGTCGACCTCCTGATCTACCTGCTGACCCCGGACTCCCCCGGCGTGCCGAGCGCCCTCCAGCGCGCCCACACCCTGATCGCCCGAAGCCACCGGACCTCGCCCCGGCTCAACCGGCGCTACCTGTCGCCCGAGCCGCTCACGGCATGCGAGGGCATCACCACCGCTTGAGCACCGCGCCCGCCCGGCCCGCTCCGTCCGGCCGGCGTCCGGGCCTGCGGCGCGAACCCGGGCCGCGCTCGATTCGCCGCCCTCCTTCCACTCCCTGAGCCTTCGCCGGCGCCTTCTGCCCTGCCGCAGCCCTGATCGCGCCGGGCGTCCTGCCGGCGTGCCCTGAGCGAGCCTTCCGGGCCGCCCTCTACTGCCACCGCCCTGATACCAGACACCCACTCCGCGCCAACTCAGGAGAACCCCTGTGGCCACCAAGACTTCGACTCTCGTCCGCGCTGCCGTCGCGGTGTGCGCCGTCGCCGCCGGCGGTTTCGCCTGGGCTGGCCTAGACACCGGCGCCCAGGCCTCGGCGGCAGCGCCCGCAAGCACGCCGGTTCCGTCGGCGTCCGCCGCAGCCCCATCCGCCCCGGCAGCCTCGTCGACTCCGGTCACGACGCCGGCCGACTCGCCGGTCGGAGCGACCGGACAGGGCCCGCAGACGCCCACCTCCCAGCCGACTGCCGCCGGCACCGCGGCAGCAGCGCGGCCGGCTCCTCCCGCACCGGGCGCGGCCGCCACTTCCAAGCAGGCGGACCGTGCGCCGGCGGCCGCACCCGCCCCCCTGCCGCCCGCGCAGCTGCCCGACAACGCCGCTGCCGCCTGGAAGCCGATCGCGCAGCCGAAGACCCAGGCCACCGCGCATGACGTGCGCCTCAACGAGTGCGCCGCCGTCAAGGGCGCCACGACCTGGCAGCAGCAGGGCTACGTCAGCAGCTTCAAGACCCCGGCTATCCAGGACACCTTCACCTTCACCGACGCCGCGACGGCCCAGCAGGCGTACACGGACCTCCTCAGCGCCATGAACACCTGCCAGCAGCAGTCCCGCGCCCTGCAGAGCGCCGCGAAGCTGCCGCAGGACGCCCAGGTCGCCACGACCGCCACGACCGCCGAGGGCACCGCCTACTCGCGGCAGTGGACCGCCGTCGCCGGGATGTCCGCCCCCGGCCCGCAGACCGGCCACATTTACCTGGTTCGCCATCAAAACGTCCTGACATCCCTCCAGTTCGCCGTCCCCGCAGACATTCCCGGAGCTGGCGCGCTGACGGCGGCCGACGACCAAACCGCCTTGAGCAACCTGGCCACCCAGCTGAGCACCGCGCCTGCGGCAGCCGAGCAGCGCCCCTAGCCGCGCTCACCGCCCGACTTCATCCCGAACCTGACACCGAGAAGGAACCCATCCATGTCCCGCGTCTCCCGCGCTGCCGCACGCTCACTCGCCACCCTCGTCGCCGTCGGCGTCAGCGCCACCATGTTCACGGCCGCCGCACCGGCACAGGCGGCCTCGACTGCGGGCGGCACCATCACCCGCAATGAGGTGCTGGCCCGCGCCCAGAGCTGGGTGGACGAGGGCGTCCCCTACAACCAGTCGGGTTACAAGACCGACGCCAACGGAACCTACCGCGAGGACTGCTCCGGCTACGTGTCCATGGCCTGGCACCTGACCGACAGCCTGAACACGATGACCCTGCCGAACGTCTCCACCCAGATCAGCTTCTCCCAGCTGAAGCCCGGCGACGCGCTCGACTTCACCGCTGACCACACGTTCCTGTTCGCGGGCTGGACCAACCAGTCGACCGGCGACTTCACGTACTACGCCGAGTCCAACAGCCACAACCCGACGCACGGCCCGACCCGCGCCAACATCAACAACAGCATGCTGGAGGGCTGGCCCACCGGCAACTACATCGGCCTGCGCTACAACAACATCACCGACGACCCCGCGCCGACCCCGGCCCCCGCGCCCGCTCCGGCACCGGTGGAGTTCGCCGCGCAGAGCCTGTACAACCCGGACACCGCCACCGCCGAGGCGTTCACGGTCGGGACCAACGGCGCGATCTACCACGCCTACAGCACCAACTCCGGTGCCTGGAGCTCCTGGACGTCCCTGGGCGGGACCTTCAAGTCCAAGCCCGCGGTCGTCTACAACCCCGACACGAAGACCGAGGAGGTCTTCGCGGTCGCCACCGACGGCAAGATCTACCACTCCTACAGCACCAACGCCGCCCCGTGGAGCGCGTGGAACGCCATCGGCACCTACACCTTCAGCGACTCCCCCTCCGCCGTGTACAACCCCGCCACCAAGTCGATCGAGCTGTTCGGGACCGGCACGGACGGCCGCCTGAACCACGCCTACTACACCAACGGCACCACGTGGTCGGACTGGACCACCCTCAACGGCTCCTACTCCTTCGCCGGCTCCCCGGCCGTCATCTTCGAGCCGAGCACCAACACCGCCGAGGTCTTCGCCATCGGCACCGACGGCGTCATGAACCACGCCTACAGCACCAACGGCAGCCCCTGGAGCGCCTGGACCCAGATCGACACCAGCTTCCGCTTCACCGGCAGCCCCAGCGCCGTCTACAACACGAGCAACAACACCGCCGAGGTCTTCGCCAACGGCACCGACGGCGTCATGTCCCACGCCTACAGCACCAACGCCGCCCCGTGGAGCACCTGGTCCACCCTCGACTCGGGCTACCACTTCAAGGGCTCCCCGAACGCCGTCTACAACGCGGGCGTCAACTCCGTCGAGGTCTTCGGGGTCGGCACCGACGGTGTCCTGAACCACAAGTACTACAACAACGGCACCTGGTCCGCCTGGAACAGCATGGGCAACTGGAAGTTCACCGGCACCCCCTCCGCGGTCTACGAGCCCAACACCAACACCGCCGAAGTCTTCGCCCTCGGCACCAACGGCGTCATCTCCCACGCCTACAGCACCAACGGCAGCCCGTGGAGCACCTGGTACACCATCAACTCCGACACCTTCAAGACCAGCTGACGCACCAGCCGCGAAGGGCGCCGGCTCTCCACCCGGCGCCCGCCCTCGCCCCCTGACCGTGCTCACTGGTGGATCCCCGGCATCAACCCCAGCGGCGCACGCCAGCGCCCCCTAGGCGCTCATCAGCCCACAGCTCCACCAGGCCCTCTGACGACGTCCAGCCACCTCGAAGGATCGACGATGATACGCACCGCCTCTCCCGCCAAGATCAAGATCGCTGCCGCTCTCGGTGTCCTCGGCGCGGCTCTGGCGTCGGTCTCGCTGAACACGGCCCCAGCCCACGCCGCCTCGGTCTCGACCTGGGAGAAGGTGGCCCAGTGCGAAAGCAGCGGGAACTGGTCGATCAACACGGGCAACGGCTTCTACGGTGGCCTGCAGTTCACCCTGAGCACCTGGCAGGCGTACGGCGGAACCCAGTACGCCGCCTATCCGAACCAGGCCACCGAGCAGCAGCAGATCCTGATCGGCGAGAAGGTGCTCGCGGGGCAGGGACAGGGCGCCTGGCCCACCTGTGGTCCGCAGGCCGGCCTGGGCAGCGACACCGCCAACCCGTACCCGACCACGACGCCGACCCCGGCGCCTGCGCCGGTGGAGTTCGCGGCGCAGAGCCTGTACAACCCGGACACCGCCACCGCCGAGGCGTTCACGGTCGGGACCAACGGCGCGATCTACCACGCCTACAGCACCAGCGGCGGTGCCTGGAGCTCCTGGACGTCCCTGGGCGGGACCTTCAAGTCCAAGCCCGCGGTCGTCTACAACCCCGACACGAAGACCGAGGAGGTCTTCGCGGTCGCCACCGACGGCAAGATCTACCACTCCTACAGCACCAACGCCGCCCCGTGGAGCGCGTGGAACGCCATCGGCACCTACACCTTCAGCGACTCCCCCTCCGCCGTGTACAACCCGGCCACCAAGTCGATCGAGCTGTTCGGGATCGGTGCCGACGGGCGTATGAACCACGCCTACTACACCAATGGCTCCACGTGGTCGGACTGGACCACCCTCAACGGCTCCTACTCCTTCGCCGGCTCCCCGGCCGTCATCTTCGAGCCGAGCACCAACACCGCCGAGGTCTTCGCCATCGGCACCAACGGCGTCATGAACCACGCCTACAGCACCAACGGCAGCCCCTGGTCCGCCTGGACCACCCTCGACAACGGATACCGCTTCACCGCCAGCCCCAGCGCCGTCTACAACACGAGCAACAACACCGCCGAGGTCTTCGCCAACGGCACCGACGGCGTCATGTCCCACGCCTACAGCACCAACGCCGCCCCGTGGAGCACCTGGTCCACCCTCGACTCGGGCTACCACTTCACCGGCACTCCGAACGCCGTCTACAACGCGGGCGTCAACTCCGTTGAGGTCTTCGGCATCGGCACCGACGGCACCATGAACCACAAGTACTACAACAACGGCACCTGGTCCGCCTGGAACAGCATGGGCAACTGGAAGTTCGCCGGCACCCCCTCCGCCGTCTACGAGCCCAACACCAACACCGCCGAAGTCTTCGCCCTCGGCACCAACGGCGTCATCTCCCACGCCTACAGCACCAACGGCAGCCCGTGGAGCACCTGGTACACCATCAACTCCGACACCTTCAAGACCAGCTGACGAGCGTGATCCGAGGTACGCGGCAGGGCACACAGCCCGCCGCGTACCTCGTGATTGCGGCCAGGCGCATCAGCCATGGAAATGGATCCGGCGGGGGCGGGGTCCGGAGGAGCCCCTGCCGGGGCTTCCGCGCGGCTGGAAGCCCAACACGCCAGGCGGAAGGGCACTCACGCCGCCGTCCGGCCAGACGCAGCGAAGCGGGCGCGGCACTACCGGATCGGCCGAAGGCCGATGCAGACCCGCCAGCCTCCAGCGGAACACCCGACCGGACACGTGATCTCGGTCACCCCAACAACCTTCTCGTGCCGTTAGAATGCGACATGCACAGCAAGGCACGCACTTCGGGTCTCGCCAAACTGACTGCCGCCCAATGAGACATGATCGCTGTGGGACACGGCATGTGCCGCGATACCGGCCGCCCTGGACCCGATCGCCTCGAAATTCGGGTGGTCAGCGCTGTGACCTGATCGGGTCGCCCACAGCCCTGCCGTGCTTCGCGATCACCCCCTGACCGGCCACCGGGCTACGGCCGCCGTGTCTCCCGTTTCCCGGTCGGCGCCGACCTCACGGCACGTGCGCCGAAGTGCATCCAGCATGAGGTTCGCCGCAGGCCGGCCCGGACGCGTGTGGACCCGTCCCGAGACCGCCGTTTCGTACAGCGCGGCGACGACCACCTGGGCGACGTCCTCGAAGGACCGGCCGCCGAAGGGACGCACCTGCCCGCGGGCCAGCCGCACAGCCGCCGGCACCATCGCCTGCAGCACGATCCGCGCCGCGAGCGCCGCCGAGGCGTCAGCACCGCACGCGCCGCAGCAGAGCCCGCAGCATCGCGTCGGACTGGCCGTCACCGAGCCCGCGCTCGCCGGCCGGACGCAGGGCGGCCAGGACCTGATCGGGACCCAGATCCGCCGCCCACGCACCGGCCGCCGCAGCGGCAGCGGGCGCCAGGCGATCGGCCTCCAGCCAGCCCGTCACGACGGACCGCACGGTCTGGTCCGCGCACAGCAGCGCCCACTCGGCGTCCAGGCGGGCAAAGACCCCGAAGGGGGAAAAGACAGGGGTGGTCATGGCACCTCTCCGTTCAGATCGATGCCATGAACCCTCCTCACACCGGCATGCCCGCAGGCTTGCCCGGCCCCCGGAAAGCCCAGGCCACAGGCTTGCCCACCAGACCGGGCAAGCCAGGTGGGCCACACAGACAGTGGGCAAGCTCCCGCTTGCCCACGCGAACCCGGGGCATGCCCCGGGCGTGACTGCGATCGCTACATTGCGAATCCGAGCCGCATCCTGGGAGTCGCTGGGTTACCCCACCCTGACTGTGATTGAGCGTGGTAGTGGTCACCTGGGCGCTGTATCTGCCACAGAGCCGATCCGAGGGCAGGGTGTGCCTGGCTCGGTTCGTGGCCTCTGGTGCTCCAGCCGTAGATCGTGATCATGGATGCGGAGGCCCCTCGTCAGTAGCCTGCCCGTGTGGCTGAGACCTGGGACGAAGAGCAGTTGATCGAGGGCGGCTTCGAGCGTGTGTACGCCGAGTTGGAGTGGTACGACGGGCCGCGCGCCGGCCTCGCTGACATCGATGGGAAGCCGCACTACTTCCAGAACGATGACTACGACCACGCCGACGAGTACCGTGTCGGGCCCGCGAGCGAGGCCGCGGTGGAGCTGGAGCGCGAGCAGTGGGCGATCTTCGCAAGGTGGAACGAGCACTACCAGGCCGGGACGGTCGGGTCGGACAGCCATCCGGGCCTTGGCGGGATCGATGTCCGCTACGACGAACTGGCCCTGCTACTGGCGCCGCACCGTCAGGCGCCGGACGACCCAGGGCGGCTGGTGGGCGAGCTGCGGTTCGACGTCGGGGCCCGCTACCGGGTGGAGGGTCTGGACTACTGGTTCCGGTGGCGTCCCGAGCAGCGGAGTTGGTGCCAACAAGCCCGCAAAGCCGTAGCTGGGGACAACAAGAACGCCCAAACGGTGACAACTATCGAGCTCAGAACGGTGCTGCACCCCAGGTGACGCACCCAGCCTGGTGACAGATAGCCCGCTCAGTCACACGCTGACCTGCCGTTTCATCGACGGCGAGGGGCTTTCGGGGTCATGGGCTCGCAACGTATCGGTTGCAGTCACACGGGCCCCAAGCACGACCACGGGGCCGCTGCGCCGCACGGCATTGCTCCCCGAGGAGAAAGCCTGGTAGTTGGGCGATCACCCCGACCATGAATTCCTCCCCGGGGCAAAACGCGGTCGCCGAGCAGATGGCGTTCGGCGGACCGACCTGCGTCGTGTGCGGCGCGGAGATGGAACCGGGCGGCAAGGGCAAGAGCGGGCGCCCGCGGAAGTACTGCTCGAAGGCGTGTTCGTCGAGGGCCGATCGGCAGCGGGAGAAGGAGAAGCAGGCGCAGGCGCTCGCTGCGGCCGCGGAATCACCTCGGGGCGAACCTCGCTGCCCGATGACATTGCGGCCGGCCCGGGGGTGGCCGAGCTCCTCGCCGTCAGCGAGGAACTGCTCTGCCAGGACAAGGCGTTCCTGTTCCAGCTCGACCGCGCCGCCCGCCACAGTGACTCCGCCCTGGCCCGCCAGGCCCTGGATGACGTCCTCCACGCCGCCTACGCGCTGACCATGTGCCATCGCGAGCTCGCCGAACGGTTCCTGGCCGCCCACCCGACCCAGCAGGACGGGGCCGATCCCGCCGCTCCCATCCCCGCTGTTTCGCCCCGGGGTGAGACGGAGCCCCTTTCGGCGACCCCGCCCGGCGCCGCCGAGGGCGAGCGGACCGTCTCGCGCACAGCCGCTCCCATTGCACCCCGGGGCGAAACAGGGCCCCCGCCGACCGGCATTGAGGACCCCCGAGAGCCGGCCGGCCGAACCGAGCCGGCCACCGACCGGACACCGCCCACCGAACGCGGCCTCGGCCGACCAGAGCACTCCTACGCCGTCGGCGACGGCCTGGTACGCCTCACCTGGCCCCACTCCCCGGGCATCCAAGCCCTCCAGCACAGCGGACGACTCCTGGGCTGGAGCGAACTGGACGCCTTCGGCGACGACAACGCCTGGGTCGCACCCATCGACACCCGGCCCGTCACCGACGCCGCCGACACCCAGGTACTGCTGTCCGCCAACCCCGACGACGCGATCACCCTGCTGCGCCTGGAACTCGCCCAGAATCTGGGCGGCCGGTAGCGCCGAGGCTGCAGCGCCGGCGACTGCCCTGCAGACGGTTGCTTCAATGGGGTGCTGGACCGTTGTCTGGACAGTGGGCCGGGGGGTTGCACCGGGCGTTGCACCGGGAGTTGCGGCGGCCTTCTCAGCTGAACATCGTTTACGCAGGTCAGCGCCGGTGGGCAACCGGGTCGGCCCAGGCGACACCTCTTCCTCGCGATAGCCGAGGAAGAGGCCGATCCGAAGTGCCGCCCCGCTCACCGGCGGGATCCGCTGACCGACTCCCATCATGTCCGTCCGCCACCCCGACCGGCACGGCCACCGTCAGGGGGACACCCCCGACCGGAAGGCCGCCACCTGTGGGTGGCGGTCTCCTGTGCCTTCTCGGGGCCTGGGCAGCCTGGGTTCTGGGAGCAACGGGCGGGCCCCGTCCCTGGTCAGAGACCCTGCACAACCGGTCTGCTCAAGCGTTCGGTCACTGCCTCTGTCGGAGTCGGCGCGTGGGGTTCAGTAGACGTCCGCGAGGCGGCACGGCTCCTGGACGGACGGGCACAGTTCGGCCGGGTGGTCCGGGTCCTCCCTCGGCGGAAGCTCGACCACCGACGAATCGGGGTCGGGCGTCGGCTCGACGGCGTAGCGGTACTGGACGACGGTGATCGCCTTGCCCGCGCCGAGGTCGACCGTCCGCTGGTGCAGCGGTCCGAACCGGCTCCCCCCGCCCTGCAGCACGACCTGCCCGGTGTCGACGGGGAAGACTGTGAAGTAGGAGGGCTGCCGCGAGCCGCCGATCGTCGACGGGCTCTGCCCGGAGATGTAGGACGCGATCGAGCCGTAGGAGACCCCCGTGGCCAGGTTGCCGTTGACACGGCTGATCGAGGCGAGGCACAGGTAGGAGTCGTCCCTCAACCACACCACGTCCGCCCGGTCGTGGGCGTCCTCGCTGCGGTCGAGCATCACCAGGTTCGCCAGCGTGGGGACGGGGCAGGGCTGTGGCGGGTTCTTGGCCAGCTGGTCCACGATCCACTGCGCCGCCGCCGGGGCGGGCTCGGGCAGCACCACAGGGTGCGCCGTCGCCGTCGGGGTCGCCGTCGGGGTTGCCGTCGCGGCGGCCATCGCCGTTGCTGTGGATGCGGCTGCCCCTGTGCTGCCCTGCCCGGTGCATGCCGCTGCCCCCAGCGCCAGCGCCACCACAGCAGTCACCGCCGCGCCCCCGCGCCGTGCCGTACGCCCCATCACGCAACCCCCGTCACCTTGTTTGCCCCCCGAAACGTTCGATCACATCCTGCCCGATCCGGCGGGCCCGGAGTGTCCGAACGGCAACGGCCGTGTGCCTCGGCGGCTACGGGCCCAGCCCGGCCGCGCGACAAGGGCCGGTGCGAGACGACGGCAGCGTGCGAGTCTTATCCGGTGATCAGCATGCGCTACCTCCGCCCCCCTACCCCTGCAGAGTACGACCGGCTCGTGCTGAAACTTCTTCAGGAACCCCGCGAGCTGCGCCCAGACCAGCACGTCGTCTCGCGAGTCCTGCTGGAACGCTTTGCAGAAGCCGTGGGTGCCAAGGGCGAGCGCAAAGTGCGTTACCTCAACCGCTCCCGGCCGAGCGCCAAGCCCATCGACCGCGGCCCAGCCGGATGCGGCAAGTTCACGAACTTCATCCGCTACGCCTCCAAAGCGAGCGAACAAGTGTGGGCCGAAACCGAGACCCTCCTGCACAGCGCCATCGACGCTGCAGAGTCAGGCGACTTCTTCCGAACCAGCCGACACCAGGATGTTGTCCGCGAAGCCATAATCCTGCACACCGTGCGCAGCATTCCCATGCTGATCATCAGCGAGCAGACCTGGCGCGAGCATCACGACCGCCACATCACCCGGTGGATGACAGAACGCCGCGAGGCTCTTGTGCACTTGCACCGGGAACGGTTCGGGTGGACACCCGATGAGAGCGGCCTACGGGTGATGGCGGAGGATCTCATTGCCTCACTGTCAGCGCAGATGGACCGGGGGATCTACTTCCACGCCACTGTCGTCGAGCGCTTCCGTCGATACAAGCGCATGCTCGCCAAACAGCCCGTCGAACTCCGCAGGCTTACCGACGGCGAGCTGCTCATCAGCGACGTACCCGTACTGGCCCTGCGTGAGGGCTCTCTCGGCACCGGCCCACTGGAAAATCACGGCATAGAAAATTGCGACGAACTCGTGCTGCCGCTCAGCCCGAGGCTGCTGGCCGTGCTCGGTGCCGGTCGCGGCTACAGCACCATGGACGCGGCCAGCGTGGATCGGATCAACGCTGCCCAGATCCGCGCTTCGGCCGACTACGTGTACATGCGCCCAGGCAGCGGTCTGGAGAGCTTTGTACGAACCTCGATGCCTGAGGTGCACCCCAACAGGATTCCGTCTGATCTCCGTCAGACGAAGGTGCCCACCACATTCGCGCGCACCGTCTGACCCCCCACCCACCCACGCAGGGCACTCGGTCTGCTGGACCGTGACCGACTGGGCGACCGAGGTTGAGTTCCTGCTGCCGGGCGGTCGGCGCAAGGTCCGGCCGGACGCGGTGTGGCAGGCCTCGGAGATTGGTGTGCCGGTGCTGATGGTCGAGGTCGACCGCTCTACCATGGCGCCGGAGCGGGTCGCCGCGAAGTTCACCGCCTACCTCGAGCTGTTCCGCACCAGGGTGAAGAGCACCGACCCCACGCTGGCCGACCACGACCCGGCTACCCCCCCGTCGCCCTGGTCGTCACCGGCGCCGGACCCGTCGCCCCTGGCAGGCCGCCAGGAGGCCGTGGCGGACCTGTCAGCCGAGTGCTGGCGCGGGCAGTGGTGGACCGTCCCGCAGGACGACAACGACGGCGACGGCTGGCGCGAGTACGACGACGCCGTGCCCATCCTCGCGACCACGCTGGAACTGCTGGCCGAGCACGGCCCCCTCGGCCCCGTCTGGTGGCGCTACGGCGTCCCCGGCCGGCACTCCCTGCTCGAGGCGTTGGAGAACCCGAACAACCGCGCCGCCTACGACCAGCGCCAGAAGGCCCGGGAGAAGAAGGCCCGCCAGGACCACCGAGAGTGGATGCGCACCCTCGCCTGCGCCGACTGCGGCGACGTCCCCAAGCAGGAGAGCACCTGGCACTACGGCCCCGACGGCCGACAGGTGGAGTGGACCCGCCGCCCGGGTGGCCGCTGCTGGACCTGCCACCGGGAGCACACCGAGCGCCTGGAGCGGGAGGCCGAAGAGCAACTGGAGGCAGCCCGCACGGCGAACGCCGCGCTGCGCCCGTGCTGGACGTGCAGAGGTTCGATCGGGGGGAAGGAGGGCTCGAAGCTGGAGCTGGCCGAGAAGGCCGGCCCCGCCCGGCTGGAGTGCCCGCAGTGCGCCAGCGACCGGGAGACGGAGAAGTTGGGCCAGCTGCTGCTGCCCGCCCCGACCAAGCGCGAGCAGATGGCTGCCCTGCTCTCCGCCCCGGACGATCCGTGGTGGGAGGTGCGGGTGCTGCACGCCAAGCTGTACCCGGTGAAGGACCGCGCCGCCTGAGTGCCGGCCACCTCGCAGCTGTCGCGGGGGCTGTCGCGACCCCCTGTCGCATGGGGTGCTGTCGCGCCACCTGTCGCGTGCCATGACCTGGGTGGGCGTAGCCGAACCGTCTTCCGGGGCCGCCATCGCTCACTACACTGCTCCTGCCAATTGGCGTTGTGTCAACAACCATCAGGGGGGCTTTCGTTGGACTCGGATACGACGCCAATACGGGTGATAGCGAATCGCTACCGGCTGCTCGAGCTCCTCGGCTCGGGTGGGATGGGGCGGGTCTGGCGGGCCCACGATCAGCAGTTGGGCGTCGACGTCGCCATCAAGGAGGCGTTACGGCGGCCGGGCATTCCCGACGGCTACTGGGAAGAATTCCTGGTCCGCGCCGGGCGCGAGGCCCGCCACGGCGCTCGGCTACGGGACCACCCCAACATCGTCACTGTCTTTGACGTGGTGATCGAGGGAGGTATCCCCTGGACGGTGATGCGGCTGGTCAAGGGCACTTCGCTGGAAGTCCGCCTGGACTGGGGCCGATTGTCGGTCGAGGAGACCGCGAAGATCGCCGCTGCTGTTCTCAGCGCCCTGGGAGCAGCTCATGAGGCGGGGATCATCCACCGCGACGTAAAGCCGGCCAACATCATGCTCGCCGATGACGGCGCCATCCTGCTCACAGACTTCGGCATCGCGATCAACGAGGCCGACACCAAGCTCACCCAGGACGGCGGGATTGTCGGGTCGATGGCGTATATCGCCCCCGAACGCGCTGGGGGTGACCAGGGCGACGAGGCCAGCGACCTGTTCTCGTTGGGCGTCACGCTCTATCAGGCCACTGAGGGCACTTCCCCGTTCCAACGCGACACCCTCACCGGCACGCTGCGCGCTGTCGCCTTCCACGAGCCCCCGCCGCCTGCCCATGCCGGCTACCTGGCGGCGCTGATCACCGCACTGCTGCGCAAGGAACCCGGCGAACGGCCCACGGTCGCCGAGGCGATCGCCATGACGGCGCCGGGGACCGAACCCACGTCGGAGTTCGACCTCATCCTCAAGACTGTCGGCTCGGCCGAGCTCTTCGATCTCGTCGGGGTCGTGATGGACCTGACTACCCTGAGTGCCAGGGAGGCCGTGGCCCTCGTCACCAGTGCACCCCAGCAGGTGCTGGGCAAGGTCGATCGGGGTACCGCTGTCGCTGCCAGGGACGCCTTGGTCGCACTCGGCGCCACGGTGAGCGTCAGGCAGTACACAAGCCGCCCTGACCCTGAAAAGCCGACCACCAGAATCCTTCGGAGCCCGGCGTCCAAGCCGAAGCGGCGGCGTTTGGTGTGGGTGAAGGCCATCGTGGGCCTTGTTGCCGTGGCGGCAACCGTGACGACCGGAATCGTCATCAATGACGAGCACACACGGCCCGACCCACAAGCCAAGGACCTGCTCCAGAAGATCGACATCGCGCAGTTCATTGGCCTGCGAACCGACGAGATCGCGGAGTCGGACTACGCGGACACTCACAACTGGCAAGGGTCGAGCGGCAAGGGCTATTCCGAGCATGTGTGGGGCGATAATCCGGAGCAACTGGGCATGGGTGGCGGCACTTGGGCCATCCTCGTGGACGTCTACCACTACGGCTCGGCAGCCGAGGCATCCCTGAACTCGAGAACGTACATCACTGAATATCAACGCGCCATTGTCCCCTTCGGAGCCTCGTACCACGCACTGACGGCACCATCCAGCATGACCGCTATGGCTACTTCGGCCTATCACCCCACGACGGACCTTACCTACGAAGACCTGGAGATCGTGGACGGGCCCTATCGGGTCCGTGTGAAGGCCGTCCTGCTGAAGGGATTTCAAGGCGGGCCGTCCAATGACATCAGCCAGCTGGCGGCGCTGATCCTCCCGCACCTGCCCCCGCCACCCGCGCTGCCGGCCAAGACCAGTTGACTCCCCGCAACGTCAGGGTATGGACTTCCCGGAATCCACGCCGGGGAGATCGGCCGTTACTCCCAGTCATGCCGAGTTGGGTGAGGCGCGTGGATGCGCCGCCAGCGCAAGGCCGACAGCCTCACCACCGTCCAGGTCGCGAAGCTCGACGCCCTGGACGAGTTGTGGCGCCTCGAGCCGGACTGGAACCGCTCCTACCGTCGCCTGCTTGCCTACCTCGCCGCCGGCGGCACCCTGGACGGCCCGGCCAACCGCACCGGCGGCGAAGCCGACCCCGCGTTCCGGCCCGGCACCTGGCTGCGCAAGCAGGCGGGGGCCCGCACTGACGGCAAGCTGACCGACCACCAGACCGCGCTCCTGGACGCGCTCACCCGGCATGCCGAGACCGTCACCGGCTGACCCTCCCCGCAAGACCCCGCCGCCTCGGCCCAGCAGGCCGGGACGGCCGCCCGTACCTCGTTCCTGACTTCCGGAGGCACCGCGCGATGACCGACACCACCCGCCCCGACCCGGCCCGCGCCGCCGCGCCCGAACGGCTGGAGCTGGCCGCTGTGCAGCAGCCGGCCCGCGCCCGCCGACCGGGACCTGGGCCGACCGATCCTCGACTCCCCGTTGGTGCGCGGCTCGATGTGGCTGCGCTGGACCCGGCATGACGGCATCCGCACCCTTCACCACGGCGCGGACCTGGCCCGCGGCTGGGTGGAGAAGGACGTCGACGGCCTGGACGGCTGGGTGGCCCTGGTCGAGGGCCGGATCGTCCGCAGCGCCCGCCCGGGCCTCGCCGTGCCGGAGCCCGTCGTGCACGCCGAGGCATGGGAGGCCGGCGCGACGCTGCACGCCGCCCTCGCCCAGCACCCCGCCAACGCCGACCAGTACGACCCGTTCGCCGAGGAGGGCGAGGACGAGCCCGACGACCAGGAGCACGGGCTGCTCGGCGGCGTCCGCAGCCGGGTCCGCCGCCGGGCGGCCGGGATGACCCTGGAGAACCTCCAGCAGGCCCTGCACCGGGCCCGGGACGACGAGCGCGCCGCCGACCGCCACGCCGACGCCGGAGACGAGGCCGCCTTCGCCACCGCGGCCGACACCTGCGCCGAGTGGCAGCGCGTCCGCGACCACACCGCCGAAACCCGGGCCGAGCGCTACGACCCCGACCACGACACCGCCCTCCAGCAGGCGCTGCGCCGTGAGCGCCACCAGCAGGACGTCGCCGAATGCGCCCGCGAGGCTGCCCGCCAGGCTCGCCAGAGCACCGACGCCGCCCACCGCCGCCTCGCCGGCCCCACTGCCCAGCCGCTCTACACCGCCCTCGACCGCGCCGGCCTCTACACGCTGACCGACGACGACCACCAGGCCGTCCGCGACCTCACCCAGCACCTCGACCCCGCCACGCTGCGCCAGGTCATGAGCTGGCTGGAGCGCACCCGCGCCGCGGCCTTCGCGCTGCGCGGTACTGACCAGGCCCAGCCCGCCCGCACCAGGGTGCGCCGCAGGCAGTTCTGACAGACCCTTGGCCTGCCGGGCGGGCGGCGGAAGGTGCGTCCGGACGGGTGTGACAGGCCCCGGGCCGGGAGGCCGGGCCCGCTCCTGGCGTCCGGGCCCGGGGCCCGTCAGGCGTCCAAGACCTCCAGGACGTGCAGGTTGCAGATGCTGCAGTGGTGCCCGCCGCCGCCCGGGCGGAATCCGGTGCCGAGGGCCTGGAGGTCTTCCGCTGTGACGGGCTCGTACCGGTCCTCTTCACCGGCCGGGGCTGCGGGGGCGTGGCGCAGGCACAGCAGGTGGACGCGGTCCGGCGAGAGGTACGCCACGGTCCCGTCGGCGCCGGCCGGGATGAAGAGGGTGTCCAGGTCGTCGGGGTCCGGAGCCGGGTGCGCGGGAAGGTGGGCGACGGCCTTGCCGATCGCCGTGGCGCAGCCGAGGCACAGGACGGGGTCGAAGTAGCCGCGACCGCTCACGTCGGCCAGGCGCAGCGCCCAGCCGTCGAAGTCCATGGGCTTGTGGCAGGCCATGCACCGCGAGCCCCCGGCCGATGCGAGAGCGATGAGGGTGGACTCGGTCAGCACCACGCTGGAGTTGATCTCCGGCCCGGCCGGCTGGCTCTCCCGCGTCTCCCGCACTCGGTTGAGCGCCGCGTGATAGCTGATGCCCTCGGCCTGCTGGAGCTCCCGGGCGCGCTGCTGGTCGGTGTTGCGCTTGGTCACGATCGTCTCCTCGGAGACCGGCACTGTGTGCCCACGCCATCGGCCGGTGAAGAAGAGGATCCGACGGTTCATGAAGTCCGGAGGCATGGATCCCGTAGGACCTTCTCCCGGGACTCGCGCGGCATAGGCGCACGACAACGGGATGGGCGCTCAGCTCGCCGGCGCCAGGCTATCGGCAACGCGACCGGTCACGCGACCGCCACCACCAAACCCGTCGGCAGGCGCTGGTGCGGCGTTCCTCGCCTTGCGACGGCTGGGAGGCCGGTCGCGGCCGCCGAGGGGCGAGCGGCCGGCCGACGACGCCCGGGACGTTATGCAGCATTGTGAGCAGCGGGCTACTGAAAACTGTGGAGATGGCGCGAGTGGCGATCGCACGGCGTACTGGTGCCGCCCACCCGAACGGCTCGACGACGAGCGTGCGCCGCGACGTTGTCAGCGTCCTGGCCGGCGGCGGGCGTGTCAGGCTCCGTCGAAGGCCGTGACGCCGGTGGTGGTGCCGAGCAGGATCCGGTTGCCGGTCAGCACCGGGGAGGCGAAGTGCGGGAGCGGGTCGGTGGCGGTCTGCTGGAGGATCCGGCCGGTGGCCGGATCGAGGGCGTAGAGCCGCCCGCGCCCGTAGTCGGCGACCCAGACCGCGCCGCCGCCGATGACCGGCGAGCCGGCGGCGCCCAGGGGTACCCGCCAGCCGGAGTGCAGCGAGCCGTCGTCGGTGACGGTGAGCTGGGCGAGCGCTGTGTCACACGGGACGTACACCGTGCTGCCGGCCACGGCCGCGCCACCGTACGCCGGGCAGAGCGGGGCCTCGGCGAGCCGGCCACCGATACCGCCGAGGTGCTCGGCGTCCAAGGCATAGGCCGTGCCGCGCTTGCCGACGGCGAGCACGAAGCGGCCGACCCGCACCGGGGCGAGCGCGCCGAGGTCGAGGTCGTCGGCGTTGTCGGCGGCCCAGTCGGCGGGGGCGAAGAAGTCGGTGCGCTCCAGCTGCGGGGAGAGCGCGAGCACCGAGTCGGAGCCGTCGTACGGGCCGCCGGTGGCCGCGCCGTTGCCCACCGAGACGTACAGCTGCTCCCCGTCCACCACCGGTCCGCCGGAGGCCCAGCTGCCGCCCTGGCGGGTGGTCGGCACGGCGTAGGAAAGGATCGGGCCACCACCCGTGACGGGGACCGACAGCACGCTGCCGACGTAGTTGCCGCAGTCGCCGAACAGACCGCCGTACGCGATCACCACCCGGCCCTGCCGCAGCGCGAGGGCCGAGCGCTGCTGGTGGGCGATCGGGTCGCCGCGCGGCGGCTCGACCTCCCGTTGGAGCCGCAGCTCGCCGGTCGCCGCGTCCAGCCCGGCGAGGAGGTGCCGGCCGCCGGTGAGCTCGGCGACGGCGAGGAGCAGGCCGGTGGCGGGGTCGTACACGGGCGTGCCGGTGATGCCGAGCGGGTCGATGTTGCCGCACGGCAGCTCGGCGGACCGGGCGGGCTCGCCCAGGTGACGACTCCACAGCACCGCGCCGGTCGCCAGGGCGAGGGCGTACACGGTGTTGTTCTGGGTGGCCGCCAGCACCCGGTCGCCGACCACCAGCGGCTGGCCGTACACCGCGCCGTCCAGCCGGGCCGACCAGGCCCGGCCCAGCGGCCCGGCCGGCGGTACGCCGGGGGCGACGCCGGTGTGCAGCGGGTCACGGTGGTACATCGGCCAGTCGCGGTCGGGCAGTTGGGTGGGCGTACCGGCGGTACCCGACGGGATCAGCACGGTGGGGGCCACCGGCCCGGGGTGTTCGCCGGGTGTGCAGCCCGGGAGCAGGGCCAGGAGCGCGACGAGGGCGGGCAGGCGGGGCATGGTCCGACAGTGCCCGGCCCGCGTGCCGGTCGTGGGGATATGTCACCTGTCCGAGGGCGTTTCCTTGGTTTGGCTCGCATTCCGCAGCCCTGCTGAGTCCATCACCCGAGTGAGCGCACCAGTGCTTACCGCGTCGGCTTCGACGACCTGGCGCCAAGGACGGCCGACTTCCGGAGGCACCGCACGATGACCACCGACACCACCCGCCCCGACCCGGATCCCGCCGCCGCGCCCGACCGGTTGTGACTGGCCTCGGGCAGCAGCCGCCCCGCGCCCGCCGACCGGGATCTGGGCCGTCCGATCCTCGACTCCCCGCTGGTGCGTGGTTCGGTGTGGCTGCGCTGGAGCGGGCACGACGGAATCCGCACTCTCCACCAGGGCGCCGGACTTGCCCGCGGCTGGACGGAGCGCGACGTCGACGGCCTGGACGGCTGGGTGGCCCTGGTCGACGGCCGGGTCGTCCTCGGCGCCCGCCCGGGCGGTGACCTGCCGGAGCCTGTCGTCCACGCCGAGGCCTGGCAGGCAGGCGCGACGCTGCACGCCGCCCTCGCCCAGCACCCCACCCCCTTCACCCGAGACGAGGACGAGTTCGGCGGCGGGCCGGTACACACTGCCGCCCTCGACCGGCAGCTCCGGGGCGGGGAGGAGGTCGAGCGGGCCGCAGCCCTCGCCGCGGGTGCGGGCGTCGGCGACGAAGGCGGCGTGGATCCGGCCGACGTCGAGCAGGTGCTCGCGCCCGTGCCGCACGGCGAGCTGCTCGCCGTCCAGCGCCTGGGCGCTCGGGCGACGGGCCTCGGGGAAGGTAGCCGCCACCGCTGCGCCCTGGGCGGTGAGGTGCCAGGCCTTCGCCTGGTCGGCCTGCGGCAGGGTCACGAACTCGGCCAGGCCATCGGCGTGCAGGCGAGTCAGCCGCTTCTGGGTCTGCTTGATCAGGGCGGTGCCGCCGTGCAGCTGGTGGAGCTGCTCGGCGGTCGCCAGCGTGAAGCGGTGAAGCGTGACCAGAACGTCGTGGTCGGTCTCCAGATCCCCGTGCACGAATGTGCTCCCTCAGTCCGAAGCGCGGTGCTGCGAGTCGCCGGTCGGGTGGGCGGCCGGCTCGGCCGGGCCGGGTGTCGGTGCTGGGTTCTAGGGTCGGCGGGTGACGACGACTTCTGGCGCGTATGCCGGTTCTGCCGGGCCTGTCCCTGATGTTCTGCCGGATTCGTGGGTGGTGTTGCGGGGCACGGCTTGGCCCGTGTTGAGCACCGCGTATGGAACCGCTGAATGGATTCCCCGGGTACTGGCCCCGCTATTGGGCCCGGACGTGACCGTGAAGGAAACCCGGCAGGCCCTCAACGCCCTGGAGCCGGTGCAGCACCAGAACACGATCTACGAGGCGACCGCGCCGGTCGCGCTGTGTGTCGCCGCGGTCCTGGCCCGCCGTGCCGAGCACCACCGCGGGGCGGCGGACAGGGTGTGTGCTCTGCTGCTGGGCTGGCTGGCCAGTGTCGCCTACGACAGCGACGACGCCTGCGTGGCGGCCCATCAGCGGTACTCCGAGGAGGACTTCCTGGAGGGCTACCCGCCGATGGTGGCCGTGCGGGCCCTGAGGCCGGTGCTGTTCCAGGCCGTCGAGCCGTTCCTCGACGACCGCGACACCGTCGTCGCGGAGGAGGCGCTGTGTGCCGCTCTGGTGTTCGCGGAACACCCCGGCCTGGCCGAGCGCCGTGACAGCCTGGCCGACCGCGCCCGACGCCTCCTGCTCGTCTGCGACACACGGTGGCGTCGTTGGCAGGCCCTTGATGCCCTGACCGCGTGGGGCCACGACACCACCGGCTTTGCCCGGCCTGGCGACGACGACCGCAGCCCGTACCTCCCTAGCTCCGCCTGGCCTCTCGGCGACGGCGATCCTGACAACCCGCCCTTCTGACCATCCCAGCGCAGGAGAAGCGACTGGGCCCGTTGGTGTTGCCGGTCCCGACCAAGCGCGGGCTGGTGGCCGCACTGGTCTCCACCCCGGATGACCCCTGGTGGGAAGACCGGCTACTGCACGCCAAGCTCTACCCGGCGAAGGGCCGTCGGGTGTGACCTGTTGGTTGTGGTGGGCGTGGAATGGCCTCTCATACCGTGTTGTCTGGACCACTTGCCATGACAGTCGCGCGGGACCGGGCGGGCGGCGGCGCTGCGCCGGATGGTGACTGTGGGTGCACACGGCTGGCTGAGACCCCGCTGTAGCCCCGGCCCGGCCAGAACACCGGAAATAGCCGACCGGAGAACTCGAGAAAAAGGGAGGAAAGGAATCGCTGCGCTCGCTGCTGACCCGACGTTCCGACCACGTCGTTCTTATCGCCGACGACAGGCCGCACGCCCGCGCGTTGTACGAGGCGCTCGCCCGCGAGACCGGGACACGGTCCGGGACGATCGGAGTGAGCACCCCTTGCGACTCCGTGAGTGACATCCCCCGCCGCTACGAGGAGGCGCAGCGCGCCCTGGAGGTGCGCCGCCACTGCCGCGAGCACTACGGCACGTCGTTCTTCGACGAACTCGGCCTCTACCGCATCCTGGGACCTGGCAGCGACTACCGGGAACTGGAGACATTCGTGCAGGAGTGGCTCGGGCAGCTTATCGAGTACGACTCCCGGCACCACGCGACCTTGGTGGAGACCCTGTCCCGGTACTTCGACTGCGGCGGCAACTACGACGAGACCGCCGACTCCCTCGCGATCCACCGCAGCACGCTGCGCTACCGGCTCCAGCGCATCCGCGACATCAGCGGCAATGACCTCGCGAACGTCGAGGACCGGCTGAACCTCCAGGTGGCGACCCGAGTGTGGAGGATCGTGCTGGGCGGGACCGGCTGACGCCTCGCTGGAACTCCTGTGGGAGTGGTGTCAGCAGCGCCGCAGTGGGTGGGCCGGGCGGCGGAGGCTGGGCCGCTCTGCGGATGCCGGGACGGCCGACGGCGACGCCTCCCTGGAGTCGGGACACCTCGGGTTTCCACGCCCGGACCCGCTCACACATGCTGATTCGCCCCATGCACGGCAAGCCGTGGCACCCGGGTCGTCTGTGGTTCACGTCGAATGCGCAGAGTCGCCACCCGATTTCGGCTACGTCGGCGCTCTCACGGTGTGGCTCTTCGCCTGTGTGCAGCACGACGAGCTCGACCTGGCCGGCGAGGCCCTGCAACACCACGGCGCACGGAGGCGTCAAGCCGTGGGTGCTCGTGGTCACTGCCGTCCAGCCCCGGCCGACCGCGAGATCAAACGCCGCACCGACGTCGTCCAGGTCTTCCCGAACGACAACGCGCTCCTGCGGCTGGTCACCGCCGTCCTCTTCGAACTCCACGGACTCGGCCAGGTTCCAGATGGTGGAGTGCACCGTAGCGACCGCTCCCGTGGCCGCAGGGAGGTCAGGAGGGGCGAGTGGACTGCGCCGAGAGCGCGCCAGGACGGAGTGCGCGTTCGCGCAACGCGACGGCGACCGACACCACGGCGCCGCAGGAGAGAACCGCCGCGAAGCCGATCATCGCGGTCTGCACGGCGAAGTACCGCAGAGCGATGCTGAATAGGACGGACGGCAGGCCCATTCCCAGGTACGCGACGACGAAGAACATGGCGAGGACCCCCGCGCGTGAGGCGGGCGCGGCAACTGAAACGGCACGTTCGACCCCTCCCTTGAACAGCAGCCCGGAGCCGGCGCCGGACAGGGACACGGCGACCAGGTAGTGCCAGAGCGCCGGGTGGTAGAGGGTGACGGCGCACAGGACTAGGCCGACCGGGAAGACCACCGCCCCCACGGTCAGGACCCGGGGCAGTGGGAGGCGGCCCAGCACCAGTTGGGCGGCCGCCGCGGAACCGAACATGAGGAAGGCCGCCAGGCCGACCACGAGGTGCGAGTCGGTGTGCAGGGTGCCGTGGAGCACGCTCGCCCCGAGGGAGGAGATCAGGCCGAGGATCGCGAAGGCGAAGGCACCCAACGCGCCGGCCGCGCAGAACGTCCGCCGGCCGCCGGGGCGCAGGACGAACCTGCTGGGCGGTTCGGCCGCGGGCAGCTCCAAGTCCACGGTCTCCGGGGTCGACAAGACCAGCGCCAGGCACACTGCCATGGCGAGCGTGAAGATCGCCTGGGTGGTGATCAGGGGCGTGGGAAGCCATTCCGCGGCGGCTCCCGCGACCAGGGGCCCTGAGGCCAGGCCGCCGAGGTTGGCGGCGGTGGCCACGATGCCGGGCAGCACCGAACCCGTCCGTTCCGGACGGGCCTCGTGGTGGAGGTCGTGCAGGTACGTCGTCGCGGTCGAGGCCATCAGCCCCAGTCCGACACCGTTCAGGATCCTGCCTGTGATCAGCCCCGGCAGGTCCCGCCACACGATCAGTACGACCGACGCGACGATGCCGACCAGCAGTGCCGGGACGATGATGCGCCGCCGGCCGAGCCGGTCCGACAGGTGGCCCAGTCCGAGGAAGGAGGCCGCTGCGCCCACGACCATCGAGGCGTACGCCACCGTGACCGTGGTCGCGCCGAAGTGGTCCCGGGCCTCGTACAGCGGCCACAGCGGGGTCGGCGCGGTGCCGAAGGCCATCAGCACGGTGAAGGCCACCGCCACGAACCAGAAGCCGGTCGCGTGCGAGGCACGGCGCCCGGCGGGGGCTCGGGGCGGCAGGTCGGCGGGAGCAAGTGCTGGGATCCGGCGGGTCGGGTCGCCGGGAGCGTCGGCTGGGGGACAGCTCAGCGGCGTCGGTACGGCAGACAGGGGTACCCCTCCTCGGGCGGCAGTGGATGCGTTTTTCATCCTCCTCACCAGCCAGGATCAGTGCCAACGAATGTTTTTGCTGGGCTCGAGCAATGCGAGTGATACTCCCCGTATGGAGCTACGTCAGCTGGAGCACTTCATCGCGGTCGCCGAGGAGCTGAGTTTCACGCGTGCCGCCCGTCGGCTGCACGTGGTGCAGTCGGGGGTGTCCGCCGCGATCCGCTCCCTGGAGCGCGAGCTCGGCTGCGCGCTGTTCGAGCGCACGTCGCAGCAGGTCCGGCTCACCGGGGCGGGCGCGGCGCTGCTGCCGGAGGCTCGGGCCACCCTGCACGCCGCCCAGGCGGCCCAGGACGCCGTGCGCGCCGCACAGGACACGCTGCGAGGCACGGTGAACGTGGGCGCCATGGCCTCGGTCGAGGTGGTGGACCTGCCTGCGCTCCTCGGGCAGCTGCACGCGCGGCATCCGGCGATCGACGTCCGGCTGCGGCTGGCGACGACCGGATCAGCGGGACTGGCGCACGCGCTGCTCGGCGGGGACCTGGACGTGGCCTTCCTGTCGCTCCCCGAGCACAAGCCCGCCGGGATAGACGCACGGGAGCTGGCCACCGTGCCGCTCGTCCTGGTGGTGAGCGCCGCCCATCCGCTCGCGCAGCGGGGGGCGGTAGCACTTGCGGACCTCGCGCGGGAGCCCTTCGTGGACTTCCCGCCGGGCTACGGCAACCGCGAGGTCGTCGACCGGGCGTTCGCGGCGGCGGGCATCGTACGCCGGGTGGCACTGGAAGTGCCCGACATCGACATGGGGGCGGCGCTGGTCCGGCACGGTCTGGGCATCGCCTTCCTGCCCGCGTTCGTCGTTGCCCGCACCCCCGGCCTGCATGTCTTGGACGTCCTGGACGTCCACGGCACCATGCTCCGCTGGAGCATGCATCTCGGCACGTCGTCGACCCGGCGGCCCAGCTCGGCCCTGCGGGCGCTGCTCGACCTGGTCGACCTCCACGTCATCGCCCTGTGACGCCCGGGCCAGCGGCCCGGGCGTCTCCCGCCGGTGGTGTCTGTCCGGGCCCCTGCGCCCGCCGTCCGCTCGCGGCCCGTAGCGCTCCTGCCAGGACGCGTCCACCACCCGGCAGGCACGCAGCCAGTCGGGGGCCGCCATCATCAGCGCTTCCAACGCACACCGCCCACGGGCAGGCCTAGGGCCTGCGCCACGGCGGCCCCACCACAGCCCCACCAGGCCGCCGAGCAGAGCAGCCGCGCCATGACCCCGGCCGGCTGACGCCTCCCACGGTCGGGCCATCAGCGCGACGCTTGGCAAACTGATCGATGGCCTCGCGCACTGACCACGCCGATGTGCGGTCCACCGCGGATCCCCGGCCAGACCGCCGACTTTGAAAACGGGCCCAGGGACCGGTGAGTCAGGGGCGACCCGTCGCTGTTCAGGCCTTGGAGGCGCAGTCGCGACAGATGGGCTGCCCGTTCTTGTCCTCCCCGGCGAGCTGGGCGCGGTGGTGGACCAGGAAGCAGGTCATGCAGGTGAACTCGTCCTGTTGGGGAGGTACGACCCGCACGGTGAGCTCTTCGCCTGACAGGTCGGCACCGGGCAGCTCGATGCCTTCGACGGCTTCGGCGTCAACGTCGACCGCAGAGCCTGTCTTGTCGTCGCGTCGGCTCTTCAGTTCTTCGATGCTGTCGTCGCTGGAGTCGTCGCTGGTGTTGCGCGGAGCGTCGTAGTCGGTTGCCAAGATGCTGCCTTCTCGTCAGTGGACGGGCGGGGGAGAGGATCAGCGCCAGCTTGCCTTTTCGGCGCGGTGTCGGCACCGCGCGGGGGTCCACTCGGATAGCCCGGACGCTCTGTCGCGACGCGGTGTCGGCGGCCACGACCCGCACCGAGGGCGGGACGGCTCAGTCTCGCGGTCATCACTCTGATAGTCCTCTGCTCTCAGCGACCTCTCGACACGCCGTTGCCGCATGCCAAGCCGGCCGCAGACTGAAGCAGGCCCGGCCTGCGTCGGCGGAACCGTCTTCCACGGAGCGAGAACTCCCTGTCAACGCAGCGTTGGAGAGCGCACCAGCCGTTCCTGGACAGGCCAACCTGGCCGAAACGACAGGGGGACAGCAGCCCAAGCTGTTCCCCTACGAGGATGGTGTCGCCGCGGCGCGCTACCTGATCCACACGATGCCGACTGACGAGTTCAACAAGATGCTGGACCTGCTCAACAAGCACAGCGAACGTCAGGCCGTTCCTGCCGGGTGACCCACCCAGCCTGAGCGATCCGCTGGAAATGGCGGCCCCACCCCGAACGGCGTGCCGCCCTGGGCGGCCGGCCCACCGCCGACCGCCCAGATAGATCAAAACGCCGGAAGGCCGCCACCCCACGGTGACGGCCTTCCAGTGCTTTCTCAGGGCCCCGGCGGCGTACCGCCGGGCAACGGACCCCGAGCCCGCTGGTGCGGGTGGCCAGATCAGCTGATCTCAGCATCACCGGCCCATCAGCAGGACATACTTGGCCCAGGTATGCAGCGAGCCGGGGGAGCAGCGCGGTGTCGTGGAAAGATGCGGTCCAACCGGCCTTGAGGATGCTGCTCCAGCCGGACGCCCAGCTCGACCCGCACCTGGAGATGCTGCGCCTGGGCGCGGAGCACGAGGACATCGAGGCCAGGGACATCGTGGTGACCCTGGCCCTGGGCGGCGCGCTGGTGACCGGCACGCTGGTCTCCACCGATACCTGGGAGTACCTGCACCTGCGTCAGCTCGGCGACCACGACGACACCCTGCGCCGGGTAGTACGTCACGCGATCGGGCACCTGGACGACGCCGCCGAGAACGGCCGGCGCCGCCGTGAGGTTGATCGCCGCTTCCTTCACCTGCGGGACGTCACCTACCGCTCCGGCCGCACCACCCACACCCTGCCGACCTGGCGCGGCTCGATCTCAGCGGTCAGCGGCTGGACGCTTGGCGAGCCCGAGTAGACCCGACCGGCCACCCGGCCGAAGGTGCCGACCGGCAACGCCGAAAGGCCGCCACCCCGCAGGGTGACGGCCTTCCAGTGCCTTCTCGGGGCCGCAGCAGCCTAGCGCCGACCACCGACACCGGCCTCGGCAGGGGCGGCCCTACCAGGCCACCCCCAGGGCCTCCAGCTGCCCGAGCTGCTCGGGGCTGAGCTTGTCCCGCCTTGCCTTCTGGTTGTTCAACCAGGTGCCCAGCGACGTCCCGTCCTCCTTGTGGGACCTCGGAACGCGCGCATGACCCTCCCGTTCGACGAACGCCGCCAGCGCCGCCAGGCCGGCGCCGAACCGGTCCGCCCGCGACACCTTCGGCTTCGCCCACCACCGTGATGCGCATGTCCCGGGACCACGACGAGCAGACGGCGGCACCTTGAGCATCACGCTCAGCTGCATGTCCTTGCGCCAGTTGCGCGAGCCGAGGCCACGGGCGTGTCGAGACCGGGAGCGGGGAGGTGCTGGTTTTGGGTCTCCTCGCGGCTGCTTTCCGCCGCTGTCTTCCGAGTTCGGTGAGCCGATCGTGTGTCGATCGTAGCGTTCGTGGGCCGTTGTCGGACGCGCACGGCTCCGGGCGGCAAGTATGTGCACGTACATGTGCACTGCGGACACGGGAGGTAGACAGCGATGGTCGACCGTACGAAGAGCTACGGAGCACTACAGCTGTCGTTCTCGAACCAGTACTGGTTCGCCTGGAACGACCTCAAGACCAATTCGAAAGGCAAGGACATCGCCTTCCACCACGCCCTGATCGGTGGGAGCTTCGACACTAACCGCCGGCGGATCAGCCAGCTGGTCATTCACAACTTCAGCAACCCGGACACCCAGTACAACCAGCTGGTGGCGAAGGACGCGGTTGCCGGCGCCGAGATGCTGAAGGAGCCAGTGGACTTCGAGTGGCTGTGGGCGGAACAGGGTCGACGTACTACGGCACGATCTGGCGCCCGATCCCCCCGGCGGGGTACGTGGCGCTGAGCGATGTCTTCTACGAGGGCCAGGGGAAGCCGCCGCGCGACATCATCTACTGCGTGCGCAAGACGTACAACGGTCACACCTACGTTCGACAGGCCGAGATCGGCCCGGAGTACCTGTGGAACGACCGGGGCTCGGGTTCCACCGGCAAGGACATCGCCCTGTGGCCGATCGTTCCTCCCCGCGTGACCTCCAGCGACACCGATGAACGGCTGGTCGTCCCGGTGGGCGGCTTCACCTACGTCGCCCACTACGACCGCCCCACCCCGACCCCGGTGTGCTGGGTGCTGGACCTGCCGGCGGAAGTGAAGAAGGCGCCCGGGCCCGCCGTCCCGGTCATGACCTCCCCCGCGAGGCCGGTGAGCACCCAGCAGGTCATCGACTACGAGGTCACCGTCCCGCACACGATGGTCACGGACAAGGACCGGAACGCGGCCTGGCAGTTCGCGAACTCGCCGTTCTACAAGCTCCGCCGCAAGCACAACTTCGCGATGATCCACCACCTGAACAACACGACCGACACCGAGCAAGAGTGGGGAGAGGACCGCACCACCGGGGTTTCGAAGTCCCGCTCGGAAGCCTTCCAGATCACCACCGGTGTCTCAGTCACCACAGGTGGAGGCATCAATCTCGGAGTCATCAGCGGCAGCACCGCAGTCAGCGTTTCCATCGAGCTCGGCTACGAGTCCCGCCAGGAAGTCAGCTCCTTCGAAGAGGTGACGAAGCGGCATTTGCTGAGGGTGCCTCCGCACAAGGCCGGCGCCCTGTGGTTCGCCCACCACGAGCTGGAGTCCGTGCGCGCCGACGGCGGCATCGTCGCAGCCGAGGAGGCCATGGCCTTCGACCTGAACTCCACCTATGTCACGCAGTACCCCCCGAGCGGCTCCCGGGTCACCCACCTCGTGGAGGCCGCCGACACCGAGGCCGACGCCGCAGACCGAATGGCCCGCACAGCGCCCCCGGACGACACGCCGGCCGAACTCCACGCAAAGGCCGCCCCGGAACAGCGCACAGCCGACGACCAAGCCTGAAGCCCTGACATGGACGTGCGCGGTATGCCTGAGCAGGGCATACCGCGCACGTCCATGTCAGGGCCGACCCACCGAACCTCGGCGTCGACCCTGTGCTGCCTGCCGCGGGGCGGGGAGCGGGAGAGCCGGGATCGGCTACAGCGGGGATGGTCGTCTACGTTCGGACAATCCCATGCCGGCGACTGCTCACTCCACGGTGCCGTCGTCGTCCTCATTCAGCTCTGACGCGTCAGGGTCACGCAGCGTCCAGGGCGCCGCAGATGGGCTTGCAAGGAAGGGACACCGGCTCCGGCCAGGGCGCGTCTACCAGGCCACTCCGAGGGCTTCCAGCTGCCCGAGCTGCTCGGCGGACAGCTTGTCCCGGCGGGCCTTGGTGTTGTTGAGCCAGGCGCCCAGCGACAGCCCTTCGCCGGTCTTGTACGGGCGCGGAACCCGGGCGTGGCCCTCCCACTCGACGAACTCGGCCAGCGCCGCCAAGTGGAGCTGGAACCGGTCCGCACGGGACAGCTTCGGCTTCGCCGCGGCGGCGGCCTTCGCGGCCACCAGCTCGGCGTCCGGCTCGATGCCGATCGCCGCGAGGAGGTCTTGCGCCCGTTTGCGGGGAACTCCTCCAACCCGTCCGGAGCCCTTGCGCACTCGTGCTGGGACGAAGGCGACGACCTGGACGACGACGAACGGGCCGCGCTGCCGGGTCACAAGGCGGACACCGCCCGCTACGCTGCCCACTACGGTCTTCCACCGGCGGAGACGGTCGACGACGTGATCACGCTGCTGGTGGCCGCCGGTGTCCTCCACGAGATCAAGGACGCCGAAGGCCAACTGCGCCTGCACCCGGCTTTCCCCATGCCCGCGCCGGCCGACGTGTTCCCCCTCGACGAGGAAGAGCTCGCCGTACAGCGGAAGTTGCGGATGGACATGGCCTACTCCGGCGATTCCTTCCAGATCATCAACCTGTTCGAGCCCCGGGGACAGCGCCGAGAAGAGATCACGACCAGCCTCGAACGCCTCGCCCGCGTCATCGACGGGGACCCTCACGACGCCCGCCAGGCCGTCCTGCTGCTCCTGGAAGCAGGCGACTTCACCGCCAGCGCCGACGTCGCGGTAGTCGCGCCGCACAAGGTGTTCCGGCTACGGTGCGACTGGGCGGAGTTCGACCGGGGCAGGATCGGCATCCACGGCGTCAACGAGGACGGCCAGATCCTGGTGACCCTTCCGGAGGACTGATCACCCCAGAGCCGGACGGAGCCGCGGGCGCTGTTCGAGGACGGCTTGCCCGGAAGAGTGCCTGGCGGGGTCAGTGTGTGGCGTCGACGGCGATGCCGACGAGCTGGAGGATGGCGTGGCCCCAGGCGGTGGCGGCGATCAGGACGCCGAACACGACGGCGGTGAAGACCGTGAAGGCCTCATCGACGCGGCTGCGCGCGTGGGTGGTGCGCCGCAGGCGCGCGACGATGACGACGCCGTGCCCTCCACGACAAAGCGCTCCGCGCCGTCCCGCTGGGCCCGACCCGCCAGCCGATGCCCCTCACCGGTGCCGCATGACCAGGACCCCTGCCCTCCGTCCCGCAGTATCCGCCTCCGGCGGGCTGGCGTCCCGTGCCGCTGCCGCCACCGGGCCGGTCGCCACCGCGAGCCTGAAGGCCTGGAGATGGCTCGCCTTCTGCCACTCGGCGGGAACGAACAGGCGCCAGGAGACCGGCACGGACGCGGTGTCGGAGGCGGCATGCAGACTCACCCCCACCTGGCAGTTCGACTGCTGCCCGCTCACGCTCACGGACCGCGACCAGTACCTCGTGCTCTACAGCGCGCCGCCGGGATCCCCTGACGCCGAGGCTCTGGCCTTCCTAAACGCTCTCGGATCCGAGAGGTTGACGCGGGCAGGTCGCTCTGACGAAGCCGGACACGAGCGGGGCGGTCTCACCTCACGTTGCGCTCACCGCCAGATCCGTCAACGGGGCCTGAGACAGCGGCAACAGGGGCCGGGGGACCGTGTGGAGGATCCCGTCATGGCCGAGCACGGCGGGGACCGCCAGGCCTCCGGCCCCTTGCCGCCCTTCGACCGGTCGCTCACCGAGGCCACGGCGGCGAGCTGAGGACTCGCCAGGTGGTTCGCGAGAGCCTTCCGGTTCGCTACCCATACCCAGGAATCCGGCGGATGCCGGGCGGCGGGACGCGTGGGCGAAGCTATGCGGCTCCGTCCGGGTCGTAGCCGGCTCGGGGAAAGGCGCTGGCAGAACGGCGTGGGCCGGTTGGCGCGGCAAAGGTTTCCGGCCCGGCGGCACGTGAATTCGCCCGATTAATAGGTAGGTCCCCTCGTTGACCTGGAATCCGGGCACTTGCTTTGCTTCTGCTCGGGACGGACAGCCCGGTTCAACGAGCCGGGAATCCGGGTGATTCCCACTCAGTCTTCGTTGTCTGCCGATGCCATGGCGGGCCAACGGATATCCGGGTGCGGCCGGAAGAATTCGCCGTCCTGACGGTTTCCAGAGATCGAGGAGCAGAAATAGTGCGCATCAAGAAGACGGCCGGGATCGCCTCGGCACTGGCATTGTCCTGCCTGATTCCCGCAGTCACGGCCAGTGCCGCCGATGCCGCCCCCGGGCAGGCACCTCAGCACCACCAGCGGCACGGCCTGGGCTTCATCCCCGCGTCCGCGATGCACCCGGCGGCCGTCGACCAGGAGGCCGGAAGCAGCGCCCAGGCGCCGCTCGCGCAGCTGGCTGCGGTACCGGCCAGCGCGGATCTGACCCGGTACGCGCCGGTGCCGGGTGACCAGGGCGAGGTCAACTCGTGCGTGACCTGGGCCACCGGCTACACCGGTTACGGCATCCTGATGCACGAGCAGGGGATCGGCGGCGCACCGATGGCACCGATGTACATCTACTCGCAGGTCACCGGGGGCCATGACGAGGGCACCGGCACGGACGACGTCCTGTCGATGGAGAAGAAGCAGGGCATCGACACCAGGCGCGACTACTGGCAGGGCGATTTCGACTACCGCACCCAGCCGGACGCCAAGGAACGCGCGAACGCGGCGAAATTCAAGCTGTCCGGCTACAAGTCGCTGCCCGCCCAGGGCAGCGCGGCCAAGGCCGCGATCGAGAGCGCGATATCCCAGGGCATGCCCGTGCCGATCGGAATGAGCGTGCGCCAGAGTTTCATGGACCTGAACTCGCGAGCTGCCTCCAACTACAGCTACCTTCCGGGCGATTCCGCCAGTGATCCGGTGGTCGGCGGCCACGAGGTCACCGTCGTCGGCTACAACGCCAAGGGCGTGAAGATCGAGAACAGCTGGGGCACCGGCTGGGGCGCCGGCGGCTTTGTCACCGTGCCGTGGAGCTTCTTCGATACCGGCGACGTCGACGAGGTCCACGCCATGGGCAAGCTCGTCCAGGGCTGACCGACACCGCGGCCCCTTCCCGGCGTTCACCGACCGGGAAGGGGCCGCGTCCGTGCGTCGGGGCGACGGCCCGAGCGGCCCTGGGGCCGCCGATCGGGGGCGACGTGTCAGTCCTGCCCGGTGCCGGCGAGGTCCAGCCGGGAGACGATCCGCAGTTTGCGCATGGCCCGGGCGACGTGGTGTTCGACGGTTCGCGGGGACAGGTGCAGCTGCGTGGCGATCTCGCGGTTCGTCATGCCGGTCGCGGCCAGTGCCGCGACCTCCTTCTCCCGGGGCGAGAGCTGCTCGCCGTAGGACGGGCGGCCCGGCGGGCGGCGCTCGGCCGTCGTGCGGCGCAGCAGCGCGCGCACCCGGGCGGCGTCCCAGGATGCGCCGAGTTCGTCCAACTCCGCTGCCGCCGAGAGAAGTTCGTCGGCCCCGGCGGGGCAGAGGGGATCGGCTGCGAGGGCGGCGCGGCCGGCGTACTCGGCGAGCAGTGCGGCCTCGTGTGGGCGGGGCAGGGCGCGATAGGCGGCTCTGGCCTGACGGTAGTGGGTCACGGTGGTACTCGGGTCGCCGTCCGATTCGGCGAGCAGGCCCTGGCACCATTCGAGGGCCGCGTGCGCGAACGGGATGTCGCGGCCCTCGAGTCCGGCCGCCAGTTCGGCCACCATGGCGCGGGCCAGGTGCGGCCGGTCGGCGCGGATCGTGGCCTCCACCGCCCACGGCGCCGCGTGGGCCGCCCACGCCCACACGCCTTTGGTGCGCAGCGTGGCCCAGATCGCGGCCGCCTGTTCGGCGGCCTCGGCGGTCTCGTCGCGGGCCAGCGCGAGCCGGATCCGGGCCCCGGCGGACACCGCGCGATGCGGGATCTCGCGATCCGGCGGCTCCGGCCCGGTGAAGGAGACACCGAACTGTTTCCAGTCGCCCTTGGCGAGCGCGATGACGCCCAGGACCAGCTGGGCCTCGTTGACGATGCACGGCATCCGGTCGGCGTCCGCCATCAGCGCCCGGACCCGGTCGGGCAGGCCGGACCAGCGGCCGGTGGCCCAGTCCAGCACCGCCGAGCCCAACCGTACGACCTTGTCGACGTGCGGTGCGCCGCTCTGTGCCGCCAGATCCAGGGCCTCGCCTAGCAGGTCGGCCGACCGGTCGTAGCGGCCCTGCCAGAACGCGCCGTCGGCCGCGTTGCACAGGGCGCGGGCGCACTGGTAGAGGTGCCGTGGGTCGTCGCTGGTCCGTGGCAGGTCCGCCAGGAGCCGCCAGACGTCCGGGTCGCCCATGGACATCAGGAGCGGGATCCGGCTGGCCAGGATGGCTGTTCGGGCGGCCGGGTCGCCGGTCCGGACGACGGCGGCTTCGGCCTGGTCCAGCCAGGCACGGTTCTCCTCGGCCGAACTACCCGGCAGGTGGGGCGAGGCGAGGGCGGCGAGGGCGCGCGCCGCCTGCTCGGGACGGTCGGACAACTCGTCGCTAGCCAGGACGAGTTCACCGCGGGCTTCGGCGCTGCGGTCGAGGTGGTTGAGCAGCAGCAGCCCGAGGCTGAGCCGGATCTCCCCGCGGATCATCCGGGGCAACGCGCAGTCGGCGACCACCTGGCGCAGCATCGCGGCTGTCTGCTCCGAGCTGAGTCCGGCCACCGCGCTGCGGGCCAGGATCGCGCCGAGTCGGGCCCGGACCGCTCCGGGCGCGCTCGGCTCGGCGAGGGCCTCCTCGACGAGGGCGATGGCAATCTGGTGGGCGCCGGTCCCGGCCGCCTCCTCCGCAGCCTTGGCCAGGCTGTCCAGCCAGTCGGCCGCCTGGCCGGCGGCGTGGTGGTGGCCGGCCATCCGGGCCCACGGAACCGGCTGCCGACGGGCCAGGAGCTCAGCGGCGCGGCAGTGCAGCTCCTCCCGTGTCGGCCCGGGGATGGCGCAGCGGACGGCTGTCGCGGCCAGCGGGACGCGGAACCCGTAGCGGTCGGGGCCGAGTTGGTGCAGGGCGGCAGTGCGCACCGCGGCCAGCAGCGCAGTCCGTCCGCGGGCGCCAGGCAGTCCGGCGATCTGGGACAACTCTGCGGCGCAGGCAGGGTCTTCGAGGACCGCCGCGGCCCACACGATGCGGCGCTGGGCGGGGGGCAGGGCCGCGGTGCGGCCCAAGGCCAGCTCGGCTAACCGAACTGGGGGTGCCGGGGCGGCGGTACGGTCCGGCGTCTGCGCGAGGTCTGCCAGCACGTCGGCCACGACCTGGGGAGTTCCGCCGGAGCAGTGATGGAGTCGGGCGGCGAGGTGCGGCGGGCAGGGGCCACCGAGGGCCTGTTCGGCCAGGCGGCGTATCTCGCTTACGTCCAAGGGTTCGAGCCGGACCCGGACCACGGTCAGGTCGGGCGGGTAGTCCACCGTGGCGCCCAACGCCAGCCCGGGTTCGGGGAGTTCCTCCGGCCGGTAGGTCAGCACGGTGCACAGGTCCGCCGGCGGGTGCTCCAGCAGCCGGCGCAGTGCCCGGCGCTGGGACGGATCCGCGTGGTGGACGTCCTCGACGACCAGCAGTCCGCTGGGCCGGGCAGCGAGGAACCCGCCCCACTCCTCGACCGCGGCCGGCGCCGATCGGCCGGGATCGGGTGCCGGCGTGGCCGTGCCCGGCTCCCATGCGACCGCGGCGCCGCCGGCGGAGACCCGTAGCACCACGGCAGCGGTACGTGCGGCCTCCGGCAGGCTCAGCAGGCGGCGGACGAACGTGGTCCTGCCCATGCCGGCCTCCCCCTCGACCAGCACGAGCCCGCGGCGGCCCGCGGCGGCGGATGCCATCAGCTCCCGCAGCCGCCGCTCGTTCACACCCTCGCGCACATGGACTTCCCTTCGCCGTGCAGAGCCCGAAGACGGTCCGCGAACGTTGTGGCACAGGTCCGCGCAGGCCGGGCCGCAGCCCGCCGCGAGGCGAATCACGAACCTACGGCAGGGGCGTGGCCCGAGGCTCTGGATCCACGTTTCGTCACTGTTCCTGCACCTTGGGCCGGAATTGCGCGGATCTCGCATCCGTCCGCTCGGCGGCAGCCCAAACGCGTCACGGTCAAGGCCTGTGGAACGGTGGCCGCCGTCACCGTCTGCAAGCCGCAGGCTCCCTGTTGCGAGAGAACGGGCCCCCGGCCGGAGCCGGTGACGCCCACGACCCGGTCCGGCTCCTCCACCGTCATATCGATCCGCTGGCCGTGCCCGTTGCCGACCGGCGCTACCAGGCCTCGGGATGTCGCTTCACTGTCGGCGCCGACTGGGAAGCTGGCGTCATGGACGACGAGGCGCTGATGCGAGGCCGGGTCTACGGAGCCGACCACGACATCCCGACCCCGGCCCGCAGCCCGCAGCCCGGCCACGAGTACCGCGCCCCGGGCCACCGAGGCCGAGCATCATGACGCCTGCTGACCCGCCGCGCCGCAGGATCCGATACGGTGTCAGCGGCACGAAGCGCACGCCGTTCGCCGTTGCCGTCCTGCCCGCGCTGGGACGGCTGCGTCGGCCAAGGTCTCCGGGGGCCCGCTCACCTTCCGCACGCATCCTCTGCGGACAGGCGCGGGCTGTCCGGAGAGAGACGAGCGATGCCCAAGAAGCAGCCCACCACCGGTAAGAAGGCCCGCGCCCTGCAGGCGTCGACCGGCGGGAAGTACACCACCGCCCTGCGCGCTCAGACCCAGGCCGGCGAGCAGAACCTGCAGATCCGGACCCTCGCCGCCGCGCTGCGGTCGGCCGGACTCACCGCCGACGCCCGGCGGCTGATCGGCATCGCCGAATGGGCGGAAGAGCGCACCCGCCTGCTCGGCTTCTCCAACGTCGCCAACGAGGCATCCCACTGCGGGCGGAGGATCCCGGCGGCCGTGATGCGGCAGCTGCAGCGCATCGAGGATCAGACCAGCGCCGCCCTCGACGCGCACATCGATGGTGACTATCTCCGCGACGACCGCGAGGTTCTGCGGGCCGCGGCCCTGCTCCTGGCGGTCATCGCCGAAGGGGCGGAGCGCAGCGACTTCGCAGACGCGATCAGCGGCGCTCTCAACGGCTTCGAGCCGAAGATGGCCGCCGACGCCATCCGCGATCTGAAAGGTTCGCTGGCGGAACCGGCCGCCGAAGGCCCCGACACCCCGGCCGCGAACACCGCCCGGGCCGCCGCCTCCTTGCTCGCCCAGGCCGCCCGGATGCCATCCGGCGCAGATGAACACTGGCTGGCCTGCGCCACCCTTATGGAGGAGGCCTTCAGCCTGGTGAGGACGCTGGCCCGCACCCTGGCCATCGAGCCGGAAGAAGACATCGCGTGCTGCGACGTCGATGAGGAACTGGTGCTGAGCCTGCGAAAGCGGTTCGACCTGGCCACGCCGGCCGGTGTGAGCGAGGCACTGCGGGAGTTGACCGAGCGGGCATGGCAGGCCGATGGCGTCCACTGGACACGCGGGACTGTGCACGTCGTGTACCTGACCGCCGAGCGGATCTACGACCTCGCCAGGGCTGATCAGCGGTTCGACGCGCAGGATCGTGCGATCCTCACCGGCGCCTTCGTCATTTTTGAGCGTGAGGCGGAACAAGCCCAGCGGTACCACGACTGAAAGGCTCCTGGCCTGGATCGCGGCGTCTGACCGGCTGCGTCAGCCATAACCGCCTGCTGCGCTGCGCCGGGATGACGTCCCGTCGCCGCGCAGCAGGAAGCGGTCCAGGCCGCTCGTAGTCGCGGCCCGACGCCGGACAGGTCGGACATCGGGCCGCGACCGGCGCCGACCGGTTGCACGGCCTCGATCGTGGCGGCCGGGAGAGGTCAGCCTGCGGCGCGGGCCATCTCGAGGTCGGCCCGAGAGAAGGCGCTCATCGTGTTCTCCGGCGCGTTGCGGACGAGCTTGACCAGCCCTTTGGGCGGAGTGTCCTGGTCGTACCGGACGGCAGGGGCGGTGATGTCGTCCAGGAGACGGTTGAGCAGCTGGGCCAGGGCCGACGTACCGCCGGTGCCGCCGCCCTGGCTGTAGCCCAGGCCCTCACCGGGGACCTGCGGCGCCAGCCAGAGGCCGCCGTCGTCGGTGCGCACCCACACTGTGCCGTAAGAGAAGATCACCTCGCTGAGACGCGACGTGGTGGGCAGCCGCTGGGAGGCGGGCGCAAAGAGCGTGACCCGGCCGCGGGCACTTTCGGTCCGCACGACCGGCAAGCCGGTCGCCGGGTCGTGCAGCAGCTCACCTTCGTCCCGGTCGGAGAGTACCCAGCGTTGCAGCACCGTCAACGGCCGATCGACGGGTGCCGGCTCCAGGCGCTTGGCGAACTCGGCCGCCGGCGCACTGCTCTGCGGGTACAGCTCGCAGATCTCTCCTGAGGGCCAGTCGGCGCCGCCGTCCCACCGCTGGGCGTACAACGCCGCCTGGTATGCCAGCTGGTCGGTCCGCTCGGTGATCTGCGCCCAGCCGGCTCGCCGGATCACCTCCGCCGGCTCCGGCTCGCGCTAGCGCCCCAGCGGCGCCGGGCGGGCCGCCACGACCAGGCCCTTGCACCCGTCGAACGGAGACTTGTCCTCGTGGATGGACTTCAGCATGCTCAACGCCGCGGCGGTGTCGCGGCGGTGTACCTCGCGGGCCAGCCACAGGCACACCTGACCGGCCGGGGAACCGTCCGGCTCGTACGCCGCCAGGCGCAGCAGCGCATCCTCCGCCGCCCGGGTCTGCGGGTACTGCGCGGCAACCACCGCCGCCGCCGCGCCCGGCCTCCAGGCCAGGATCGCCTTCTCGTCGCGCAGCGAGCCGTGCCAGTACGGCACCTCCGTGCCGAACAGCCTGGCCAGCTGCGCCCAGGACGGCTTGTAGGGCCTGCCGGTGTCCTCGGGCAGCAGGTCGCAGGCTTCCAGGTGCGGGGCGTCCAATCCCCACACGCTGTCGCTGACGACGACCGCCTGGTAGTGCTCGGCAGCCTTTCGGCCGTACTTCTCCCACCGGGCTGCGAGCAGCGCCCTGGGCGAGGAGTAGGCCGGGGAGAGCGCGTAGCCCATGGCGACCCGGCCGACCGCGGTGTCCCAGGACAATACGGCGAAGCGACCGATCAGCTCGGCGCCCTGGAAGGCCGCGGCCGCACCCGGACGCGGGGCGGTGGTGAGCAAGCCCTGCGGCTCTCCATCCGGCTCAGGCTGCGCGGCGGTGTTGCGACCGAAGTTCACGAAGTGCTCCCCTCCTGGTGATGCCCGGCCGATCCGGGCCAGTCCCCAGCCCTACCCACCGGGCCAGGTGGTCAGCCATCCGATGCGGAGCGCAGCGGCACACCGGGCGTCCCTGCGGTTGGCCGGCGCACTGGCCGCGCTGTCGGTGCCAGCTGCGATCGTGGTGACGCATCGTCATGCCATGCTCACTGGAGGTCGGCGTGGAGTACCGCAGGATGTCGCCGGAGGCGAAGGCTGCCTTCCTCGCCAAGCAGGGTCTCCAGGTCAGCCTGGCTGGTGCCGAGGAGAAGCTCAGCCAGCTCGATCGGGGTCACGGGCAGCATACGGCCGTGGACCTTGGCATCCCCACCATGCGTGGTGATCGATGAATCCACGAGGGTGGACTGCCGCATGGTCCTCAACCAAGATCGAGAACCGATTCAAAGAAGCGTGCATCAAACGCCCTTCAGAACACGATCGAGCGCTGCCCGGCCAGCGGGCCCCCACGTCGGCTTGCCGCCCGGAAGGCTCCGATCTCCGGCCTGGCCCATAAGGATGAGGAAGAGGCTCTTCATGGCGGCCAGCCCGCGGGCACGCCGGATCGTCGCCTCGTCCGCATGCGCGTACACGTCGAAGAACCGAGAGGCGGCGCCCGAGGGAAGGAGCACCCATGCGGCCGCGAGGTCCCACGCCGGATCCCCGGCGAACAGGGCATCGAAATCGATCACGCCCGAGAGCGTCCCGTCCGAGACGACGACATTCGCGGGATGGAGGTCACCGTGCAGCCATACCGGCGGGCCCGCCCACTCGGGGGCCGCAACGGCATCGTCCCAGACGTCCCGGACAGCCCGAACGTCGGCGGCAATGCCGCCGGGGGCAATGCCCTGCAAGAACTCCTCGAAGTCGGCCGTGCACTCCTTAGGGTGAGCGCCGCGGTCCGACATGGTGGGCGCCTCGGCGGGCGCCTCCACATGGAGCGCCCTGAGGAAACCCGCCAGAGTGTCGGCCGCGTGGTCACTGCGGCTGATCGAGGTGCAGTCCAGCGGCTCGCCGGGAACCCACGTCATCACGGTCCAGTGCTTGGGGAAGCGCGCAGACGGTTCACCGGACCGCACCGGGGTCGGCACCGGGAGCGGCAGACGCGGGGCCAAGACAGGCAGCCATCGGCGCTCCTTGAGCTGGAGCTCCGGGGTGGGGGCCATGCGCTGCATGCGCACGGCCAACTCGTCCCCGAGGCGCCACATTTGGTTGCCCCAGCCGCCCGCCACCTCGCGGATGGCCAGCCTTGCAAGGTCTGGATGTTGCTCCCGCAGCAGGTCGCGGACCAGGTCTGCGGTGATCTCGATCTCGGTGTCGGTCATGCGAAGTCATAGTAGTAAGGCGGCAGACGGAGTTAGTTTGGAGAAGGGCCCCTGTGCGGCAGCTGCAACACCATGGAAGGCCAAGGCAAGGAGTTCCTCGCCCGCCAAGGCAGCGTGCAGCACCTCCTGAACTGCAACGGCTGCCGTACCCACCGCACCCTGCCACCGCACCACCGGCTCGCCGCACTGCGCCGCCATCTTCATCTCGAACGTGGCGTTCGTGACTGTGACTGGCCGATGCACATGTGCGTGTCCGTCACCGAGATCGACGGCGGCGGGTACGAGTGCAAGGTGAGATGCCCCGGGCAGAGACGCTCCTCGAACCTGCAAATGACGGAACCCGACGCTGACCACATCCTGTCGCTGATGATCGAGTCAGGGATGAAGCCCTGCGACCCGGGCCCGGGGACCCTGTAGACGGCACGCCTACGCGTCCCTGCTCACGTCCGCGAAGAGACCGGTTGGCAGGGCCCGGGGCAGTTCTCAGCGGCGTGTGGGGTTGAGGTGATCACATAGCCTGCGTTGGTGGTAGGCGCCGGCGACGCCGGTTCCGACGGCCGTCCAGAAGGGTTTGGCGGCGTGCATGTGGCCGCCGAGGGTGTGCCAGGCGAGGTCTGGGTGTTCGGTACGCAGCCGGGCGAGGCCGGCGGCGGCCAGGCCGAGTCGTTGGTAGGCCTCGTGGGTGTGCGGCTCCTCCACCCAGCCGACGCGGCAGCGGCTGCAAATCCGGTAGTCGACTTCGAAGACAGGTTCACCGTTGAGGTAGGCGCTGCGGCAGCGCCACGTGGAGCGCAGGGGCGAGGGAGTGTCCTGCCAAGGCGTGCCGAGCTCAGGAGCCGCATAGGGGCCATACCGACGCCCGAGCCGGCCTCGGGTGAGCCAGCGCAGGGCCGCCCGTAGTGGTTCGCGGCCGGAGTCCCGGCCAACCTCATCGATCTGGGAGAGGAGTTTCCTGGCTGCCTGCAGATCCTCTTCTAATGCCATGTGCTGCACCTTGCCCGGGCGCCTTCGATGCAACCTTCCGGCGCTGAACCGGCCGGACCGCAGAACTGGCTGCCGCTCCCGGCCGGAGCGCTCCGCCTGACCTGACGCTCACGAGGCTGCGGCCGAGGACTCCAGCGGCGGCGACACACGAGCCTCATCCTTCTCTGCTGTGGCGGGTCTGCGCCGCGGTGGCCATTTCGGAACTGGAACAAGGCGGCCTCGACTTGGTGGTCGTCTCGGGCAGCATCGCCAAAGCCGTCTACTCTCGGCAGATGGACATACCATCCCAGCAACTGCCGGTGCTGCGTCGCTGGATGGGATCCGCACCAGGTCATCCGCTGCGCCGTCTCATGGAGCTGCCCAGCCCCGATCCGGAGGTGGTCTACGCCTGGTGGCGTGACCCAGTGCTGGTCGTCCTCGAAGAGATACTTACCGTCCTGGAACAGGCCCATCCGGTGGGTCTTGAGTCGATCGCGCGCACCTTTCGTGCCTTCGACGATCCCTCCTGGGACGGGATGGAGAAGTTCCTGCAACACCGTGCTGAGCTGGTCGTCGCCGCGCTCTTGGCCGAGTCCGGGGTGCCGTTCCGTTTCAACACAACGGCGGGTCCTGACCTGCTGTTGGACGGGGCTCCCACCTGCGCGATCGAGGTCAGCTCGCGAAGCCCGAAGAGCCTGTTCAACCTCAACCAGGTCCTCGGCGAAGGCCTACGGGCACGCGGGTTTCCCGACACCCTCACGATCACCGCCGAACCCATCCCGCCAGTGGAGATCCGCAGTCAGGTCCGGGACGCCATCGTGCAGCAGTTCCTTCCACCAGACGGAAGCCCCGGCGTGGGACGGCTGCGGGCGATGGCGGCACCGTCCCGCCCCGACGACGGTATCCCGGCATCGTGGGTGACCGTCACCCGTGGCGGCTCCGGAATCACCTCCTACTCGGCGCCGTACGACAGCCCGCACATGACCGCCCTGGCCCAGTCCGTCGCGACGAACGTGCTCCGCGACAAGCGGAAGATCCGCCAGTCCCAAGCGCTTCCCACCCTCCTGGTCGTGGACGTCTCCCGGACCGACCTGCCCGACCTGCGCTGCTGGGAAAAGACCTTCGAACGCATCTGGAAGCCGCACGACGCCTTCCTCGGCCTGGCCGCGCTGGTCGCGGACCCCAACCAGCGCACCCCCACCCTCACCTTCTCCATCAACCCCTACGCCGATCCGGAGCACGTTGCCCACCTCGCCTCCGGAGTGAGCGGGTGCCCTGCCTTCGGAGTACTGCAGGACCTGATCTGACTGGCACCGCCGGTGTCGACTGTCGAGGCCGAGGGCGATGGTTCCGGCTGCGCTCGCCGCCCGCCGCGGGCAGGATCAAGGCGGTTACTGGTCCGCTGGGTAGGCCATCGTGAGGGAGTGCTGCAAGAACGCCATACGCTTGTCTTCCATTTGACCGAGCGCCTGGCTGACGTCGGCGCCCAGGTAGCCGCCCCATGTTGCGATGCCGGACTCAAGCGCGCCCATGACGACCATGACCGCGGTCATGACCGTGGCAGCCGACACCCGCCCGGCCCGAGCCCTGCCCTACGACCTCGTCGTCAACGAGGAGGAGACCGACAACCGCGGCCAGCTCCACCTCGACCTCGAAAACCGCGGCGAGGCCGGCGCCTGGCTCTACGTCTACGACCGCACCGCACCCGCGGCGGCCCCGCGCCGCTACGCCGTCTCCGGCGGCGACACCCTCACCGACTACTGGACCCTGCCCGGCTCCGGCCGCTACCACCTCGCCGTGCACGGCCCCAACGGCTCCCTGCAGGAGTTCGAGGGCGAGGCGGGCACCGAACTGGTCGCCCGCTTCGACCCCCGCGGCACCAGCGTCCACGTCCGCAACAACGGGCCCGCGCCCCGCACGGTGAGCGTCGCCGACGCCTACGCCAAGGGCTCCGCGAGGACCCGTACCCTGCGCCCGGGCGCCTCCGTCCAGCTCACCTTCGACGTCGACCCCCGCAGCCGCTGGTACGACGTCTCGGTCACCGCCCCGGGCACGCCCGTCTTCCGCCGCCGCTGGGCCGGCCACCTCGAGAGCGGCCGCCCCGGCACCAGCGACCCCGGCCCCCGCTGACCGGCCCCCGTCCTGTCCCGCCCCGGCGGGACGGGACGGGCCGCCGGGCCCACCGCGCCGGGCACGCGTCGCCCATCGCACGCATCGCCATCGCACCAATCGCATGCAGACGCATCGCGTGCAGATAATGTTCGCCGGCCGCACCGCGGAACGAAATTCAGCAGGAACCTGACACCCGGGCCGAATCCCCGCACCCGCGCGCGTGCGCGTTCGAGGAAAATACCGCCACGATCACGGGTCAGCAAAGAATTCCAGCCAATGATTCCGCCACAGGACCGCATGCCCTAACGTGAACACGCCCTCCATGTAAGAAACATGAGGGGCCGTCATCTGCGCCCGGGCATGCGCCGCCGGCCACCCTGGCAGGACAGTCGATCGTTTCCGCGCCGAGGCCGAGCGCCTTCGGGGCATTGGGAGTCGGGCATGCCTATACGAGCCATCGCTGGGCCTCGGACCGGGGAATCCGGCCAGACTTTCGCGCGGGCAACCGTGGAGAACATCGAGATCGTCGAACGCTTCCAATACAAACAGGAGATCTCCAACAATCGCGGCCACGAGAACGCAGGCGTCCCCACCGGAAAGATCACGATCTCCATTCCGTACGACGGCGGCCAGTACTTCACCCGCGAGGCGATCGCCGACACCGAAAAGACCGCAGCCGCCCCGGGCCCCGACGCCACCGCCCTGGTCGGCCACCTGCTGCTGAGCGACTACGACAAGACCGACCTCGGCTCCGCATCCGGCCTGGACGGCAGCTACGGAGCCGTCCGCATCGAAGTGCCGATCCACGGGGGCAGGAAACGCCTCGCCGCCGACCGCCAGGAGTGCGTACTGGAACACGAGTACGCACCGGACCCGAACTGCCTGCACGCCGAACCGATCACGGTACTCGCCGAACTGTTCGACCCGGACGGGGTCACCCTGCTCCCCTTCGACAGCCAGACCGACGAAACATCGCGCGCGACGGGCCTGTCGACCGGAGACGAGGGAGCCGGCAGGCTCCTCCTCGACAAGCTGAAAAGGCTCCCGTCCCTGCCCTTCGAGGAACAGCAGAGGATCGCCGGCCTGGTCACCTACGCCGCCGAGAACATCGCCCAGCAGGCCAGCTTCCGCTCCTACCTGCAACTGCGGCTGCGCGTACGCCTGGTGCTCCCCAGACAGGACGACGGCAAGCACACCGACGCCCCGGTGCTGCGCCGGGTGTCGGTCGCCTGGCCGACCATCACCTCGCTGCGCGCGGTACACCTGCACCTGCTCGACGCCTCGGCCGACCCCAGCCCCGTCATCACCTACAACCCGGTCACCAAGTGCCTGGAGTGGCACGACATGCCGCTGCGCTCCAGCGCGATGGACTCGGAAGACAAGAGCCTGCAGGGGTACGAGAGCTCGACCATGGTCCTCACCATCGAGCAGCCCGGCGAGCTCTACCTCGCCCCCGAACTTCACGGACGCGTCGAGGTGGACGTGCCGGACCGGCTGCTCTCCGGCACCGACGCCCGCCTCTTCACCGCGACCGGCATGCAAGCGGCGCACGGCCCCCGGCTGAAGACCCAGATCGAATCGGAGTTCAAGCTCGTTCTCGGCGACGCGTTCACCAAACGCGTGCAGAGCCCGTGCCAGCACCTCTACTTCGACGAGGTGATCCCCGACCGCGCGCGGATCACCGACATCCAGGCCGCGCTCGAGACCCGCGGCTACGACGTGTTCCATTGCCACCTCGGCGGTGACGGCTCGGCCGGCGGGTCGGCCCTGCGCTCGTTCGTCCTCGCCTGCCGGACCGAGGGGCCGGACCAGATGGCGCTGTGGATCTACGTCGAGGGCCGCCACCTCACCACCGAGCGGCAGTCCCAAGTCGACGGCGGGACGACCTACACCACCCAGCTGAAGAGCGGCGACCTGCGGCTCTACGTGCGCGGCACACTCGCCGGCCACCGACGGGAACTCGTGCTGGAGATGAACGCCCTCCAGAAGGCGCTGCGGGACCAGTTCGCCCGCATCCGCCAGCTCACCTGAACCCCGCCGCAGCATCAGGAGCCCATCGTGCAGACCTACATCAGGGACCGTGCCCCCCGGCTTCGCTGCCGGGACTGCGGCGGACTGCGGAACATCAGAAACGTGTGCCACCACTGCGGCGGCGCGCTCTGCGACGAGCACGCCGTACGGTCCACGGACGCCGAAGGCCGCAACCTCACCTCCGAGTACGCCGACCTGGACCTCGACACCACCCCCGTCATCCACTGCCCGGCCGACCACCACGTGGTCAAGGGCCCGCTGAAGAAGTGGCTCTGGGGCGGCGCGGGCGGCGCGCTGCTCGGACTCCTCCTCGTCATCCTCGACGCCAACCCCTTCACGCTCCTGGTGTTCCTGGCAGGCGCCGGCACGGCCGCCTACGGCTACTACGGCGAACAGCACCGGATCCGGCGCATGCTGGAGAGTCGGCCGAAACTACCGCTCACCCCCGGCCTCGACTCCGTCGAGATCGCCGAACGACTCTCCGGCGAACTGCTGTTGAGCACCGAGGGCGTCTACACCTCGGCCGTCGACCCGGTGGACGGAGGCGTACAGCTGCGCCTCACCTTCGGGCAGAAGGACCGCGACCGGCTGAAGTGCTACCGCGCGAAGTACCAGCTCGGCCCGGCCGCCGAGGCCGACTTCTCGGCCGGATACGTCCTGCTCGCCGGAGAAGCCGGCCTGCGCTTCAAGGACCCCGCGCTCAACGGATGCGTGATCCCGCTGGTCGGGCGCGTGAGCGACCATCCCTTCCTCGACACGGCCGCAACCTCCGCCGGCGCCCAGTGGCAGGCCTCGTTCCCGTACGCGCTGGACGCCACCTCCCAGCCGGACCACCTGCCGCTCTGGCTCACGCCGTCGCTGGTGCCGGAGCAGGACCGGCGCACCTTGGAGCTGGAACTGCAGTGGGTGCCGTTCCGCAGCGGCGGCGAGGCGGACCTGCGGCTGGAGTCCGTCCACCTCCTGCGGCTGGAGGTGCCGGCTGCCTGGGGGAACGTGGAAAGCGTCTCCTCGCCGACCGCCGGGAACTCCATGCGCCACTACACGATCTCGGACGTGATCATGCCGGACGGCCGGCCCCCGTACCGGACGATCGAATGGGTCCAGGCCGCGACCAGCACGGAGGAGCGGACGAAGAAGCGGCTGGTCGTCTCGGTCCGCTTCGAGAAGCAGATCAAAACCACCGACGCGGTCAAGGGAAGGATCGAGGCCCGGTTCGGCGGCACGCTCTCCGGCCTCACCGGGGTGTCGATGGCGCACCCCCTGGGCGGCGGCGTCCAGCAGCCGGCCGGCGACCGGCGCGCGCACGCACAGCCCGGCCGGAAGACGACCGCCCGCACCGAGGTGGCGGCGGAGTTCACCCTGAACCTCGCACTCGTCCGCTACCAGGACGTGCGCAAGGTGCCGGACCGCAGGGTGGAGGACGACTCCGCGCGGGAGGAGAAGACCTCCTTCGGCGGGGTCATCCCGGACCACGAGACCGTCATCGCCCTGACGAACGCGCTGGCCGAGCACTACTACATCAAGCGGGTCCTGGAGAACCCGCCGCGGGGCAGCGGCCGGGCGAACACGGTGAACCGGTACTGGGACATCGCCGGCCGGCTCTACGACGGGGTGCTGCCCATCGACTTCCAGATCATCCTCACCGGCGTGGAGACCCGCCTGGGCGGGATCCGCGCGGAGCGGGGGGACGCCGAGGTGGGCGTCACGGTCACGGCCTCCTACGCCAACGAGGCGATGAAGGAGACCATCGGGTCGGCCTGGGACGGCCTCAACCACCGGGTCGGCGAGGCGCTGAAGCACGCGCTGGCGTCCCAGCCCCGCACCGTAGCGCAGCCGCCGCAGCGCGAGGAGGCCGTCCTCGACACCGGGAGCGTGCCCGGCCCCAGGCCACCGGCGGACCGGCCGGCCGCCGGCACCGACGCCGACGCCGCCGAAGCCAAGAAGAAGCGCCGACAGGACCTGACCGACGCACTGCTCGCCGGCCGGATCTCGGAGGCGATCTACCTGACCTTGCGCGCCGAGATCGACGAGGAGCCCTGAGCGATGACGTGGAAGTGCGTGGACTGCACGCAGGAGGAGAAACCCGACGGATCGGTCCGGATCGACAGGATCTGCCACCACTGCGGCAAGCCGCTGTGCGCCGAGGACCAGGTTCTCGTCCACGACCCCGGCTTCAGCCCGTCCGAGGACGGCCTCCTGCTCCCGCCGGCCGTCCACTGCAAGTCCTGCAAGCAGGCGCACCACCCGCGGGCCGCCGCGGTCGACCCCCCGGCGGCTAACAGGTGAGCGACATCCACGCTGAGATCACCCCGACCAGGCTGACCGAAGGGCGCATCGCCGAGCTGGTCGTGCGCCTGACCAACGACGGAGAGGGAGTCTGCACCGACATCGTCTTCGTCCTCAGCCTGCCGCCGCAGCTGAGCCTGCTGGCCGGCGGCTCCCGGATGGAGCTGGCCGAGCTCGCGCCGGGGGCCGGCGTCGACCACCGCATCCAGGTGCGCTCCTCGAAGCCAGGCGCCTGGACGGCGACCAGCCGGAACTTCTCCTACCGCGACCGCGCGTCCCGCCCGGTCCGGATCCCCGACTTCGCCGTCACCCTGGAAGTGCTGCCGAGCTCGGCGCTCCCGGAACCCGAGAAGCCGAAGCTGGCAGTCGAGGTGACGACGACGAACCTGCCGTGGAACGAGGCGACGGTGATCCGGGGACGGGTGGCCAACCGGGGGACCGTGGCGGTGCAGACCCTCGAAGTGGCCCTCGGCGGGCCCTTCCGGGTCGAAACCCGGGGCTCGACCGGCACACTGGGCGAGCTGCCGCCCGGCGCGTCCACCGAGTTCCTGTTCTACGCCAAGGCCCTCGACCGGGGGACGGCGGTCCCCCTCCACGTGGAACTCGACTACGCGGACCGCCACGGCCGCAGCTTCCACGTCGCCCACACCGTGGCGGTCGGCGTCAGCAGCGCACCGCTGCACCGGCCACGACCGCCGCGCCTGAAGATTCTCCACCTGGAGGCCCTTCCTGACCGCCACCGCCAGTCCTCGCGCCTCGACCACGAAGTGCGCGCCATCCGCGAGGAGATCCGGCTCTCCGGCCACCGCGAGTCCATCGAGGTCGAGAGCGAGCGGGCCGTGCGCGCGCGGGACATCACGCGCGCGCTGCTGCGGGAACGGCCCCGCATCGTGCACTTCTCCGGTTACGGCGACCCGAACGGGAACTACCTCGTCGAAACGGACGACGGCGGCGTCCACCCCCTGCCCCCCGCCTCCCTCGCAGGGCTGTTCGCCGCCGCTGGCCACGGCACCGAATGCGTCATCCTCAACTCCTGCGGCTCGGACGCGACCGCCGAGGCCGTCGTGGAGCACATCGGCCACGTCATCGGGATGCGGGAGGAGATCGGCGAGTCCTCCGCGATCGCGTTCAGTGTGGGCTTCTACCAAGCCCTGGCGGCCGGCTGCACGATCGCCGAGGCCTTCGAACTCGGATGCGTGCAGATCGCCATGACCGCGTCCAGGCCGGCCGAACACCTGGTCCCGGTGCTATGGATCCGAGCGAACAAGAGGTGAACGACGTGGCCGCGATCTTCGAACGCTACACCCAGGAGATGAGGAAGGAGTTCGGCTACCTGTCGGCATGGCTCCCGACGACGCGGATCGACGTCGGCGACGTCGGATACCTGGACCGCGCCCGCTTCGACCGGCACACCAGCCTGCCAGAACTCGGGATCGACGCGGCCACCCAGCCCGGCCGCACGCTGGCCGACCTGGACTACGCCTCCCGCGGCAGCGTCGCCGTCACCCTGGAGGAGTCCGCGCGCGGCCTTCCCGGCGGACAGGACGCGGAAGTCACCTTCAGCCGCGAGCACGGCGTCCTGTTCCAGGCCCGCAAGTGCCGCACCACCCGCATCGCCGACCTCCAGGCACTGGGACGCGCCGTGCTGGCACTCCACCGCGAGGGCAAGTGGGACGCCGCCGCGGTCGTGGTCACCGAAGTGGTCCACTCGGGACCGACGGTGATCCTCGTCTCGAACCAGCGCGGGGCCCGGATCGGCCTGCGAGCACACGCCGCCGCCCCGCTGGCCGGCGCGCTGGCCCTGGCCGACGCGGCAACAGGACTGAGGGTCGTCAGCACCCAGGGCATCGGCGTCAAGATCATCGAGCCGCGCGGGCTCACCCCGCTGTTCCGCGTGTGCGGCATCCGCCGCCGCCTGCTCGGCGACCCCGACTTCGAGCACCGCGGCGAGCCGGCAGCCACAGCGGAGCACACCGGTGAGCAGTGGTACTTCTCGACACTGACCTACGAGGACCTGGGCGCCTAGTACGAGGACCTGGGCGCCTGGAACGACCGCGCCCCACCCGATCAGCCGGCGGCCCGACGGTCTTCCCACCGGGCGCGCCATCCGCCGTCCTCCCCGTCGCGGAGGATCAGGGCGACGCCGAAACAAATCGGTGGGCAGCCGCCCAAGGCTCGGCTACGGTCGGCGTGTTGGCGGCTCCGCGGCGAAGTGTGGAGCGATATCAACTGCCCGTGGTGCTACATCGGCAAGGCCCGGTTCGAGCAGGCCCTGGCGGTGTTCCCGCACCGCGCGGAGGTGGAGGTCGTGCACCGCTCGTTCGAGCTGGACCCGAACGCGCCCCGTACGGCCCGTCCCGTGATCCCGCTGCTCGCCGCGAAGTACGGGATGAGCCTGGAACAGGCCGAGGCGGCCGAGGCCCGGATCGCGGAGAACGCGCACGCGCAGGGGCTGCCGTACCTGGACAGCGGACGGGACGCGGCGAACTCCTTCGACATGCACCGGCTGCTGCACTTCGCCAAGGAGCACGGCCGGCAGGCCGAGCTGCTGGACGCGCTGTACCGGGCCAACTTCGCCGAGGAGCGCTCGGCGTTCGACGCGCAGCGGCTGGTCGAGCTGGCCGCCGAGGCCGGGCTGGACAGCGGGGCGGCCGCCGCCGTGCTGGCCGATCCGCAGGCGTACGCGCAGGCGGTGCGCGAGGACGAGGCGACGGCGAGCGCCCTGGGAGCGACGGGCGTGCCGTTCTTCGTCCTCGACCGGCGACTCGGGGTCTCCGACACGCAGCCGGCGGAGACGTTCACCCGCGCGCTGGAGCAGGCCTGGGAGAGCCGGCTCCCGGCACCGCTCATCCCGGTCGGCGGGGCCGACGCGCAGGCCTGCGGACCGGACGGCTGCGAACTGACCCGGCGGTAGGGCCCGACGCCAGCCCGCCGCCCCCGCCGGCCACCTCGCGCCCGAAAGGCGAATCCGCGCGGTTCAGCGCCCGAATCCGGGCCGTCGCTGGATTCCGACAACCCTCTTTCTCCCTGCCTTTTGTCGGTTTGTGGTCGTTGTGGTTGCGGTCCGGGTGCGCTCGTTCGCGGGTTTCGCGGACGGAAGCACCCTGACCGCTTGACCCTTTCCCGTTGCGTCCGGCATGGCCGGCCGCACGCCCGCTCAAAGGCGGGCCGGGGTGGTGGTTGGAGAGGGAGCGGCGCGCGGATCCGGAACGGGCTTGGCGGCTGTTAGGAGCGCCGGATATCCCGAAGTGGCAGCAGCGACCACGACACCGGTAGTAGCCCGCGAGCACCCCTCAGCGCCCCGCCCAGCCCGACAACCGCGACGGACCAGGCCGCCGCCGCCGACCAGCTCCGGCGCCCCGGCGTGGTGACGAACAAGGCCCGGACGCGGTGCTCCAGGCTTCGGAGATCGGGGTGCCGGTCCTGATGGTCGAGGTCGACCGTTCCACCATGGCGCCGCAGCGGGTCGCCGTGAAGTTCACCGCCTACCTCGAGCTGTTCCGCACCAGGGTGAAGAGCACCGACCCCACGCTGGCCGAGCAGGACCCGGCCGACCGCACGGTGCATTGGTGGCGCCGTGCGGTCGGCCACACCCGGCCCGGGTACCCGCCCGTCGCCCTGGTCGTCACCGGCGCCGGGCCCGTCGCCCTGGCAGGCCGCCGGGAGGCCGTGGCGGACCTGTCGGCCGAGTGCTGGCGCGGGCAGTGGTGGACAGTGCCCCAGGATGACAACGACGGCGACGGCTGGCGCGAGTACGACGACGCCGTGCCCATCCTCGCGACCACCCTTGAGCTGCTGGCCGCCCGCGGCCCCCTCGGCCCCGTCTGGTGGCGCTACGGCGTCCCCGGCCGGCACTGTCTGCTCGAGGCGTTGGAGAACCCGAACAACCGCGCCGCCTACGACCAGCGCCAGAAGGCCCGGGAGAAGAAGGCCCGCCAGGACCACCGAGAGTGGATGCGCACCCTCGCCTGCGCCGACTGCGGCAACGTCCCCAAGCAGGAGAGCACCTGGCACTACGGCCCCGACGGCCGACAGGTGGAGTGGACCCGCCGCCCGGGTGGCCGCTGCTGGACCTGCCACCGGGAGCACACCGAGCGCCTGGAACGGGAGACCGAAGAGCAACTGGAGGCGGCCCGCGCGGCCAACGCCGCGCTGCGCCCGTGCTGGACGTGCCGGGGCTCGATCGGCGGGAAGGAGGGCTCGAAGCTGGAGCTGCGGGAGAAGGCCGGCCCGGACCGGCTGGAGTGCCCACAGTGCGAACAGGACCGCGCCGTCAAGGACTTGGGCCCGCTGGTGCTGCCCGCCTTGACCAAACGCGAGCAGATGGCCGCACTGGTCTCCACCCCGGATGACCCCTGGTGGGAAGACCGGCTACTGCACGCAAAGCTCTACCCGGCGAGGGACCGTCGGGTGTGACCTGTTGTTGGTTGTGGTGGGGGTGGAATGGCTCTGGATGGCGGGTTGACCGGACCTTTGGTCGTGCCTGTTAGTGGTGCGGGTCGTGGTTGTGGTCCGGGCTTGGTGACTGTGTGTGGTGACGGGGTGGGGTTGGGGGGTGGTGTGGGTTGTTTTTGGGGTGAATTCCGCTGGTTATTCCGTGTGATTCTTTTGGTGGATTGGCTTCCGGGCGGTGGTGTGGATTCGGGTTGGGATTGCGGTGGTGGCGGGGGCCTGAGGACGGCTCGTCAGCACCGGCCCCACCCGCTACGCCGACGCCTTGGCCGCCGTCGTGGTTGGCCGCCAGGCCGCCCGGCCGCTGCGCCCGTGCCCGCCCTGGCCGTCCGGTGGCGCGCCCCCTGGCCGGGCGGCCGCCCCGGCGGCCAGCAGCCCGAGTAGCGGCCACACCCCGACCGGGGAGTACACCGTGCTCGCCCCCGCTGCCTCGGCCGTCTCGGCCCACCTCCCGCCCAGCGCGTTCACGGCCCCGACCACTGCTCTGCTGCTCCTCTGCTCATCCCGCCCCCAGCTCTGCCTGTCCCGAGTGCGCCGAGCCTACGGCCCTCGGCCGCTGCTCCGGCACTGCTTTTCCGCCGGGAGGCGGGCCCCCGGGCTACTTCTTGGGCAGCGCCACCAGGGCGTTGGGGAGGTGCCGCTCGTAAGGGGCGTCCTGGTCTGGGGTGCCCCAGCCGTTCATGGGGTTGTTGTAGAGGACCCCGTTGATGAACATCGCGGTGTCACCGCCGCAGCCCATCGACAGGGCCTCCTGCGCACCCAGGGCCTTCATCAGCTGGGCCGTCTCCAGGATGGACATCCCGATGCTGGTGTCCGCGTCGCGGCCGTCCACGGTGACCAGCATGAGCTTGTGCTTGCCCGTCTGCGGGTCCGGGGCCGTGACGCCGACCATCGTCCGGGGGTGGCGCTCGGCCGACTCGTTGTTGATGAAGCCGGGCAGGTTGTAGCCCCGCTCGTCCGCACCGAGGATGCCGTCCGCCTTCATGCTGAGGTAGACCCCTTCCTTGTCGAGCAAGGACGGTCCGCAACCGCCGGCGAGGACGCCCAGGTTGGCGTTGGTGATGGATTTCCCGGTCGGGGTGTCGGTGATGTCGGCGGAGGGCGAGAGTACGGTGCCGCGCTGCGCGTACTTCTTCAGCCAGGTCGCGCTGGCGCCGAGGCCCTGGAGCACGATCTGCCCCGGGGGGATGACGTCACCGGACGCATGGATGCCCTGGACCACCCAGTTGGCGTCCAGCAGGAGCTCGAAGGCGTCCGCGTTCAGCTTCGGGTCGACGGTCGGCGTCGTTGGGCCCCACTCCGACCGGAAGGCCGTGAGGTCGTTCTTGTCCTGACAGTCTCCGTAACGCATAACCGGGGCGTACTCGTCCGGCCCGTCGCCCTGGTACCCGCAGCCGACGATGTGGCCGGCCGGCCGGTCGACGCCGAGGATCGTGCGCGGGTCGGGCTGGTGGGTGGCAGGGTCGGTCGCGGTCACCTTGATCCGGGTGGAGACCTGACCGATCCGGACGTCGGTGATCGCGCCGTTCGGGTCCGCCGGGTCCCTGCCGTTCAGGATGAGGGCGCTGCGGCCGTTGTTGGCCTCGCTGAAGATGCCGTCGTTCCGCACCTGGACCCCTTGGACGTCACCGGTGTAACCGGCGTCAGCCGCGTCCTTGGCCACCACGCCTGGCTCCCTGCCGACCGGCACGCCCTCGGACGCATTGATCGCGACCGTGGCCCCGGTCACGCCGACCATGTCCCGTAGCTTGTCCGGGTTGGATATCGTCCCGCCGAAGGTGCTCTGGAGGTCATACTTGGCCGGGTCGACGGTGACCACGCGGATCGACCACGGACCGGTCGTCGGGGCGCCGTTGACGGCGTCGTAGATCACCTCGGCCGTCCAGGAAGCTGGCTTGCCGGTGACCTCGTCGATGTGCTGAGTGCCGTCGGCGTTGTGAACGAAGCCCAGCGTGTCGGCCGGGTAGTCCACATGGGCTGCGGCGTCCTTCTTGGCCGCGTCGGCCTCGGCCGTCTTCTTGGCCGCGTCGGCCTCGTCCTTCGTGTTGTAAGTCCCGAGCCGGAGGGCCCAGGCCACACCTTGGCCGGCGAAAGTGACGTCGGCCCTGGTGCCGCCGGGCGGTGCGTCGATCTCGTCGATGTGGGTCGGGTCCTTCAGCCCGGACAGGTCCTTGCCGAACTGCGTCTGCATGCTCTGCGCGTCCGTCAGTTGTCCCCGCTCGCCCGGGGTCGACCCGGCGAACAGCGCGAGCGTCCAGTGGTCGCCCTTCGCTGTGCCGAACGGCGCCTGCGAGCGGAAGCCCTGGGTGTACGTCTGGTAGGTGATGCCGTCGGTGATGGTCTGCGGGGCCGACCCGACGGTCCGGGTCCTCGGGCCTCCCGTGGCGTACTGGCCGATGGGTATCTGGACGTCCGAGGCGCTGGCCACGGCGGAGCTGGACGGTGCTGCTACGGGCACCAGGCCGAGCGCCAGGACGGCGGGCAGCAGGGGACGGATCTTGCGCATCTCGACTCTTCCCGATCTGAGCGGCAGCGGGCGGGTCTGCCCGGGCCACAGTGTTCGTCCAAGATCTTCTCATCGCTCTGACACGTACTCACCGCCTTTTGATCACTCCTCGCTGAAGTCGCCGCTACGGCGATCCGGCCGGCCGCCCGCGGCCCCCTCGGCCCCGTCTGGTGGCGCTACGGCCGCCCCGGCCGGAGTCGCGGCCCGGTGCGCGGTTCTGCTCGACGGCGTGTCGTGCCAGGCAGTGGCGGGTGGACCAGCGGCTGCGGAAGCGGGTGGCGGCAGAGCTGAGCGGGGCCGGGCGAGTGGAGTGCCCGGAGTGTGACGCGTGGTGGGCGGCCGGGGTGGACCGGCGTTCGAACGCCCGGTACTGCTCGCGGCGGTGCGTGATGAGGGCCTGGAGGGCCCGGAACGAACCGTTCGCTCAACGGTCACAGTGACCGTTGAGCGAACGCCGAGACGGTCGCGATTCGTTCAACTTCGTTCATTCGCAAGCTAGTTGTTGTAATCCCCCCACATTCCGGGCCGGACTCTGCTGCGCGGAAGCGGACCGGTCCCGTCGCGGCCAACTGCCGTGCCCGGTAGGCGAGTTGGTGGTGAGATTCCACATGGCTCAGGAGACCGAGAAGGTCGGAAGTGTTAGCGTCAGCCGCTACGAGGAGATCGTGGCCAGGCTGCGCGAGGTGGTGGAGAGCCAGACCAGGGGCCAGTTCGTGATCGGCGACTACGCGCTGGAGATCGAGCCGATGCGGGAGGTGGGCGGCTCGGCGCCGGCGAATGAGATGTTCTCGGTGAAGGGTTCGCTGGTCCGGCTGGCGGAGGACATCGGCCTGTCCTACGCGTCGATCAAGGACACCCGGTGGACGGCCTCACGCTGGCCGAAGGAGCGCCAGCAGCCGAAAGTGTCGTTCACGGTCCACCGCATCCTGGCGGGCATAGCCGATGAGAACGAGCGGTTCGCCGCGATCCTCACGCCGCCGGAGGGCAAGTCCCGCTGGACGGCGGACGGCGCGAACCGGCGGGTCGGCCGGCAGGTCGACGTCCCGGTGACCCCGCAGGAGAAGGTCAGCGCGATCCACACCCTCGCCCAGGACGAGGAAGTCGCCGCCACCGTGACGGGCGATCTCCTGCGGCGCCCGACCGTGGTCGCGCAGGTCAAGCCGGAGGACAAGGTCCGGGTGGTGGAGGAACTGACCCGCGACGACCACGTGGCGGCGGAGGTGACCACCGGCCTGCTGCGGCGTCCGGATGTCGCGGCCCGGGCGATGGCCGACGACACCGCCCGCCACCAGGTCAACCACGCCCAGGTCGAGCGGGGCCGCCAGGCCCGCGAGCACTTCGAGGAGAACAGCCCGCTCGCGCCGGCGGTCCGCAACATCGACCGGACGGTGGAGTTCCTGGACCTGGTGACCGCCTGCCACGCGTTCGTCGCCGCGGCCGGCCGGGTCGTTCCGAGCCTGCGCGACCGCGAGCTCGGCGACAACGAGCGCGTGATCGTCCACGAGAACGTCGCCCGGGTGCGGGCGACGCTCGACTGGATCGAGACCGCGGTCGACACCGGGAAGGTCGACATGGACGGCGAGCTGGCCCGCCTGCTCCAGGGTGAGTAGGCGATGCCTCGCGCCTCCGAGCGCAGGTCGGCGGCGGCCGAGCGGCACGCCGACACCGTCCGCAAGGTCCTCTTCGAGGCCCGCCCCGCCGGGCTGGCCTTCGACCAGCTCACCCGGGCCTCGGCGCTCAGCAAGAGCCAGGTCAGAGCGGGGCTTGCCTGCCTGCGCGACATCATCGCCGAGCGGAACTGGCCGCCGCTGATCTGGAGCCGGGCGGACGGCTACAAGTTCTGCTCCCACCCCGTCGAGCTCCAGGCATACGAGGTCGCGGTGATCCGCGAGAAGCTCACCGAGATCCGCCGGTTCATCACCGGCGTCGTCGCCCCGCACGCCGTCCTGCAGCCCAAGGGCCGCTGGATCAAGCACCTGAACACCCAGCTCAGCTCGGTGGAGTCCACGCTCGACGTGATCGCCGACTACATCGACGCCTGACCGACCCCGGGCCCGGCCGCCGGAGGCGGCCGGGCCCGCCAACTGCCTGCCCTGAGATACGAAGGGGGAGTTCGTGACGCGCCGCCGCTGCTACCCCTCGGACACCTTCGACGACGAGTGGGCGCTCATCGAGCCGCTACTGCCGACACCGGCCTGCGAGACGAAGGCCGGCGGGCGCCCGGAGAAGCATCCGCGCCGGGAGATCGTGGATGCGATCCGCTACATCGTGGACACGGGCTGCAAGTGGCGCGCGCTGCCGAAGGACTTCCCTCCCTGGCGGACCGTCTTCGGGTTCATGGCCCGCTGGGCGGCGGCCGGGGGTGATCGGCCAGCTCCGCGCCCGGGTCCGCCGCGACATGGGCCGGGCCCCCGGCGCGGTCGCCACCGTCATCGACTCCCAGTCGGTGAAGGCCGCTGAGACGGTCGGCCGCGACTCGCGCGGCTACGACGCGGCGAAAAAGATCAACGGCAGGAAGCGGCACCTGGTGGTGGACACCAAGGGCCTGCCGCTGTTCGTCATGGTCACCCCCGCCGACATGACCGACCGCGACGCGGCGAAGGAGGTGCTGTTCCGACTGCGGCTGATGCACTCGGAAATCACGATCGTCTGGGCCGCCTCCGCCTACGCCGGGCAGTTGGTCGGCTGGGCGAAGAAGTACCTGAACCTCACGGTCAAGACGGTCAGCCGGCCTAAGGACGCGAAGGGGTTCGTGGTCCTGCCCCGCCGCTGGGTCGTCGAGCGAAGTCACGCCTGAGTGATGCACGCGCGTCGGCACGCCCGGGACTACGAGCGCCTCGTCCAGCACTCCGAGTCGCTGATCACCTGGGCCGCGATCACCTTGATGACCAGGCGCATCACCCAGCGGCAGTCCAAGCGGTCGGGACAGCCTGCCTCCGCGAGGCCCAGCGGGACTGATCGTTCTCACGGTCACCGCCACCACCCTGGCCCGATCCCGCCCGGGGCGCCGTCCGGCAGTCACTCTCCCACGGCCGCCGACTACCCGTCAGCTTTCAGGCTGCTGTGCCCAGAACAGGATATGGCCGCCATCGCCCTCGGGGACGAACTCCTCGCGCGACACCTCCAAGCCGGCTTGCAACAGCCAGGACCGGTTCGTGTCCGCGTCCGCGTGACTCCACCACATCGCGGCTCCGCCTCCAAGCCAGTTCTCGTCGGTCCCGGTCCAGGCCCGATACCCGGTGGTGACCAGGAACCAGCCTCCCGGCCGCAGCCACGATGCGATCCGTTTCAGCAGGGCCGGCTGTTCTTCGACAGGAATGTGGATCAGCGCGTACAGGCAGATCACAGCGTCGAAGGTTCCCGACGGGAACGCCAGGGTCGTGGCGTCCGCTCGAATGAACTCGGCCTCCGGCACCAGTTCCCGAGCCCGCTGGACCTGGACGTCGCTGATGTCGACGCCAGTGACACGGTGCCCCGCTGCGGCGAGCGACCGGACCACGGGGACTCCGGTCCCGCACCCTACGTCCAGCACGGTGCCCGCCTCCGGGAGACGCCCGAGCAGCTCTTCGATCCACGATCCGTACTTCGTCTCGCTGTTGAACACTCGCTCGTAGTGCACGGACAGCAGGTCGTACCCACGCCGGACCAAGTCCTTCGGATCTCCAACATCCACAACGGCGCACCGTACCGGTCAATGACTGGTGGAGCGACACCTTTTCCGGCTGCCTCTGGCGGCCATCACCGGCCCAACAGATCATCGGGCTGGCTCGCCAGCCGACCCTGACCCCGGCGTTCGATTTTTGACCTGGGCAAATGCCACTGGGAGCTTTAGGAACAGGTACTCAGCTTGTGCTTTAACCAACGGTCGCATCGCAGCCTGCCCCGGGCGGTTCGGCCCCATCCGCCGAAGGTAGGTTGGCTTCTGTCGGCGGTGGCTGATTGACGTAGTGGCGTGAAGGGGGCTGGTGTGACGCACGAGATGGACATCCAGGTTGGGGCCGATGTGCGGATTACCGGTGGGCCGTTCACGGACTTCACGAGCCCTGTCGTGGCTGTTGACCATGTTCGGGGCCGTGTCGAGTTGACGGTGGACATTTTCGGCGACGCGACCAGGATAGATATCCCGTTGTCGGATGTCGTCAGGGTTGTCTGATCTTGTCCCTCACGGTCTGATCCGGTCGCGTTCGCTAATGCTCTCCGGGCGGCGGACGGTTTTGCCCACGTCATAGCGGGTGGCCGGTCGCTGGTTCTTCGACCCGAGTGGCCTACCGGGGCCTGGACGTGAGGGTTTCGGCGCACGGGCCGGGCAGTGCAAGGCCGGGCGGAGGTTTCTGAACCCCCGGCGGACCCGGGCCGGGGTGAGCCTGTTCGGTTCCATCGGTCGCTCCCAGGGCCGGCGGACGTCCTCGGCGAGCGGACGGGCAAGCCGTAGCTGGGTATGCGCGACGATGATCAACCACGTCCACCGGTCCGCCGCTGCCGGGGTGCGGAGCTTCGGCCGGGTCCAGCCGAGGGTCTGCTTGATCATGCGGAACGTGTGCTCCAGGTCGAAGCGCCGCAGGAACGCCTGCCAGCGCAGATCGATGTCAGCGCCCGTCAGGCCGGTGGCGGAGGACCACAGCCACAGCGGCAGCGGGTCGCCGCCGCCGGTCAGGCGGTCCACCTCGAGACGGATCAATGTCCCTTCGATGATGGGGAGTTCACCGTCGTGGTCGATCCAGGCGGAGCGGGTGGTGAGCCGGGGGTGGAGACGGTCCCAGGCCATCGCCCGGGCTGTTCCGTAGCGGTCGGTGACCTGGACGGTCGCCGTGTGCGGCTCGCCCCAGGTCTCGGGCTTGGCGAAGCGGAACTCCTTGCCGTGCTTGGGAGGCCGCCCGCCCCGGGGATAGGCCCGGGAGTACTCCAGCTGGGTGGGTGTCGGCCGGCGCATGACGCGGTCCGAGCGCATCCGTCCCAGGACCTCGACGGGCAGCCTGTCGAGGAGGTAGGCCATGCGCGGGGCGTCGTAGCCGGCGTCGAAGACGACCAGGATGTCCGGATCGCCTTTGTGCCAACGGCCGGCGGTAATCAGGTCCTCGACGACACGGCGGACCTGGACGGCGGTGACCTCGGCGACGTCGTCCTCGGGGCCGAGCCGCACGGCGTCCAGCAACTGGCACCAGGACGTGCGGCCCGCCTCCAGTGCGGCGACGAACGAGTACGGCCAGCCGGGGATCATCAGGTGCTGGTCGCGGCCGAAGGTATGGCAGAACAGCCTGTCCGCGCTGCATTCGGCGTCCGGCCGCAACCAGTTGCTCACGTCCACGGCCAGGACCAGCCGGTCATCGGCGGCCTTCGGCTGGGACAGCGCGGCCAGCGTCCGCCGCAGCCGCACCACGTCGAGGCGGCCGCGGTTGAGCGCGTCGTACAGCGCCCCGTGCCCACGTCGGTGCTCGGCAACCAGCGTCAGGTCAACCGGCGACGTCACCGGCCCGTCCGCACACAACAGCGCGTCGGCCAGCTCGAACAACACGTCGCGCCGACCGGTCAGACATGCGTAGAAGTCACCCCGGAAGCGTGACGCCTCCGCAAACGCCTCCCCGCAGACAGCATCAGGCAGCAGACTCACCCTCACGGCCTTCGTCGAGATCACGTGCACCTTGGTCGGAGCACAGGATCAGACGAAGGCCGCCCTCACGTCCGGCGAATCCCCATCCGGGTGATTACGTTCGAGCCGACATTCGAGCCTGATGGATAAAGCACAAGCTCAGGGGTTCCGCAGGCCGTTGGCCACCCGGAGGAGCTCGGAGGTCGAGAGCGCCGCGTGGCGCGGGTCGATGCTCACCACGGTGAAGGTGCTGACGCCGTCGGACCAGGTGAGGGCGCGTTCGGAATCCGTGTCGCACACGAGGGATGCGCTGTGGCCGTTGACGGACATCGGTGGACCGGCATGGGTGCCCGGTGCCGGGTCGTGGGTGCCGGCTGCGGGGAGGTTTTGGGTGATGCTCAGCGCGGGTTTGCCGACGGTCGCGTAGTAGCGGGTCCAGGAGGGCATGGTGTCGCTGCGGTTGTACGGATTGGGAGTCCAGGGTCCGGCCACGGAGCCGAAGACCTGTGGGACGTCCGATATCGCGGTGAAGCCCGGGGGGAGGTAGCCGACGTCGGCGAGCCGGGCGGCGGGGAACGGGACGAAGGGCTTTCCCGTGTTGGCCTCCGACAGCTCTCTGGTCCCCAGAGGGGCGTGGAGTGTGAGTCTGACCAGACGGCCGGCTGAGGGGCACTCGTGGGTCTGGTCCACGGTGCGCCCAGTCTTCAGATCCGCGGCGACCGTCTGCGGCGTCTCGCGCGCAAACAGCCGCGGTTCGGCCTCCTGACACGGTGCCCACATGACCGGTGTTGTGAGGGTGCGGCCGTCGGCGCTGAGGAGCACCTGGCTGAACAGCCCCGCGTCAGCTCTGGGTTCGCGGTCCGCATAGCGCACCACTGCGGACAGAGCAGCCAGGGCGACGACGGCGCCAACGACGAGGAGGGCCTTGCGGCGCCCCGGTGATGGCATTCGACCACTCCACGTTCGACGGCACGGCCTGTCCTGTTCGACCCGATGTCACCACAGTTCCAGCGCTTTCGCGGTGGCCCGCCCTCCGGCGAGCGACCGTGACACTGTTGGGCATTGGGCGCGTCGGATGATAGTACAAACGTCCCCGTGGAGCGCCCGGCGCAGGTGTGCCGGGGCGGGGGGAAGACGTTCGGTGGTCGGGGCGGGTGCTGGCCTGCCAGGTGTCGGCTGCTCCGGTGCCCGGCACGCGATGGCGGTCAACGAGACGATCGCCGCGTTCGTCCTGGGCGGTACCGCGTCTGGGGCCGCGACAACGATCCGGCCCTGGCCGACCGGGAGCTGCTCGAGCCGCTCCGCATGGTGCACTGGTGGCGCCGTTCCTGGCCCGGCCCCCATACCCGGCCCGGGTACCCGCCGGTCGCGCTGGTGCTCACCGGGGCTGGACCGGTCGCGCTGGCCAACCGGCAGCAGGTCGTTGCGGACCTGTCCGTCGACTGCTGGCGCGGCCGGTGGTGCAGGGGGGTCCGCGACGACAACGACGACGGCTGGCGCGAGTACGACGACGCCGTGCCCATCATCGCGACCACGCTGGAGCTGCTGGCTGCCTGCGGGCCGCTCGGGCCGGTGTGGTGGCGCTTCGGCCGCTCGGGCCGGTACTCCCTCATCGAGGCGCTGGAGAACCCGGACAACCGGGCCGCCTACGACCTGCGCCAGGCCGCCCGCGAGGACGAGGAGGACAAGGCCCGCCAGGAGCTGATGGACTTCCTGGTCTGCATCGACTGCGGGGAGGTTCCCGAGGAGGAGAGCACCTGGGAGTACGGCCCCGGGGGACGGGTCGGGTGGACCCGCCGCGCGGGTGGCCGCTGTTGGCCCTGTCACCAGGACCGCGAGGAGCGCCTGGAACGGGAGGCCGAAGAACAGTTGGAGGCTGCCCGCACGGCCAACGCCGTGCTGCGCCGGTGCTGGAGGTGCCGGGGCTCGATCGGGGGGAAGGAGGGCTCGGAGCTGGAGCGGCGGGGGAAGGCCGGCCGGACCGGTTGGAGTGCCCGGGGTGCGTGCGGGACCGTGCCGCACGGGCGTTGGGCCCGCTGGTGCTGCCGGTCCCGGCCAAGCGTGGGTTGGTGGCGGCGCTGGTCTCCGTTCCCGACGATCCGTGGTGGGAGGCGCGGGTACTCCACACGAAGCTCCACCCGGCCAAGGGCCGCTAAGTGTGACCTGTTGGCGCGCGGGGGCGTGGAATGGCGGGTTGTCGCATCCGGTGCCACTGATCAGTGGCGCATGCCTGACGGCGGGGCCGTCCATGAGGACGGCCCCGCCGTCAGGCGCAGGTTGGCTGGGTTACCAGTGGTCGTGGCGCTCGCAGCGCTCGTCGTGCTCGTGGCGCTTGATCGTGGTGGGGTCGGTGGCGGTGTGGCTGGCGGTGTCGCCGCCGCCGATGGCGGTGACGGTGTTCGTCACCTGGTCGCGGGCGCTGCAGGAGACGTCGACCTTCAGGGTGATGGGCGGGTAGCTGCTCCCGGCGGCAAGGACGTCGTTACGGGTGCAGGTGAGGTTGTTCAGGGTGCAGTTCCATCCCGTGCCACTGATGCTGTCGGCTCTGAGTCCGTCGGGGAGGGTGTCGTACACGGTGACCGTGGTGCCGTCGGTCGGGGCGGCCCCGGCGGCGTTGCCGGCGGTGATGGTGTAGGTGCCGTCCCGTCCCTGGGTGAAGTGCCTGGTGTGGGTCTTGGTGACGGTCAAGGACGGGAGGGTATAGGAGATGGTCACCTGGCCGTTGTGGTTCGCCGTTCCGATCGTCGACGGCGCGTAGGACGTGGGGATACCCGTGGGGGTGGCGAAGCTGCTGCCCCCACCGCCCCCGCCCCCACTTGCCGAGGTGCCGAGGTTGTTGACGGCGCCGCTGCCGCCGCCCCCGCCGGCGAAATACCCACCTCCACCGCCCCCACCGGCACCGGTGATGGTGAGGGCGCAGCCGCCGCCGATGCTGCCGCCGGTGCCGCCGGTGCCGACCGTGGCACCGGAGAACCCGCCTCCTGGCCCACCCTGCGTAGCGCCACAGGATGGAACGGTGCCGGCGGCCCCGCCGGCACCCCCGGTACTGGTGCTGGTGCTGCCGCCGCCCCCGCCCTGCCCCGGCGAAGCCCCAGGGCCGGTGGCACTTCCCGCGGTACCGCCGGTGGCATCCGCTGTTCCGCCGTTGCCCCCGTCCCCCCCCGCAGAGCCCGCTCCGGTGCCGCCGGCGGCACCGCCGCCCCCGGCGACCACCAGCAAGGGGCCGCCCGCGCTGACGCTGGAGGCCCCGCCCCCACCCGGACCTTCGTCCCGAAAACCACTGGCCGGGAAGCTCCCGCCCGGGGCGCCGCCGTTGAACCCGCCTGCGCCCCCCGTCCCGGTGCCGTTGCAACCTTTGCCGCCGGTGCCGCCGACGTTGATGGTGAAGGTCGTCGGGGCGGTGGTCTGCGGCAGGGTGGTCACGACCTGTGCGCCCGTCCCGCCCGTCCCCGTGACGGAACAGGCGGTGCCGGTGTTGTCGGCGCCGCCGGCGCCGTCCGCGGTGATCGTCACCACCGCCCCCGCCGGGACCGTCAAGGTCTGCGCAGCGCCGGTGAAGGTGAAGGTCTGCGACGGATCAGCCCGCTGCGCCCGCACTGGCATGGCCTCCACTGGCGCGGCGGCCACCGGTGGAGCCGTGGCCGCCAGCAGCGCCATACCGGACAGCAGCGCGCTCCCCACCGATACCGCCCCCACGCCGCGCTCCCCACGCCGTCCACCCGAGCCGACCGGATCGGACGCGACGACGGCACCAACCGGGGTCCTGTCGAACAAAGCCACGGGCCACTGACGGCTGACCCGGTACCACGGCAGATCGCCCTGTCCGCGAGTACGAGCACTCATCCGCGGGTTCACCTCTCCTCACAGCGAAGCGCCCTGCGCCCTCACGCTACAAGGCGCGGGCATGACAGGACGCCTGACAAAAAATACAGGACAAAACATCATTAAATGCCCTGATCCGATCACTTTGAGGTAGCGAGGCGATGAGATACCACGTGTGTCGCAGCGGGCCGTGCGGCTACGAGAAACCGGCATCGGCGTCGTCCCGGCCGTAGTGAGCGGGCGATGACTCGGCCAAGGAGTGAGTGGGTCGTCTCTCTGGTGAACGGAGACACACGGAAGATCCCGGGAACCATGGCCCCAGCCTCGCGGAGAACAGCAGGACCCGAAGGCAGTTCCCTCCTTCCCGCGCCCAGCCTTCTGCTCTTCCCGCCCTGTCACCAACAGCACGCGCCCAGATCCCCCGTACGGTGAACGCCGTGCTGCGCCCGTGCTGGACGTGCCGGGGCTCGATCCAGGGGGGAAGGAGGGCTCGAAGCTGGAGCTGCGGGAGAAGGCCCGCCCGGATCGGCTGAAGTGCCCGCAGTGCGAACAGGATCGCGCCGTCAAGGACTTGGGCCCGCTGATGCTGCCGGTCCCGACCAAGCGCGAGCTGGTGGCCGTGCTGGTCTCCACCCCGGATAACCCGTGGCGGGAGGCAGAGCTGCGACGCGACCTTCCCGGCGAGGGGCCGTCGGGTGTGACCTGTCGCCGGGTGGGTGGGTGTTTTTGGGTATTTTGGGGGGTTTGGGTGTTGTTGGTTGGACCAATTGTCGGGGGGTGTCGGGGTGGTGCCGGGGTGTTGCGGTGGTTGTGGCGGGGCCCGTTTCGGTTGCTGTACGTCCTCACCGTGGGCATGTCATGCACGGGGTTGGGGGTGTCAGGGGCGGGGAATTGACGGGTGTTTTTTCCGGGGTTCTCCGGCGTGTTTCCGTGGTCGTGTTCCGACTGGTTTTCAGGCTGTTTTTCCGGGCTCTTTTACGAGCCTGGCCTCCGCGGGTTTCCGGCGGGTTTTTCCGGGGGGTTTCCGGGGGGTGGTGGGTGCGCGTCACGGGCAATGGGGTGTGACGCGCACCGGCCTGTCAGGGCGGTGGTGGGCGGCCTGTCGCGGGGCTCCTGTCCGTTGCCCGTCCGGGCGTCGTCCGGGCCCCGGTCCCGCGCTGGCGTCCCCTGCGCTGGCCGTCCGGGCGTTGTCCGGGCCCCCGGCCGCGCGCCGGCGTCCTGCCCGCTGTCCGCCCGGGCGCCGTCCTCGCCGCCGCCCGGGCGCCGTCCTCGCCGCCGAGCGGGCGGCCCGGCCGCCGCGTGGGTTCCGTCCCTGGTGCAGCGCTGCGCGGGTACCCGGGTTTTCCCTCGTCCTCGTCCTCGCCCCCGCCCGCCATTCCGGCCGCTGTCGACGTCCTGCTGCGCCGGGCCGGTCCTGCCCGGTGTCGCTGCTGTTCGCCGGCCTTGATGGGGATGGCTCGCGCGTGTCATCGAGCCGTCGTGGAGTTTGACGGGTCTCACCGAAGTTTGACCGGCCAGTCCTGATCACACAGGGGTCGTCGAACGTTCGGCCCTGTCAGCGGCGACCGCTAGCCTGCGGCGTAGCCAGGACGGGTGACCAGGGAGGGTTTTGCGTGGGTGGCAGTGGATGGGCGGAAACCGGGCCGTACCAGGATGATCTGGGAGTGGCATTCCGTCAGGCTCAGGCGCGGGAGCTGGCGAAGGACGATCACGGTTTTCCGGGGCAGAGCATCAGTGAGCTGTGGCGGGACGAGGACTGGCAGGAGTACATCCTGACGGGAGGCACCGGCACAGTGCTCGACTTCTATGCGCTGATCGACGCCGAGGGCGGCGACGACGTCGCCATGATGCGCCCACTGACCGGGAGCGAAGTCCGAAGCTGGGCTCCCAATGGTCGGCCCACGCGCGAACAGTGGGAGGCCGCGCTACCGCAGCTCCTGAACCCTGTCGGCCGAGGAATCGGCCGGTGCACGGTGCTGTACCAAGATGGCGAACCAGCCGAGATCGCCTACTGGGGCTGTACCGCGGACTAGATTCAGCACCAGTCAAACTTCGGTGAGACCCGTCAAACTCCGCTGAGAGGGGTCACCCGCGCGAGTCATCAAGGTGACGCCCGTCCTCGCTGGCGTCCCGCTGCGTCGGGCCGCCGTCCGGTGCGGCGCCGCGCGCCGTTCTCGCCGCCGCCGATGTCCTCGGCGCGGCCTCGGCCGTCCGGTGCGGGGGTCGGCGGTCCGGGTCGCTTGGGTCGCTGCGCCTGGCCGACGTCCTCGCGGGATACCTCGCGCGTCGCATGGAGCCGGGACGGGTGGCCGTGCTCCGCGGCCGCCCGCCTCGGAGCCGTCCAGGGCGCCGTCCCGCCACCAGGGCGGTGGTGTGGGTGGCCGTCAGGCCGCCGTCCAGGAGCCGGTGAGCCGCTCCCGGGGGCCTCGGCGGGAGGCCGCACCCGGCCCTGCTCCGCCGGTGCTGCTCCACCTCGGCGCACCCGCACCGCCGGATACGGTGCCCCCGTCGCGGACCTGGCCGGCACCTGCCCGGGGGCGCCGCAGGCGCCACCAGGACGACCCCGGCACCGGGGCCGCCAGGCCCCACACCGAAAACCCACCACCCCTTCTTCCGGTGACGCCGCAGGCGACACCCACAACCCCTTTCGAGGGGCCGCCAGGCCCCGGCCCACCGCCAAAGACCAGCCCTCTTTCTGATCCCCTTCCCGGGCCGTCCGTTCGCTGTAGGGCACCGGGTGTCCTGGAGGGCGCTGGAGGGCCTCTTTATCGGCCGATAGGCGCGGGCACCGAGTGAATTCATGCTGCGACATCAAGGCGGGATTCCATGCGGCTGGTTAGGCGGGTTTCCTGCCGGATACCGGGCCGGGATTACAGACTGATTCCCGCGCGTGTGCCAGGTGACGTCCGAAGCCCGGGATCAGGTGACAATCCCGTGCGCATCGAGGGCCCCCTGCTGCGCCCGTGCTGCGCCCTGCCCGAGGGCTTTTGACCGAGTGGGTTGTGACGGCTGGTGGGATGTTTTCACGGCCTGTCCTGCGCCCTGATTCCGGGGGCGGTGCGGGGGCTGGGTCGGTGACAGCTCTTGCATCTTCGATGGGCCTGGTCCCGCCGCGCCCCGG
>NZ_MECK01000631.1 GCF_014596465.1 Streptomyces sp. CBMA123 | reverse complement strand
GAAGTCGCGCACCCGCCAGCCCTGCGCCCGGGCGTGCCGCCGCAGCGCGCCGTCCGGGTTCACCACGTACGGGTGGCCGACCAGCGAGAGCATCGGGATGTCGTTGGCGGAGTCGCTGTAGGCGGCGCAGCGGTCGAGGTCCAGCCGCTCGCGCCGGGCCAGCGCGTTCACCGCGGCGGCCTTGGCCGGGCCGTGCAGCAGGTCGCCGACCAGCCGTCCGGTGTAGTGGCCGTCCCGGGCCTCGGCGACGGTGCCCAGCGCGCCGGTCATGCCGAGCCGCCGGGCGATGATCCGGGCCACCTCCAGCGGGGCGGCGGTCACCAGCCAGACCCGCTGGCCGGCGTCCAGGTGCATCTGGACCAGGGCGCGGGTGCCGGGCCAGATCTTGTCGGCGACGACCTGCTCGAAGACCTCCTCGCAGATCACCTCCAGGTCGGCGGTGCGCTTGCCGGCGACGATGCCGAGGGCGGTGTTCCGGGCGTCCGAGATGTGGTCCGGGTCCTCGGTGCCGTTCAGCCGGAAGAGCGCCTGCTGCCAGGCGAAGCGGGCGATGTCGCGGCGGGTGAGGAAGCCGTGCCGGTAGAGGCCGACGCCGAGGTAGAAGATCGCGGCGCCGCGCAGGATGGTGTTGTCGCAGTCGAAGAAGGCGGCGGCGCGCGGGTCGTCCTGGTCGGGGGTGTGGTTCCCGGCCGGCGGCTTGGGGGCCTTTCCGGGCCTGCCCGCGGCCGGGGCCTCCGGCTTCGCCTCCGCGGCCGCCTCGGGGGCGTCCGTCCCGGGGCCGCTTCCGGCGGTGTCGTTCCCCGCGGGGGCGTCCACGAGGGTGTCGCCGATGGCGGGGGAGAGCAGCGGCTCGGCGCGCAGCGCGGCCTCGGCGGCCGCCGCCGCGGCCTCGCCCGCCAGAGCGCTCCGCTCGGTGGTGGAGCGCCTCGCCTGGGTGAGCCTTCGGAGCACGGCCATGTCATCGAGCATATCCAGCCGGGCGGGGAGCGGCCGTGACGGAGCCGTGCCCGTGCGGTGAACAGCTCCCCGCCGCCCCGGGGCGGGCGGGTGGGCAGCCGCCACAATGGCGGGGTGAGCCCACTGCTGCGACGTAAGAGCCCCGAGCCGGCGGACCGTACCGTGACCCTGGTCGGCAAGCCCGGCTGCCACCTGTGCGACGAGGCCCGGGAGGTGATCGTCCGGGTGACGGCGGAGCTGGGCGCGGCCTTCGAGGAGAAGGACATCACCCAGGACGAGGAGCTGTACCGCCGCTACTGGGAGCAGATCCCGGTCACCCTGATCGACGGTCGCCAGCACGACTTCTGGCGGGTCGACGAGAGCCGGCTGCGCAAGGCCCTGGGGGCCTGAGCGGGCCCTCGGGCGTGCACCACCGCCCCCGCCGACCGGCGGGGGCGGTTCGCCGAATCGTTGCCAAAGACACTCCGTCCGGGCTTGGGGCGGGGCGCCCCGGTCGGCTTACGATCGAACGCGTTTGCGCCCGTGGGGGGCTGAGCACACGAGGAGTGCCGCCATGCTTCCCCGCCCGGTCCCAGGGATGCCCGGAGGTTCCGAGGGCTTCGCGGTGGTGGACGTGGAGGCGACCGGCCGCAGCCCGTGGCGGCACCGGGTGGTCGAGGTGGCGGTGGTGCTGCTGGACGCCCGGCTCCGCCCCGAGGGCGAGTTCGCGACCCTGCTGGACCCGCTGGGCCCGGTCGGCCCGACCCATGTGCACCGGATACGCCAGGCCGACGTCGAGGGCGCCCCGCGCTTCCGGGAGATCGCCCCCCGGCTGCTGGAGCTGCTGGCCGGCCGGGTGCTGGTCGGCCATCACGTCAGTTGCGACCACGCCTTCCTGGACCGCGAATTCGCCCGGATCGGGGTGGCGCTGCCGCCCGTCCCGCTGCTGTGCACGATGGGGCTGGCCCGCGCCCACCTGCCGGAGGCCCGTGGCCACGGCCTGGCGGCCTGTGCGGAGGCGGCCGGTCTGGGCTGGTTCCCGGCGCACACCGCGCTGGGCGACGCCCGGGTGACGGCGGCGCTGCTGCGGCACTGCGCGGGTGCCCCGTCCTGCCCGCCGGACGACTGGACCGGCCCGCTGCGCGAGGCTGCCGGAGTGCCCTGGCCGCGGCTGGGCCGGGCCCGTTCGCGCCCGTCCGGCGACGCCGTCCCGCTGGTGCGCCGGGAGGCGCCGTACGGCCCCTGGCTGCCCGGTCCCGCGGCCCCGGAGGTCGTTCCGACGCAGGCCGGTGCTATGGGTTCGACGGCGTGATGCGCATCACTGTGCCGGGACAAAACGGACACCATCTTTGTGCACACGTTCACAAACGCTTAGCCTGGCTGCCAAAGCCCAGCTTCACCCACAGGAGCACCGTGGCAATCGGCCGATCACCACAGAGCAGTTCGCAGACGCCCGACCAGGGCGCCGCGCGCCGACCCTCGCGCGCCCGGGGCATCCCGGAGGCGACCGTCGCCCGGCTTCCCCTCTACCTGCGGGCCCTCACCGCGCTCTCCGAGCGCTCGGTGCCGACCGTCTCCTCCGAGGAGCTGGCCGCCGCGGCCGGCGTGAACTCGGCCAAGCTGCGCAAGGACTTCTCCTACCTCGGCTCCTACGGCACCCGCGGCGTCGGCTACGACGTCGAGTACCTCGTCTACCAGATCTCCCGCGAGCTCGGTCTGACCCAGGACTGGCCGGTCGTCATCGTCGGCATCGGGAACCTCGGCCACGCCCTCGCCAACTACGGCGGCTTCGCCTCCCGCGGGTTCCGGGTCGCCGCCCTGTTGGACGCCGACCCCAACGTGGTCGGTTCCACCGCCGCGGGGCTGCCGGTGCGCCACATGGACGAGCTGGAGGCGATCGTCGAGAGCCAGCACGTCTCGATCGGTGTGATCACCACCCCGCCCGGCGCCGCCCAGCAGGTGTGCGACCGGCTGGTCGAGGCGGGCGTCACCAGCATCCTCAACTTCGCCCCGACCGTGCTGACCGTCCCGGACGGCGTGGACGTGCGCAAGGTGGACCTCTCCATCGAGCTGCAGATCCTCGCCTTCCACGAGCAGCGCAAGGCCGGCGAGGAGACCGACCGCACCGAGTCCGTGCTGGACCGCGCCCCCGGCCCGGTCCGGGCGGCCGCGGCCAAGCTGCGCCGGGCGGCCGGCGGCAGCGGCAAGGGCCGCGGCGGCGCCGAGCCGGAGGCCAACGACCAGGCCGAGCAGTCGGCCAAGGGCAAGTCCGCCAAGGGCGGCGAGGGCGAGCTGTCCGCGGTGATGCCCGCATGAACACCGAAAGCTGTGGGGGACGGGCATGAGTCTTCTCGTCGTCGGACTGAGCCACCGGACGGCGTCGGTCGGCGTGCTGGAGCGCGCCGCGCTGACCGGTGAGGTCCCGACCCGGCTGCTGCACGACGCGGCTGCGTCCTCGACCGTCGCCGAGGCCGCGCTGCTCAACACCTGCAACCGGATCGAGCTGTACGCGGACGTGGACAAGTTCCACGCGGGCGTCGCCGAGCTGTCGCTGCTGCTGGCCCACCACAGCGGGGTGGACCTGGAGGAGCTGACCTCCCACCTGTACGTCCACTACGAGGACCGCGCCGTCCACCACCTCTTCTCGGTGGCCTGCGGCCTGGACTCGATGGTGGTCGGCGAGGGCCAGATCCTCGGCCAGCTGCGCGACGCGCTGGCCAAGGCCCAGGACGAGCACACCGCCGGGCGCGGCCTGAACGAGCTGTTCCAGCAGGCCCTGCGGGTCGGCAAGCGGGCGCACAGCGAGACCGGCATCGACAAGGCCGGCCAGTCGCTGGTCACCTTCGGCCTGGAGCAGGTCGCCGCGGGCGCGGGCGGGATCGCCGGCAAGCGCGCGCTGGTGGTCGGGGCCGGCTCGATGAGCTCGCTGGCCGCCGCCACCCTGGTCCGCTCCGGGGTCACCGACCTGCTGATCGCCAACCGCACCCCGGCCCGCGCCGAGCGCCTGGTGGAGATCCTCGGCCCGGACGTGGCCCGCGCCCTGGACCTCGCCAAGGTGCCCGAGGCGCTGGCCGACGTCGACCTGGTGATCTCCTGCACCGGCGCGGCCGGTGTGGTGGTCCGGGCCGAGGACGTGGCCGCCGCCGTCGCCTCCCGCACGTCCCCCGAGCCGCTGGCGCTGCTCGACCTCGCCATGCCGCGCGACGTCGACCACGCCGTGCACGAGCTGGCCGGCGCCCTGCTGGTCGACCTGGAGAGCCTCTCCCACGCGCACGCCGCCAGCCCCGGCGCCGGCGACGTCGACGAGGTCACCCGGATCGTCTCCGACGAGGTGACCGCCTTCGGCGCCGCCCAGCGGGCCGCCCGGATCGCGCCGACCGTGGTCGCCCTGCGGGCGATGGCCTCCGACGTGGTCGCCGCCGAACTGGGCCGGCTGGACTCCCGGCTGCCCGACCTGGACGAGCGCTCCCGCGCCGAGATCACCCAGACCGTCCGTCGCGTCGTCGACAAGCTGCTGCACGCCCCGACCGTCCGGGTGAAGCAGCTGGCCGCCGAGCCCGGCGGCGCCTCCTACGCGGACGCCCTGCGCGAGCTGTTCGACCTCGACCCGGCAGCCGTGCACGCCGTGTCGGGCACGCCCGTCGGCGGCCGCCCCCAGCCTTCGGCCGGGAGCACCAGATGAACCGTCAGCCATCCCACGAGTACCACCGGGACGATCACCTCATGAATGGTCAACCGCTCACCGAGCAGGCTCCGGCCGCCGCCCTGCGCCTCGGCACCCGGCGCAGCGCGCTCGCCATGGCCCAGTCGGGCATGGTCGCCCGCGAGGTGACCAGGCTCACCGGCCGCCCCGTCGAGCTGGTCGAGATCACCACCTACGGCGACACCTCCCGGGAGGCGCTCGCGCAGATCGGCGGCACCGGCGTGTTCGTCTCCGCGCTGCGGGACGCCCTGCAGGAGGGCCGGATCGACTTCGCCGTGCACTCGCTCAAGGACCTGCCCACCGCCGCCCCCGAGGGTCTGGCGCTGGCCGCCGTCCCCGTGCGCGAGGACGCCCGGGACGCCCTGGTCGCCGCCGAGGGCCTGACCCTGGACGAGCTGGTGGAGAAGCTGGCCGGGGCCGGCCGCCCGGCCCGGATAGGCACCGGCTCCCCACGCCGGATGGCCCAGCTGAACGCCTGGGCCCGGGCCCGCGAGGCCCAGCTGGAGACCGTCGCGATCCGCGGCAACGTGGACACCCGGATCGGCTACGTGAGCGCCGGCGAGCTGGACGCCGTGGTGCTGGCCACCGCCGGACTCAACCGGCTCGGCCGCAGCGCCGAGATCTCCCAGCACCTCGACCACGAGCTGATGCTCCCGGCCCCCGGCCAGGGCGCGCTGGCGATCGAGTGCACCACCGCCAACGCTGAGCTGACCGCCGCGCTCGCCCTGCTGGACCACGCCCCCACCAGGGTCGCCGTGGCCGCCGAGCGCGCCCTGCTGGCCGCCCTGGAGGCCGGCTGCTCGGCCCCGGTGGCCGCACTGGCCACCTGGGGCCGGGAGAACGAACTGCAGCTGGACGGCGTGGTCGGCGACCCCGACGGCACCGCCCTGCTGAAGATGTCCGCCAACGGTCCGATCGTCCTCGACGAGACCGCCGAGCGGCAGGCGCGGGCCCTCGGCCACGCCCTGGCCGTCCGGCTGCTCGACGCGGGCGCGGCCACCCTGATGGGGGAGCGAGCCCGATGAGCCCCACCGCCGCCACCGACGCCCTGTTCCCCGCCGGGCAGCCCACCGGACGGTGCACCTTCCTGGGGGCGGGCCCCGGTGACCCGGGCCTGCTGACCCTGCGCGCCGTCGAGGTGCTGTCCTCGGCCGACGTCCTGGTCGCCGACCCGCTGACCGCCGCGGCCGTGCGCACCCACTGCCCGGCCGGCGTGCAGGTGCACGCCCCGGCCGCCGAGGGCACCGACTTCGACCTGGCCAAGCTGGTCGCCGACGCCGTCCGGGCCGGCAAGCACGTGGTCCGCACCGTCGACGGCGACCCGGGCCTGGACGGCTGCGCCGCCGAGGAGATGCTCAGCTGCGCGGGCGACGGGATCCCCTTCGAGGTGATCCCGGGCGTCGCCCAGTCGGTCGGCGTCCCGGCGTACGCGGGCGTCCCGCTGCGCGGCGCGACCGGCACCGACGTCCGCTTCGTGGACGGCGGCCAGCTGCTGTCCGGCGCCCCGGTCGACCTGGGCGCGCCGGAGACCACCCTGGTGGTCCGCACCACCCTGGGCCAGCTGCCGGCCACCGCGAGCGCGCTGGTCTCCAACGGCCGCAAGCCGGAGTCGGCGCTGAGCGCCACCCTCTCCGGCACCACCACCCGCCAGCGCACCTTCACCTCCACGCTGTCCACCATCGCGGCCGACCTCAAGGTGGCCCGGGTGCTGCCCTCGCCGGTCTCCGCCCCGGTGGACCCGGCGACCTCGGTGATAGCCGTGGTGGGCGAGCAGGTCGCCCACCGCGCCTCGCACTCGTGGTTCGAGACCAAGCCGCTGTTCGGCTGGAACGTCCTCGTGCCGCGCACCAAGGAGCAGGCCCACGGCCTGTCCGAGCAGCTGCGCTCGTACGGCGCGGTGCCGCAGGAGGTGCCGACCATCGCGGTCGAGCCGCCGCGCACCCCGCAGCAGATGGAGCGGGCCATCAAGGGCCTGGTCACCGGCCGCTACGAGTGGATCGCCTTCACCTCGGTGAACGCCGTCCGCGCCGTCCGGGAGAAGTTCGAGGAGTACGGCCTGGACGCCCGGGCGTTCGCCGGGATCAAGGTCGCGGCGGTCGGCGAGACCACCGCCCAGGCCCTGGTGGACTTCGGCGTGAAGCCGGACCTGGTGCCCTCCGGCGAGCAGTCCGCCGCCGGGCTGCTGGAGGACTGGCCGCCGTACGACCCGGTCTTCGACCCGATCGACCGGGTGCTGCTGCCGCGCGCCGACATCGCCACCGAGACCCTGGTGGCCGGCCTGGTCGAGCTCGGCTGGGAGGTCGACGACGTGACGGCGTACCGGACGGTGCGCGCCTCGCCGCCGCCGGCCGAGACCCGGGAGGCGATCAAGGGCGGCGGCTTCGACGCGGTGCTGTTCACCTCGTCCTCGACCGTCCGGAACCTGGTCGGCATCGCCGGCAAGCCGCACAACGTCACGGTCATCGCCTGCATCGGTCCGGCCACCGCCAAGACCGCCGAGGAGCACGGCCTGCGGGTCGACGTGATGGCCCCGGCGCCGTCGGCGGCCGCGCTGGCCCAGGCACTGGCAGACTTCGGGGCCAGGCGCCGGGACACCGCGACGGCCGCGGGCGAGCCGGTCTACCGGCCCAGCGAGCGCCGTCCGGGCTCCCGCCGCAAGGCCCGCTGAGGGTACCCCCAACTATGGTGTCGGGGGCGGCGGTTCGCCGCCCCCTGCGCTGCACAACCGTTCGGAGAGAGAAGCCGTGTCCGCTGAATTCCCGTACGTTCGCCCGCGCCGGCTGCGGCAGAGCCCGGCGATGCGCCGACTGGTCGCCGAGACCCGGCTGCACCCGGCGGAGCTGGTCCTGCCGCTGTTCGTCCGCGAGGGTGTCAGCGAGCCCGTCCCGGTCTCCTCGATGCCGGGCGTGGTCCAGCACACCCGCGACACCCTGCGCAAGGCCGTCGTCGAGGCGGCCGAGGCGGGCCTCGGCGGCGTCATGCTGTTCGGCGTCCCGGCCGTGCAGGACGCGATCGGCAGCGAGGGCACCAACCCGGACGGCATCCTCCAGCGGGCGATCCGGGACGTGGTCGCCGAGGTCGGCGACGCCCTGGTGGTCATGTCCGACCTCTGCCTGGACGAGTACACCGACCACGGCCACTGCGGGGTACTGGCCGCCGACGGCAGCGTGGACAACGACGCCACCCTGGAGCGCTACGCCGAGATGGCCCGGGTGCAGGCCGACGCGGGCGTCCACCTGGTCGGCCCGTCCGGCATGATGGACGGTCAGATCGCCGTCATCCGGCGGGCGTTGGACGAGGCGGGGCACCAGGACACCGGCATCCTCGCCTACACCGCCAAGTACGCCTCGGCCTTCTACGGCCCGTTCCGCGAGGCAGTCGGCTCCTCGCTCAAGGGCGACCGCAAGGCCTACCAGCAGGACCCGGCCAACGCCCGCGAGGCGCTGCGCGAGCTGGAGCAGGACCTCGCCGAGGGCGCCGACCTGGTGATGGTCAAGCCGGGCATGGCCTACCTGGACATCCTGCGCCAGATCGCCGACGCCTCCCCGGTGCCGGTCTCCGCGTACCAGGTGTCCGGCGAGTACGCGATGGTCGAGGCCGCCGCCGCGAACGGCTGGATCGACCGGGAGCGGATGATCATGGAGACGCTCACCTCGCTCCGCCGGGCCGGCGCCGAGCAGATCCTCACCTACTGGGCCGTCGAGGCCGCCGGGATGCTCAAGTAGCGGACCCCGCACAGCGGAAGGCCGGGCCACCCCCCGACGGGGGCGGCCCGGCCTTCCGGCTGTTACTTCCAGCCGTTGATGTGCGCGAAGCCCTCGCCGCCGCCCACCAGGTCGGTCGCGGTGGCGGCGCCGCCACCGAAGCCGCCGGCGACGACGTCGGAGGTGTGGCCGACGCCCCACTCCATCCCGGCCACGAACGGCTGGTCGCCGGAGGCGACGATGCCGCCGCCGCCCGCCAGGCCGACGTGGGCGAACGCCGGGGTGGCGGCACCCGCGAGCGCGAGCGCGGCGGTGGCGGTCAGGGCGGCCTTGGCCAGCTTGCTCTTCATGGATCTGCCCTCTCTGTGGGGGCGCCCCGCGGGCGCCCTTGCTCTGACTGGTGATCACCTCGGCCGCCCGGCCGACGTCGCACGCGCCGGTCCGGACGGACGGTCACCCGGTCGGCCGCAGTGGTTCGGCGGCCGGGCCGGACACCTCGGTCAAGCCCGGAGGGCCCGGGGAGACCATCCTCCCCGGGCCCTCCGTCCGTGCCATGCCCCTTGATCAGCCGATCAGGTGCGAGACACCCGCGTCGCCCGAGGACTGGGTGTTCTGGCCGACGTTGCAGATCTGCTTCGGGGTGCTGTTCAGGACGGGCACCTCGACCGGAACCGCGACGCCGACGACGGCGACGGCGATGTTGTGGACCTCCGGCAGGCAGATGTTCGCGTTGTCCAGGGTGTGGAAGTTCGGGCTGCCGTTGCCGTGGGTGCCGGTCTGGTTGGTGCCGCCGTTGCCCTGGACGGAGGTGGCGGCGCCGTCCGAGTCGACGATGGCGGAAGCCGAGCCGGCGGACATCGCGATGGCGGCGGCGGCCAGACCGGCGGCGGCGAGGGACTTCTTGATCATTTCCGGTTTTCCTCTCGAGGGTGAATCGGGGAGCGATTCGGGGGTGGTTCAGGGGGTGGTGCGGTGGAGGGCTGTGGGAGCGTCAGCCGACCAGGTGGGACACGCCCGCGTCGCCGTGGCTCTGGGTGCCCTGGCCCTGCGTGCAGTACTGCTTGCCACCGCTGTTGGCGATCGGGACCTCGACCGGGACGGCCACACCCAGAACGCCGACGGCGATGTTGTGGATCTCGGGGAGGCAGACGTTCGCGTTGTCCAGGAAGTGGAAGTTCGGGCTGTTGTTCCCGACCGTCCCGGTGAAGTTGGTGCCGCCGTTGCCCTCGATGGAGGCGGCCGCGCCGTCCGCGTCACCGATGGCGGAAGCGGGTGCGGCGGCAGCGGCCAGCGCGGCGACGGCCAGGCCGGCGGCGGCGAAGGACTTCTGGATCATGGGGAGATCCCTCTCTGAAATGCTTTCGGTTTCCGTGCGTAGCAACGCGTCGAACGCTCAGACCCGGTCTGCAGTCACTGACGTCCAGATCAAAGAATGACGGCACGGAAGGTTACGGGGATTTTTGAAAAGAGTCCGGGAGGCGCGTCCGGGAGTGGTTTCCGGTCGGATTATTAGGCCGAACCGGCTAACGCCCGCAATCCGAACTCCTGGTCACTCGTTGCGCAGATTGCTTTCCGGCTGCGGGCACCGCAGTCCTCCCCGATAGAACTCCGCTACTGGACCACCAGGACGTCCCCAGTACGGACAGGCAGAACGGTGAAAAGCATGAAGTTCTCCAAGCGGGCCGGCGCGATGCTGCTGGCGGTCGGTGCGGGCGTGCTCGCCTCCCAGGGAGCGGCCACCGCCGCCCCGGTGAGCCCCGACCAGGTCGGGGCCCTGGAGGACAAGCTGTCCACCCAGCAGGTCCCGGCGGACGTGCCGCTCACCCCGCTGGGCAGCCACGTCACGGCCGGCATCCCGACCTCGCTGGTGATGCCGCCGGCGTCCGGCCGCACCACCGACAACGGGCTGCTCCCGGACCACCTGGTGCCCCAGCTGGCCACCGGCAAGGTCGGCCCGAGCGCCAAGGCCCAGCTGCCGCTGCCGCTGGTCGACCAGGGCGCCGACCTCGGTCAGGTGCTGCTGGAGGCCCCGGCCGCGCCGCTGCAGGCCAAGACCCCCGGCCTGGACGTGGGCAAGCCGCTGGCGCTGGTGCACGACGGCACCGGCCAGCTCGCCGACGGCCGGCTCCGGGTGGACGAGGTGGACCCGCACCTGGTGCCCGGCGCCGTGCAGACCGTCCCCGGGGCCACCGCGAGCCTCGGCGGCGACGAGAGCCGGCTCTCCGTCACCGACGAGGTGAACGACCTGGCCGACACCACCACCGCGACGGCCACCGGTGTGCTGCGGCAGACCGACGCGACCGGCACGGCCACCTCGACCGCCACCGGCCTCGTCCAGCAGAGCGGTCTGGTCGACCTGGCCCGGCTCTGAGCCCGATCGGAGCCGGCGCTGAGCCCGCGCCGGAGCCCGGCACCCCTGGTCACCAGGCGGGGTGCCGGGCTCCGGCGCGTCCGCGTCCTCAGCCGGGCAGGACGCCGGACAGCCCGCCGACCAGCGGGAGGTCCTTGACGCCGCCGCCCGCGCTCAGCGGTCCGGTCAGCGTCCCGGTGCCCACCGGGGCCAGGCCCTGGTCCGGCTGGACGGTCGCACCGTTGTTGAGCACGTCGGCCGAGGAGTTGGCCCACGGGTCCAGACGCAGGCTCTTGATCGGCGCGACGCCGTAACCGAGGCCGGACGTCGTCCCGTTCAGCGCCTGCCCGACGTCGGTCTTGGCCAGGGTGGCCGGGCCGGCCGCGGGCTGCGGGCCCGAGCCGGTGGTGGTGGCGGCCTGCGCCGAACCGGCGCCGAGCAGCACCACGGCGCCCACGGCGGCGGCCAGCCCGGCCCCGCCCTTCTTCGAAACCATGCGGATCACCCTTCGGTGGAGTGGGGCGCGGCCCGACGAAACCCGGGAGACCGGCCCTGGGGTTCCGGACGTCCCGTCCGGGGATGCCGAACTGCCCCCCGGCCGGCTGGTCGGGGGGCAGTACGGCCGAAACGCGTGCCGATCGGGGATCAGCAGTCGTCCGCGGGCTGCGGGTGCATCTCCACGTTGGCGCAGCTGTTGCCGAAGGCCGGGTTCAGCGCACCGATCACGTCGATGGAGTTGCCGCACAGGTTGAGCGGGATGTGCACCGGGATCTGGATCTGGTTCCCGGAGGCGACACCGGGGGAGCCGGCGGCGACGCCCTCGGCGCCCGAGCTGGCGGCGGCGGAGCCGGCCGCGCCCAGGATCAGGCCGGCGGCGGCGGCGGAGAGGACGGCTGCCTTCTTCACGTTCTGCATGGGGTTGATCTCCTCGATCACACACGGGTGGAGCGTGCCGCGCCCCGGCGCTGCGGGGCGCGGCACGGGCTCGGTGAATCAGCTGTCGCCGGGTCGGCGACCGCGGGTTCAGCCGGCGTTGAGGCAGCTGTTGCCGAACGCCGGGTTGAGCAGGCCGATGACGTTGATGCTGTTGCCGCAGACGTTGACCGGAATGTGCACCGGGATCTGGATCTGGTTGCCGGAGAGCACGCCGGGGGAGCCGGCGGCCACGCCCTGGGCGCCCGAGCTGGCGAACGCGCCGCCGGCGGCACCGAGCACCAGGCCGGTGGTGGCCAGGGAGAGGGCAGCGGCCTTCTTGAGGTTGCGCATGTCTTTCCTCCGATTTCTGCCCGACGGAAGGTGAATGTCGGGAAACGGGCGAGTAGGAATACTCACCCGAAGGCTTCATGGATTGCCGTGATTGTCACTCCGGCGGCGCACACCGGCGTGTTCCGCCCATGGCTCGGGCGTCGACGCGGCCGCCGCGTTCTTCCAGCGCCTCGCGAACATTTCCCGCACGGCCGGGAACGGTTCGGGCGGAGGCGCGACCAGGAATTCCCGGTCAGGCGTTCAGGCGATGTCGCCGAACGCCGGGTTCTGGGGGGCCCGCCACGTCGACCGACTTGCCGGTGGCCTCGGTGCCGTCGAGGCCGTGGGCGAGCTGCGCATGGGCGGTACTCGATTCATTGAGCAGGGCCGGGTGTTCCGTCTTCGTCAGGGAGAACGAGGCAGTGCGCGAGGGGAAACGGTCCGGTCCGGTGATCACCCGAATGCCGGTCGAGGGTCGCATTGGGCCAGACGGGTGACAGTGCGGGCGCCGTCGCAACCGGTCCGGACGGGCCTCGTTCTAGATGTCGCACTCCCCGTGCATCTCTGTTGATCAGTCAGGAGGCTCGCATGAGCATCAAGAAGACCGCCGCCGTCGGCGCGGCCGTGGTGGGCATCGTGGCCGCCGGCGCCGGCACCGCCATGGCCAGCTCCGGCGCCGAGGGTGTCGCCGCTGGTTCCCCCGGTGTCATCTCGGGCAACCAGATCCAGGTTCCGGTGCACGTGCCGGTCAACCTGTGCGGCAACACCATCGACATCGTGGGTCTGCTGAACCCGGCGTTCGGCAACCACTGCGCCAACCTGGGCTGAACCCACGACCGGTTCGGCCGGTGAGAGCCGCCGTTCCGCGCTTCCCTCCTGGGGCGCGGAGCGGCGGCTTTTTCGCTGCCGCCGGACTGTCCCGGGGTCAGTTCCCGGTGCTGTCACGAGCCTTGTTGTACTACTTGTCAGTACCTAGAATGTGAGACCTGCTCACCTTTTCGGCACTTCTCCTGCTCCGCACCGCTCGGCACCCCCGGCCGGACGGTTCCCCCACCCCCGCAAGGAGTCGCGTGTGATCAGGTTCCGCACGTCCGCGGCGCGGCGGGCGCGAACGGGCTCGTCCCGGTCCGCCGCCCTGCTCGCCACCGGCGTCCTCATCGCCACCCTCGGCCTGGCCGGCGCCCCGGCCGCCCTCGCCGACAACGCCCCGGCGCCGGATCCGGCCGCCACCCGCCCCGCCGCGATCGTCGCCCTCGGCGACAGCGCCATCTCCGGGGAGGGCGCCGGCACCGACACCAACGACGGCTACTTCCCGGAGACCGACACCCCGACCAACTACTGCCACCGCCACCCCAAGTCGGAGATCTTCACCACCGACATCCCCGGCGTCACCCCGATCGACCTCGCCTGCTCCGGCGCCCAGACCGGCGACCTGGTCAGCGACCCCGCGCTGGCCAAGATCACCGGCGGCGGCAGCGGCGACTTCGGCGAGCCCAAGCAGGACGTCAAACTCGCCGACACGGCAAGCAAGTACGACGTCAAGATGGTCGTCGTCACGATCGGCGCCAACGACGACTTCGACTTCAGCGGCATCATGATGCACTGCCTCGCCCAGTACTTCCCGATCCCCAAGGACCAGGGCTGCCGGGACACCATCGGCAGCGACGAGATCCGCCGGCGGGCCCAGGCCGTCCAGCCGAAGGTCGTCGCCGCGCTGCAGAACATCCGGCAGACCATGCGCAAGGCCGGTTACGCGGACACCTCGTACCAGCTGGTCTACCAGTCGTACTTCAACCCGATCACCCCGGACATCCGGCGCAACGACTACCTCGGCAAGATCACCGACGGCTGCCCGGCCTTCCCCGAGGACCTCGCCTGGGGCCACGACTGGGTGGTGCCCACGTTCAGCGACGCACTCCGCGGCGCGGCTGAACAGGTGCCCGGCGTACGGTACTTGGACCAGCGCAGGGTCGCCTTCGGTCACGAGGTGTGCGCGGAGTGGACGACCTCGCCGTACGAGTACAGCAACGGCGACGTCATCAACCTCTCCGAGTGGGCCCGCAACGGCTGCGACTCGCAGATCGGCATCCCCGGGCTGTGCATGAACATGGTCCGCCAGTCGTACCACCTGCGGGTGGCCGGCTACCGCGGTGAGGGCGTCTGCCTCGGCCAGTTCTTCGCCAAGCCCGACCAGGCGGAGGCGTACTGCACGCTCAACCAGCAGAACACCACCTCGATCCAGCCGCTCACCCCCGGGAAGCCCTTCGGCGACACCCCCGAGGACGGCTCCTGGTACCAGCTCACCAACGCGGCCACCGGCAACGCCCTCGACCTCACCGGCGGCGGCAGCTACGGCGACTCCACCAACGGCCGGGCCGCCATCAGCTACCCGGCGACCGGCGGGCTGAACCAGTCCTTCGTCCTGGAGGCCAAGGCCGGCGGCAGCTACGAGCTGGACTTCAGCGGCAACCGCGACATGTGCCTGGACGCCAGCGCGGCCGCCACCGCCCCCGGCACCCGGATCCAGCAGTGGGGCTGCAACGGCGGCGCCAACCAGCACTGGGTCTTCACGCCGGCCGGCAACGGCAACTACAAGATCGCCGACTCCGCCGACCCCACCAAGGTCCTCGCCGCCGGCACCACCCTCGACGCCAAGGGCAACCCCTACGTCGAACTCGCCACCGACACCGGCGCCCCCGCCCAGCTCTGGCAGCTCACCAAGCTCGGCATCGTCTACCTCCACAGCTGACCACCCCGTCAGGCCGTCGCTGCCCCCACCCGGACGGCGACGGCCCCACCCACCGGGTACGGCGTCTCGACCGGCAGCAGTGCCCGGTCCCGCTCCCGCCGCACCCGGTCGGCCAGCGCGGTGACGTCCGTGATCCGCCGGATCCACTCGTCCGCGTACCGCCGCACCGCCTCGCCGGACAGCCCGACCTGGATGGTGCGCCACTCCAGCGCCCCGAGGTCAGGCCCGCGCTCCGGATCCCACTGCACCCGCACCGGGCTCTGCCGCAGCTCCCGCTTCCAGGCCGCCCGCGACACGTGCACCCGCCCGGTGTAGCCGCTCAGCACGGCCCGCTCCAGCGCCCAGTCGAAGCCCTCCCGGCTGATCTCCAGCGCGAGCACCCGCTCCTGGCCCGGGCTCCGCCCCCAGTCGCTGCGGTGCATCATCCAGAGGAACGAGGGCTTGATCCAGGTCATCCGGTCCCGCGAGAACGCCTCCGGGAACCGCCCCTCGGCCGCCGCCGGTTCGGCGATCAGGGGCGGGAAGGCCTGGTAGACGGTGATGGTGTCGGCGGTGTGGCGGGCCCGGATCTGCTGCTTCGGCGGCTGGGTGGACATGGGCCGCATCGTCGTGGCCGACGCCCACCGGGCGCCACGGGTTTTCGGGGTGGGCGGGGACGGTCGGGGGGCCGGGGGTGTGCCGTAGGCTCTCGGGAACGTCGTTGCGCCGGAGCCGCGCGCACCATGAGTGGGGCGGGGAGTACCCAGAGCAGATGAGCACGGCATCGAGCACCGATTCGTCCAGTACCGAGCCGTCCAGCGCCGAGCCGGTGGCCGTCGCGGAGGAGCGGGCCGAGGAGCGGGCGGGCCGTGCGCCCGGTCGCTTCATGGCGCTGGTGGACCGCTTCGCACCCGCGGTCGGCGCGTACGCGGTGGTCAAGGCGATCGGCCTGACGGTCTTCCTGCTGCTGCTGGAGCACACCGGCGACTACCTGAAGAAGCAGGTCGGCCGGGGCGGCGGCGCCCACTCCTGGGACGTGCTGGGCACCTGGGACGGCGTCTGGTACCAGCGGATCGCCGAGAACGGCTACGACCCGCAGCTGATTCCGCTGCACGGCTTCCCGCTGGCCACCTACTACGAGAACTCCTCCGCCTTCTTCCCGCTGTACCCCTGGCTGATGCGGCTGGTCGGCGCGGTCACCGGGCTCGGCCCGTACGGCTCCGGGATCGTGGTCTCGGTGCTGGCCTCGCTGGTCGCGGCGGCCGGGATCTTCGCGATCGCGGAGCGGCTCGCCGGCTTCCGGGCGGGTGTGATCGCCGCGGTGATCTGGGGCCTGTTCCCGGGGTCGGGTGTGGAGTGGGCGGTCTACTCGGACTCGCTGTTCGTCGCGCTGTCCGCCTGGGCCTGCTACTGCGTGATGACCCGCCGCTGGGTGGCGGCCGGCCTGATCGCGCTGGTCGCCGGTCTCAACCGGCCGACCGCCGCCGCGCTGATCGCGGCGGTCTCGATAGCGGCGCTGGTCGCGCTGGTCCGCCGCACCGACGGGGTGGCCCGCCCGCTGACGGCGATGCTGATCACCCCGTGGGGCCTGTTCGGCTACGTCGCCTGGGTGGGCTGGCGGATGGGCGACTGGGGCGGCTACTTCAAGCTCCAGCGCGGCGCCTGGAACCGCTACTTCGACTTCGGCGCCTCCACCGCGCGCACGGTGATGGACGTGATCACCGGCCACTGGGACTTCTGGCAGTCCAATCCCGTCCCGGACCTGATCGCGATCGCCCTGCTGATCGCCCTGCCGGGGCTGCTGGTACTGCTCCGGCAGGCCCGTCCGCCGCTGGTGCTGTGGGTCTACACCGCGCTGACCGTCTTCACCGCGCTGAGCAGCAACCAGATCTTCGGCAACATCTCGCGCTACCTGCTGCCGGCCTTCCCGCTGTTCATCGGTCTGGCGGTGGCGCTGCGCCGGCTGCGGACCTCCTCGCTGGTCGGGCTGCTCGCGATGCCGGTGATCGCGGCGGGCTGGTACGCGGGCTATGCGCTGTTCGAGTTGGGTATTCCGTAACCCCGGTGTTGGTTGGCTACGGGATCATCCGGCAGCAGACGGGCCGTTGCTAACCTCGGACGTATGACGACGACCCCGCCCGTGCGGCAGATCCGCGACATCTCCGGCCTGCTGGACCACGCGAGCCACGTGCTGGCGACCCGGATGGCGGCCGCCTTCACCGCGCTCGGGATCACCCCCCGCGCGTACTGCGTGCTGTTCCACGCGCAGGAGGCCGAGCGCACCCAGATCCAGCTGGCCGAGCTGGCGGACCTGGACAAGACCACCATGGTGGTCACCGTCGACGAGCTGGAGAAGGCGGGCCTGGCCGAGCGCCGCCCGTCCGCCACCGACCGCCGGGCCCGGATCATCTCGGTCACCGAGGCGGGCGAGCGCGCCGTCGTGCGGGGCACCGCGATCGCCGACCAGGTGCACCGGGAACTGCTGGAGTCCCTGCCGCAGCCGGAGCAGCAGGCCTTCGTGTCGGCCCTGACCCGGCTGGTGGACGGGCACCTGGCGGAGCCGGTCGAGAGCGAACGGACCGTCCGGCGCGCCCGCCGCGCCCGCGGGTGAGCCGCGCCCGGGATCTGCTCCCGAGATAGATAGTCCCGAACAAAACAATCTGATAGCGTCCTTCCCGGTACTCGACGAACCGGGAGACCCGCCATGACCACGCACGCCCCGGCCGCGCCCGACAGGGCGCCCGCACCCCCTGCCCGCTCCCGCGCACTGGCCCTCGCGGTGCTCTGCGCGGGCATGCTGATGATCATCCTGGACGGCTCGATCGTCACCGTGGCCCTGCCTGCCATCCAGGACGACCTGCACTTCTCGCCCGCCGACCTCACCTGGACGGTCAACGCCTACCTGATCGCCTTCGGCGGGCTGCTCCTGCTGGCCGGCCGGCTCGGCGACCTGATCGGCCGCAAGCGGGTCTTCGTCGCCGGACTCGCCCTCTTCACCGCCGCCTCGCTGCTCTGCGCCCTCGCCACCTCGCAGGCGATGCTGATCGCCGCCCGCTTCCTCCAGGGCGTCGGCGGCGCGCTGGCCTCGGCCGTCAGCCTCGGCATGATCGTCACGCTCTTCCCCGAATCCGGCGAGCGCGGCCGCGCGATCGGCGCGTTCAGCTTCGTCGGCGCGGCCGGCGCCTCGATCGGCCAGGTCCTCGGCGGGGTGCTCACCCAGGCCCTCGACTGGCACTGGATCTTCCTGATCAACTTGCCGATCGGCCTCGCCGCCGCCCTGCTGGCGGTCCGGGTGCTGGCGCCCGACCGCGGCCCCGGCCTGCGGGCCGGCGTCGACGGCCTGGGCGCCGCGCTGATCACCGCCGCCCTGATGCTCGGGATCTACACCATCGTCGGCACCGGCGAACACGGCTGGGCCTCGGCCCGGACCTCCCTGCTCGGCGCGCTCGCGCTCGCCCTGCTGGCCGCCTTCACGCTGCGTCAGGCCCGGGCCGCCCGGCCGCTGCTCCCGCTGCGGATCTTCCGTTCCCGCGGCCTCGCCGGCGCCGCCGCGGTGCAGGCCCTGATGGTCGGCGGGATGTTCGGCTTCCAGGTCATGATCGCGCTCTACCTGCAGAACGTCCGCGGGTACGGCGCCGCCGCCACCGGCCTCGCGATGCTCCCGGCGGCCCTCACCGGCGGCGCCGTCTCGCTGCTGCTCTCCGCCCGGCTGAACGTCCGCTTCGGCGAGCGCCGGATGCTGCTCACCGGCCTCGGGCTGCTGCTCGCCGGGCTGACCCTGCTGACCAGGCTCCCCGCCGACGCCGACTACGTCCTCGACGTGCTGCCCACCATGCTGCTGATCAGCGGCTTCGGCCTGGCGATCTCGGCGCTCACCGCCCTCGCCATGGCGGGCGTCGACCCGCGCGACGCGGGCACCGCCTCCGGCCTGTTCGGCACCGCCCAGCAAGTCGGCGGCGCGCTCGGCGTCGCCGTGCTCAGCGCCCTCGCCACCGGCCGCGCCCACGCCCTTGCCGACGCCGGCCGGCCCGTCGCGGAGTCGCTCACGGCGGGCTTCCGGCTCGCCTTCACGGTGGCCGCCGGACTGCTCGCGCTGGCCCTGCTGCTGGCCTCGGTGCTGGTCAGGCCCGCCGTCAGGACATGACGGAGGGTCAACTTGTCGCACCCTGGTTCGTGTTCACCGACCCGGGGTGCGCGGGTGCTACGGCCAGACCAGGCAGTACAGCTGGTGTCCGGCGTCGTGCAGCCGGTTGGCGAAGTCCTGCCACTCGTGCAGCATGCTGTAGATCACGAAGGCGTCGCGCGGCCCGCGCCGGTCCGGCACGGTGGACCAGATGAAGGCGGCGGCGCCGAGTTCGGTCTCGTCGGCCTTGCGGAGCGGTTCGACCACGTTGTGCGGGAGTTGGACGACGGCGTAGTCGGGGTGCAGCACCACGAGTTCCAGCGGCGGCACCTGGTGCAGCGGGACGCCCTGGATGCCGGTGAGGACCATGGCGCTCATGGTCTCCGGTTTGATCTTGGTGGAGAGGTGGCCGGTGGGGGAGCCGCTGGTCTCCATCAGGTCGCCGAGCCGCCCCAGCGCGCCGAGCTCACCGGCGTCCAGGCCGAGTCCGCCCGGGCCGAGGGCGGTGGGCACTCTGGCGGCGGTCGCGCGGTCCGGTGCGCCGAAGTACTTGTACGTCACCCCCACGCGTCCCTCACCCCGCCTCTCGCCGCCGCGGCGACCCCGACCCGTACCCGCTCCCGTACCCCCGCGTGCGGTTTCGGCGGGCCTGCGGGGGCCACCCGCTGCCTCGTCGAAGCCGTCCTGCGCCTCGGACACTCGGACCATCCTCACCGGAATTCGCCGGAATCGACAGACCCCCGCACGCCCGGCGTCCCGCCGGACGTGCTCCTTACCCGTCATGCGCCGCCGTACCCACTCGCGGGCCCTACCCACTCGCGGTACGCGGCAGTCCTCTCCACACCCCTGCACACAACCGGAGCGCTCGCGCACTCTGTGCACACAGTCTGACTGGTCCGCGTCGCGGAACAGTCAGCGGCCCCGCCCGTAGACGACCGTCGAGGACGACCGTCAGGGACCACCGTACAGACAACGGTGCCCGGATCATCGTTCCAGATGATCGGGCTGGACATGCAGAGCTCAAGGACACGATTTGAGACCATGTCTCCCGTGAGCTACCCCTACGAAGCCCCCCAGTCCCAGTCGCTGTTCGATCGTGCCTCCGTGGTCACGCCCGGCGGCGTCAACTCCCCGGTGCGCGCCTTCCGCGCGGTCGGCGGCACGCCGCGCTTCATGGTGTCCGGCGCCGGCCCCTACCTCACCGACGCCGACGGCCGCGAGTACGTCGACCTGGTGTGCTCGTGGGGTCCGATGATCCTCGGCCACGCGAACCCCGCCGTGGTCGACGCCGTCCAGCAGGCGGTCTCCCGCGGCACCTCCTTCGGCACGCCCGGCCAGGGCGAGGTCGAGCTGGCCGAGGAGATCGTCGCCCGGGTCGCCCCGGTCGAGCAGGTCCGTCTGGTCTCCTCCGGCACCGAGGCCACCATGTCCGCGATCCGGCTCGCCCGCGGCTTCACCGGCCGGGCGAAGGTGGTCAAGTTCGCCGGCTGCTACCACGGTCACGTGGACGCGCTGCTGGCCGCCGCCGGTTCCGGCGTGGCCACCTTCGGCCTGCCGGACACCCCGGGCGTCACCGGCGCCCAGGCCGGCGACACCATCGTGCTGCCGTACAACGACCTGGCCGCCGTCGAGCGGGCCTTCGCCGCCCACCAGGGCGAGATCGCCTGTGTGATCACCGAGGCCTCGCCCGGCAACATGGGCGTCGTCCCGCCGCTGCCCGGCTTCAACGCGGGCCTGGCCCGGCTCTGCCGGGACAACGGCGCGCTGTTCGTCTCCGACGAGGTGATGACGGGCTTCCGCGTCTCCAAGGCCGGCTGGTACGGCCTGGAGGCGGCGAACGAGGGCTGGGCGCCGGACCTGCTGACCTTCGGCAAGGTCATGGGCGGCGGCTTCCCGGCCGCGGCCTTCGGCGGCCGCGCCGACGTGATGGCCCACCTGGCCCCGGCCGGTCCGGTCTACCAGGCCGGCACCCTGTCCGGGAACCCGGTCGCCACCGCGGCCGGCCTGGCCCAGCTGCGCGGCTGCACCGACGAGGTGTACGCGACGGTGGACCGGGTCTCCGCCGAGATCTCCGGCCTGGTGTCCGAGGCGCTCACCAAGGAGGGCGTGGCGCACCGGCTGCAGACCGCCGGGAACATGTTCTCGGTGTTCTTCACCGACGCCGCCGTCACCAACTACGACGAGGCCAGGACCCAGGAGGCGTACCGTTTCACCGCCTTCTTCCACGCGATGCTGGCCGAGGGCGTCTACCTGCCGCCGTCCGCCTTCGAGTCCTGGTTCGTCTCGGCGACCCACGACGCCCGGGCGATCGAGCGGGTCGCCGCGGCCCTCCCGGCCGCCGCCCGCGCCGCCGCCGCCGCAACGGCCTGAGTTCAGGAGTAGTCGAGAAGTGAGCGCGAAAGAGATCACCGTCGTCCATGTGATGCGCCACGGTGAGGTGCACAACCCGGAGGGCGTCCTGTACGGGCGGCTGCCCGACTACCACCTGTCCGAGCTGGGCCGGCAGATGGCCGACCGGGTCGCCGAGGACCTCGCCGGGCGGGACATCACCCACGTGGTGGCCTCCCCGCTGGAGCGGGCTCAGGAGACCGCCGAGCCGATCGCCAAGGCCCACGGCCTGGACGTCGCGGTGGACGGGCGGCTGATCGAGGCGGAGAACGTCTTCGAGGGCAAGACCTTCGGCGTCGGCGACGGCTCGCTGCGCAACCCGGGCTACTGGAAGTACCTCACCAACCCGTTCAAGCCGTCCTGGGGCGAGCCGTACATCGACCAGGTGGTGCGGATGATGGGCGCGCTCGGCGCCGCCCGGGACGCCGCCCGCGGGCACGAGGCGGTCTGCGTCAGCCACCAGCTGCCGATCTGGATCCTCCGTTCCTTCGTGGAGCGCCGCCGGCTCTGGCACGACCCGCGCAACCGGCAGTGCTCGCTGGCCTCGCTGACCAGCTTCACCTTCGAGGGCGACAAGATCGTCTCGGTCGGCTACCGCGAGCCGGCCCGCGACCTGCTGCCCGCGCACCTGGTCGGCAAGGGCCGCAAGGGCGACAAGCCGGTGGGCAAGAGCTTCGGCGCGTGAGGCCGTAAGCGGTGCGTAAGTATGACTTCGGGTCACCTGGCGAGCGCCGGGTGACCCGAAGTCTTCGCAGCTCAGACGGGGTGCGGCGCGCAAGGTAGGACCCCGGCGAACCCGCTCGGAACTCCATGCGAAACTTTTCACATGTCTGCCATGAGGCGCCCCCGTCCCCGTGTCGCCGCAGCCGCCGCCACAGCCGCCGCCGCTGCGCTCGTCCTCACCGGCTGTTCCTCCTCGGGCTCGTCGAGCAGCAGCGAAGGACAGGTCGGTTTCGTCACCGTCAAGGGGACCAACCTGGCGAAGGCGGACGCCGGCAAGCGCGGAGACGCGCCGGACATCACCGGGGAGACCCTGGAGGGCAACCAGGTCAAGCTCTCGGACTACCGCGGCAAGGTCGTGGTGCTGAACGTCTGGGGCTCCTGGTGCGGACCGTGCCGAGCCGAGGCGAAGAACCTCCAGGCCGTCGCGGACGAGTACAAGGACAAGGGCGTCCAGTTCCTCGGCATCAACACCCGGGACACCGACAAGACCAACGCCGTCCGCTTCGAGCAGGAGCAGGGCGTCTCCTTCCCGAGCATCTTCGACCCGGCCGGCACCCAGCTGCTCAAGTTCCCCAGGAACAGCCTCAACCCGCAGTCCATCCCGACCACCCTGGTCGTCGACCGCGACGGCAGGCTGGCCGCCCGCGCCGTCGGCGGGACGACCCAGGAGGCGCTGGAGTCGATCGTCCAGCCGGTGGTCGCGGAGCAGCAGCAGTGAGTGGGCCGCTGCCACCCGCCGGACTCCCGCTGACCGGACTCCCGCTGGCCGACACCTTCACCACCGTGCAGAGCGGGGCGCTGCTCGCCGCGGCGCCGGTCGCGCTGGCGGCCGGGCTGGTGTCGTTCTTCTCGCCCTGCGTGCTGCCGCTGGTGCCCGGCTACCTGTCGTACGTGACCGGCTTCTCCGCCGCCGACCTCGCCGACGCCCGCGGCGCCAGGCGCGGCCGGATGCTGCTCGGGGCGACGCTGTTCATCCTCGGCTTCACCGTGGTCTTCGTCTCGGGCGGGGCGCTGTTCGGCCAGTTCGGCAACACCCTGCAGGAGCACAAGCGGGTCATCTCGATCGTGCTCGGCGCCCTCACCGTGGTGATGGGCCTGGCCTTCATGGGCCTCGTCCCCGGCCTGAGCATGCGTGAGGTGCGCTCGCACCGCCGTCCGGCCGTCGGCCTGCTCGGCGCGCCGCTGCTGGGCATGGTGTTCGGCATCGGCTGGACGCCCTGCATCGGCCCGACCCTCGCCGCCGTCCAGACCCTCTCCCTGAACCAGGCGGACGCGGCGCGCGGGGCCCTGCTGATGGTCTTCTACTGCCTGGGCCTCGGCGTACCGTTCATCGTGGCCGCGCTGGCCTTCCGCCGGGCGCTGGGCGCCTTCGGGTGGGTCAAGCGGCACTACCCGCTCGTGATGCGGATCGGTGGCGGCATGCTCGTCGCGGTCGGTCTGCTGCTCGTCACCGGGGTCTGGGATTCCTGGATGAGCGAACTGCAGTCCTGGACCGCCGACTCCCAGATCGGAATCTGACCGTGAGCAAGACCACGACCGATACCGAGCTGCCCCCGGCGCCGGACGACACCGCCGCCGAACGGCTCAGCACCGCGCCGGTCGAGTCCGATGGACCGATCGGCATAGGGGTGCTCGGCTGGGCGCGCTGGATGTGGCGTCAGCTGACCTCGATGCGGGTCGCGCTGATCCTGCTGTTCCTGCTGTCGCTGGCCGCCATCCCGGGCTCGCTGATCCCGCAGAACGGCCAGAACCAGTTCAAGGTGCAGACCTGGAAGGCGCAGCACACCACGGTCGCGCCGATCTACGAGAAGCTCCAGCTGTTCGACGTCTACAGCTCGGTCTGGTTCTCCGCGATCTACATCCTGCTGTTCGTCTCGCTGGCCGGCTGCATCATCCCGCGCACCTGGCAGTTCGTCGGCGTGCTGCGCTCCCAGCCGCCGGCCGCGCCGCGCAACCTGACCCGGATGCCGGTATACGCGGCCTGGCGCACCGGGGCGGACCCGGAGCGGGTGAACGCCGCCGCCCACCGGCTGCTGCGCAAGCGCGGCTTCCGGGCCAACCTGGCCGGCGGCTCGGTGGCCGCCGAGAAGGGGTACCTGCGCGAGGTCGGCAACCTGCTGTTCCACCTGTCGCTGTTCGCGCTGCTCGGCGGCTTCGCCTGGGCCAGCCTGGCCTCCGGCACCGGCGGCAAGCTGATCGTCGAGGGCCAGGGCTACTCCAACACCATCACCCAGCTCGACGACTTCACCGGCACCCGGTTCTACGGCAACCAGGACCTCGACCCCTTCTACCTGAAGCTCGACGACTTCACCTCCAAGTTCCAGAACACCGGTGACCAGATGGGCGCCGCCCGGCAGTTCACCGCGAACGTGGAGTACTACCAGGGCAGCGACGAGTCGAAGCTGAAGAAGGGCTCGATCGAGGTCAACCACCCGCTGGAGATCGGCGGCAGCAAGGTCTACCTGATCGGCCACGGCTACGCCCCGGTGATCACCGTGAAGAACGGCAAGGGCGACGTGGTCTACCACGACGTCGTGCCGTTCCTGCCGCAGGACGCCAACCTGACCTCGACCGGCGTGGTGAAGGTCTCCGACTACGGCGTCGGCCCGGACGGCAACAAGACCCAGCTGGGCTTCTCCGGCTTCTTCCTGCCGACCGCCCCGCTGAGCTTCGCGGGCACCGGCCCGATCTCGCTGTTCCCCGGCGACGCCGCCCCCGAGCTGGTGCTGAACGCCTTCTCCGGCGACCTCGGCACCGACTCCGGCCTGCCGCAGAACATCTACCAGCTGAACACCGCCCGGCTCACCCAGATGAAGCAGGACGACCAGCCGGCCAAGGCCCTGCTCAAGCCCGGCCAGGCCTGGGAGCTGCCGGACGGCTACGGCACCGTCACCTTCGAGGGCTACAAGCAGTGGGCGAGCTTCAACGTCTCGCACCGCCCCGGCAACGAGATCGCGCTCACCGGCGCCGTCCTGGCGATCCTCGGCCTGATCGGCTCACTGTTCATCCAGCGTCGCCGGATCTGGGTGCGGGCGGTGGCCCTGCCGGGCGGCGGCACCCAGGTGGAGCTGGCCGGGCTGGCCCGCAGCGAGTCGGCGAAGATCGCCGAGGAGCTGGCCGAACTCGCGGTGGACCTCCAGGACGACGCCCCGGCGTCGGAGGAGGACCCCCCGGGGTCGGCGGAGGCCGCGGACGAGGAGACCGGCGCGACACCCGAGGGCCCCGCACCCGGGGGCCCCGCACCCGAACAGCCCGCAGCAGAAGACCCCGCAGCAGAAGACCCCACAGCCCCTGCCGACCAGAACTCCAAGGAGTAGACGGTGCACCTCGCCTCGGGAGTCGACCCACACCTGGCCGACCTCTCCAACAAGCTGATCTATTCGGCGATGGCGGTCTACACGATCGCCATGTTCGCCCACATGTTCGAGTGGACGTTCGGCAGCAAGGGCGCGGTCGCCGTCCGCTCCAAGGAGCAGTCGGGCAACCTGGCCGAGACCGTCGCCGCCGCGGAGCCCAAGGCCGCCAAGAAGGTCACCGTCACCGTGGCCGGGGCGAAGGGCGGCACCACCACGCTCACCCGCACTGTCCTGGCGGGCGAGGGCGCGACGGTGGTCACCGGCGGCCGCGGCGACGAGGACGTGGACGGCCCGGGCGCGGCCGGCACCAGCGAGAAGGCCGACCTGGCCGGCCGGATCGCGGTCTCGCTGACCGTCCTGGCGGTGCTGCTGCACGGCGGCGGCATCGTCGCCCGCGGCCTCTCGGTGTCCCGCTGGCCGTGGGGCAACATGTACGAGTTCTCCTGCGCCTTCGCCTTCGCGATGACGGCCGCCTACCTGGTGCTGCTGGCCGCGCGGAAGAACGTCCGCTGGCTCGGCCTGCCGGTCGCCGTCGCGGTGCTGCTGACCCTCGGCATCGCCACCCAGGTGCTGTACACCGACTCCGAGCAGCTCGTCCCGGCGCTGCACTCGTACTGGCTGGCGATCCACGTCTCCACCGCGATCTTCTGCGGCGGCGCCTTCTACGCGGCGTTCATCGCCACACTGCTGTACCTGGGCAAGGACTCCTTCGACAAGCGCATGGCGGCCGGCCTGACCACCGGCCCGCTGGGCACCGCACCCTCGATCTGGCGCCGGCTGCCCGCCGCGTCCACCTTCGACAAGCTGTCGTACCGGATCAACGCCCTGGTCTTCCCGCTGTGGACGTTCACCATCATCGCGGGCGCGATCTGGGCCGAGGCCGCCTGGGGCAAGTACTGGGAGTGGGACCCGAAGGAGACCTGGTCGTTCATCACCTGGGTCGCCTACGCCTGCTACCTGCACGCCCGCGCGACGGCCGGCTGGAAGGGCCGCAAGGCCGCCTACCTGGCGCTGGCGGCCTTCGCCTGCTGGCTCTTCAACTACTACGGCGTGAACATCTTCGTCACCGGCAAGCACTCGTACGCGGGGATCTGACCGGGGCACCCACCCATCGGCCCGGCTTTCCACAGGAGGTGGCCGGGCCGAGGTGTAACGGGGTAGTGCGTGCCGGCCGCCCGTGCCGGTACGGGGAGGAACGAGGAGGAGATCGCGCAATGGAGTGCGACGAGGTCATGCTGACCGTCCGAATCACCGCCGCCGAGCAGCTGCTGCTCCGTCGGCTCGCCCAAGGGCACCGGAGCGACGTGTCCGAAGTGGTGGCCGACGCTCTGCTGGACATCATCCCCACGCTCAGCGCGCCGGGGGACGCCTACCGGCTGCTGAGCGCCCTCGCGACGCCGGCGCCGTGCGCGCTGACGGTCTGGCTGCCGACCGCGCTGGCCGACCTGCTGGCGCCCGGCGCGGCCCGGATCGCCCAGATCACCGACGTCCGGATCGAGTCGGCCAGCGCGGCGCTGGGCGCGGCGCTGCGGCTCTGGCTGGCCCAGGACCCGGTCCGGCTGGCGGCCAACCTCAGCGTGATGCACGCCGGGCGGCGGCCGGCCGCCCTGGTGGCCGCCTGACGGAGGCGGGTGGGGCTCAGCCGGCCAGCGGCAGCAGTCCCGGTACGGCGGGGCGGCCCTCGAAGGCGTCCCGCCGGACCGGCACCCGCGGACCGTCCACCGGCTCGGCGAGCAGTCGGCACTCGGCCGCCGTCCGCCCGTCCTGGTCCAGCCGGACCAGGACGGGGGTGCGGCGGCCGTCCGGTGTCCGCTCCCGGACGGCCCGCACGTAGCAGGGCCGGTCCAGTTCGATGTAGCGCTCGAAGGAGGTCACCAGCTCGACCGGCGCCACCGGCTCGGGGTGGTGCAGTCGCTGGGCGGCCTGCCGGGCGGCCTCCAGCACCAGCATCCCGGGCACGTGGTCCAGCTCGTGGTCGAACAGCACCGGGTGCCGGGCGTCGGCGCGCAGCAGCCAGGTGTCCGGCCGCAGGGTCGGGCTGAGCACCACGTCCGTGGGCTGGGCCCGGCCGACGAGTTCGGGCGCGGCGGGTTCGGGCGGCAGCGGCGGGGTGACGGCGTGCCGGCCGGGGCCGCGCAGCCGCTCGTACGAGGCGGGGGTGATCACCCGCAGCTGGCCGGAGCCGTGGCCGATCCGCAGGCCGTCCCGGGTGATCTCGGCGTGCACCCGCAGCGAGGCCAGCCGGCCGTGCCGCATCCGGACGTCCTGGCAGCCGACGGTGAGCATCAGCGCCGCGGGGCCGCCGGTGACGGCGAGGCCCGGCAGGCCGGCCTCGCCGAGCGCGTAGCCGAGGTCCTCCATGACGAAGTGGTGGTCGCGCGGCACTCCGAAGCCGGCGTGGCCGATCAGCAGCCCGGCCTGCCGGACGGTCTCGGCGATCAGCACCGGGTCGTGGTAGCGGTCCCCGGGCAGCCGGTAGAAGCCGTGCAGCCGGGGCCACTGGGCGCCGAGCAGGAAGTCGTACGGGCCGGTGGCCTGCCAGCCGGTGAGGAAGACCTCGGAGACCGCGGCGCGGTGCACCAGGTGCCGGGAGACGGTCCGGTCGTGGAAGTCGTAGCCGGACGGGGGGCCGGGACGGGGGCCGGGGTTGGCGTACGGGCCGAGGGAGTCCGGCTCTACGATCAATGGCATGACTGGCCCCAGCTCCAGGGTGTCGGTCGAGCGTCCGCACGGACGCCCCACAGCAAAACATACATACCACCCGGTTTGTCTTCTGTGGCCGGGGGTGGACCCGCCGCCAGGCCCGGACAGACCACGCTACCTGGCCCCTGGTCTGCGGTGATGCTTGAAACGGGGGAGGGCAGACCTTGGGCGGGGGGAGGTCCCCCCTGGACGGCGGGGTCGACATAGGCGCTAGATTAGATACCAACCATGCGGTTTCGGCCAGTGCCGTCCGCATGCGAGGCGCCGCCTCCGACCGAGGGCGCGCCGACAGCAGCCGGGTGGGGCGGGGAGCGCGTCCGGCGGAGTCCGGAGGGGTCAGTGGTCAAGCAGGAACGCGCGGGGCGGACCAGGCAGGCCGTGTTGCTCGCCGCCGCGGACGCCTTCGCGGGGGTCGGATTCGAGGCCGCGAGCCTGGTCGACATCAGTCGCCGGGCCGGGGTGAGCAAGGGCGCCCTCTACTTCCACTTCGTGTCCAAGCAGGCCCTGGCCGACGGAGTGCGGACCGCCGCCGGGCGGGAGATCGGTGCGGCCGCCCTGCGCGCGCTGCGCTCCGAGGACCGGGCCGTCCAGGGGCTGATCGACTTCTCGTACGAGCTGGCCCGGCTGCTGCGCGAGGACGTGGTGGTGCGGGCCGGTGTCCGGCTCGGCCGCCAGGGCCCGCGCCCGGACGGCGGCCCGGGCGGGCCGGACACCGCCTGGCGCAGCCTCGCCGCCGTCGTCCACCGCCTGCTGGACCGCGCCGAGCGGGCCGGCGAACTGCGCCCGGGGGCGGACCGGCGGGCCTGCGCCGAGCTGCTCACCGCGGTGGTGGCCGGCCAGGTGCTGCTGGCCGCCGAGGAGACCGGCAGACCGGCGCCGGAGGCCGTCCGGCGGCTCTGGACGGCCGCGCTGCCCGCCCTGGTGGGACAGGACGACTGCGCCGGGTACCGGGTCTAGCGCCCGCCGGCCGGGACCAGCCGCGCTCGGCGACGCTCGGCCGTGTTCCGCGACGCTCAGCCGTGTTCGGCGACGCTCAGCCGTGTTCGGCGACGCTCGGCCGTGCTCGGCGGAGCTCAGCCGCGTTCGGCGACGCTCAGCCGGGCGAGCGCGTGCGGCTGGACCAGCCCCGGCAGGATCAGCGTCCACAGGTCGGCCATCCGCTGGATCAGGTCCTGCCGGTCGGCCAGCACCTGGGAGCTCAGCTGGATCCCGGTCACCGCGCCGGTGATCACCCCGGAGGCCGCGGCCAGGTCGACCCCCGGGTGGAGGTCGCCGGCCTCCCGGGCGCGCTCCAGCAGCCCCCGGACGAGGTCCATCCAGCCCTGGTAGGCGGCGATCTGCGGCTGGGTGAAGCTGCCGTGCTCGATCGTCAGCCGGATGCTGCCGCGCACCAGCGGGTCCTCCTGGAGTGCGCGGGCGAACGCGTACCCGAGGTCGATCAGGGTCTGCACCGGGCTGTCCGAGGTCGGCTCCCAGGTGGCGATCCAGGCGCCCTGGCCCTCGATCACGGCGAGCGCCAGCTCTTCCTTGGAGTGGAAGTGGAAGTACAGCGCGCCCTTGGTGACGCCGGCCCGGTCCAGGATCTCGGACATCGTGGCGGCGGCGTAGCCCCGCTCGTCGAACACCTCGGCCGCCGCGAGGAGTACCGTCTGGCGGGTCGCCAGCGCGCGGGCCTGCCTGGCCATCGCAGCCTCCCTGGAAAGTTCTCTACCTCGGCAGCCGCCGATCCTATGGGGGCCGACGGGGCGACGGGCTCGAAACCGTCCGGTAGGTATCCTACCGAGCCGCTTCGGGCCCGGTCGGTCGGCCACGAACGGCGGGTGCCCGCCGCCGGACCGGCCGCGGGCACGCTCCGGCGGGGCCCGCCGGACGGCCCGACGGCCGGTCACCCGAAGGGGGTGACCGGCCGTCGGGGCCTGTCTTCGGTGCCGGGGCACGGAACCGTCAGGCGGCCTGCTGCCAGCTGACCGGGGAGTAGTACGCCGGGCGGCGCTCCAGGCGCTGCCAGCTGGCGATCGGCTCGACCTGCGCGGCGGCGGCCTGCTGCGCGACGGCGGCGCGAGCCGCCAGCACGGCGGTGAGGGCGGCGAGTTCCTCGTCGGAGAGGCTGCCGCGGACGATACGGACGAGAGGTTCGGCGGAAGCGGTCATGTCCTGGTTTCTCCCCCGGTTGGTGTGGCGTGCGGTGGTGGTCGGTGCGGTCCGCAGCGGCGGTCCGCAGCGCTACATCGGCGGGTTGCCGTGCTTGCGGCTCGGCAGGTCGGCGTGCTTGGTGCGGAGCATCGCCAGGGCGGAGGCGATCACCTGGCGGGTCTCGGCCGGGTCGATGACGTCGTCCACGAGGCCGCGCTCGGCCGCGTAGTACGGGTGCATCAGCTCGCTCTTGTATTCCTTGATCTTCTGGGCGCGCATGGCGTCCGGGTCCTCGGCGCCGTTGATCTCGCGGCGGAAGATGACGTTGGCGGCGCCCTCGGCACCCATCACCGCGATCTCGTTGGTGGGCCAGGCGTAGGACAGGTCCGCACCGATGGAGCGGGAGTCCATGACGATGTAGGCGCCGCCGTAGGCCTTGCGCAGGATCAGCGAGATGCGCGGCACGGTGGCGTTGCAGTACGCGTACAGCAGCTTGGCGCCGTGCCGGATGATGCCGCCGTGCTCCTGGTCGACGCCGGGCAGGAAGCCGGGCACGTCCAGCAGGGTGACCAGCGGGATGTTGAAGGCGTCGCACATCTGGACGAAGCGCGCGGCCTTCTCGCTGGCGTTGATGTCCAGCACGCCGGCCAGCGACTGCGGCTGGTTGGCGATGATGCCGGTGACGTGGCCGTCGACCCGCGCCAGCACGCACAGCACGTTGGTGGCCCAGCGCTCGTGGACCTCCAGGTACTCGCCGTGGTCGACGATCTCCTCGATGACCTTGCGCATGTCGTACGGGCGGTTGCCGTCGGCGGGCACCAGGTCCAGCAGGCTGTCGTTGCGGCGCTCGACCGGGTCCTCGCTGACCACGGACGGCGGCATCTCGCGGTTGTTCTGCGGCAGCAGCGACAGGAGGTAGCGGACCTCCTCGATGCAGGACTGCTCGTCGTCGTAGACGAAGTGCGAGACGCCCGAGACGCCGGCGTGCACGTCGGCGCCGCCCAGGCCGTTCTGGCTGATCTTCTCGCCGGTGACGGCCTGGACCACGTCCGGGCCGGTGATGAACATCTGCGAGGTCTCGCGGACCATGAAGACGAAGTCGGTCAGCGCGGGGGAGTACGCGGCGCCGCCGGCGCACGGGCCGAGCATCACCGAGATCTGCGGGATGACGCCGGAGGCCTTGGTGTTGCGCTGGAAGATGCCGCCGTAACCGGCCAGGGCGGTGACGCCCTCCTGGATGCGGGCGCCGGCGCCGTCGTTCAGCGAGACCAGCGGGGCACCGGCCGCGATGGCCATGTCCATGATCTTGTGGATCTTCTGCGCGTGGGCCTCGCCCAGCGCGCCGCCGAAGATCCGGAAGTCGTGCGCGTAGGTGAAGACGGTGCGCCCGTGCACGGTGCCCCAGCCGACGATCACGCCGTCGGTGTGGGGCTTCTTGGCCTCCAGGCCGAAGCCCTGGGCGCGGTGCCGGCGCAGCGGCTCGACCTCGCGGAAGGAGCCCTCGTCCAGCAGCAGGTCGATGCGCTCGCGGGCGGTCAGCTTGCCCTTCGCGTGCTGGGCCTCCGTGGCCTTGTCGCTCGGGCCGCGGCGCACCTTCTCGCGGAGCTCGTGGAGCTCGGCGACCCGCCCCTTGGCGTCGACCGGGACCTCGGGGACCTCGCCGCCGACCGGCGCCTCATGCACAACCGTCATCTCGAACCACTCCAAGGGTGAGGGAACTGTCCGACAGCCAACGTCTGCTGTGCCCCCAGCTGCGAATCAACTTCTTCACTTATGACTGTACGAGGGGCCGTGCGCTGGTTTCGGCGTCGATTCCGTACAAGGTCGAGTTCGTTTAGCTGTCAGGCCTGTACAGAAGCAGCCGGTTCGAAGGCTGTGCGCTCGGTGTCCGTTCGAATACCGGGGGTTGTCGGGCAGGTGATGGTCCGATGATCTGAGCATGAAGAAAAGCGCAGGTCAGGGCCGTCTCACAGCACTGTAGGACGGCCGTCTAGGGTACGGCTCAAGCGGTGCTCAATCCCGGCGCCGGGAAGGACCCGATACGCGCCAGAGGGTTCACAGTCGTAGGGAAGCGCCAAAAACGCCACAGCCCACCCGTGGGTGCCCGGGTGGGCTGTTCGAGGGAGCGGCCGAACCGCTCCGATCAGCTCTTTCGTCCGTCCTCGGGCTCTTCCCCGCCACGCAGTTCCTGCTCCCGGCGGCGCAGATCGGCCTCCCACTGCCGGAGCATGTCCTCGTGGTCCTTGTCGCCCTTGTGCAAGGACCCGCCCTTCTGCGGCGGCTCGCCCTTCCCCGACGACTCGTTCCCCAGGGACGCCAGGAACTCCGGATCGTCGTCCGGCGCCACCTGCCGCCCGCCGCGCGGGGCGCCGAACCCCG
>NZ_MECK01000630.1 GCF_014596465.1 Streptomyces sp. CBMA123 | reverse complement strand
GGCCCGCGCGCTGGCGGGCGGCGGCGAGCGAGGCGCGGACGGTGACCAGCCCGGCGAGGCCGCGGGCGTGGTCGGTGCGTGGCTCGCGGGCGAGCCCGGCGTCGACGACGATCCGTACGCCGGGGACGGTGAGGGAGGACTCGGCGACGGCGGTGGCGAGGACGACCCGCCGCGCAGCGGACGGCGTGAGGGCGGCGTCCTGGACGGACTGCGGGGCGCGGCCGTGGAGTTGCAGGACTTCGGCGGGAACGCCGTTCAACTGCCCGGCCACGCGGGAGATTTCGCCGACGCCGGGCAGGAAGCAGAGCACGTCCCCGTCCTGCTCGCCCAACGCCCGTCGTACGACGGCCGCGACGTGGTCGAGCAGCGCCCGGTCGACCCGGGTCCCGTGCGCGGGCCGGACGGCGCGCGGCGGTGGTGCCCAGACCACGTCCACCGCGTGGGACACCCCGTGGGCCTCCACCACGGGTGCGCCGCCGAGGAGTTCGGCCCAGGCCGCGGTGTCGGAGGTGGCGGAGGCGCAGACCAGCCGCAGTTCGGGCCGCAGTGCCGCCCGGACGTCGAGGAGGAAGGCGAGGGCGGTGTCGGCGTCCAGGTGCCGTTCGTGGCATTCGTCCAGGACGACGACGTCCGCCCCGGGCAACTCCTGGTCGCGCTGCAGCCGTTGCAGCAGCACGCCGGTGGTGACCACCTCGACGACGGTCGAAGGCCCGACCTTGCGGTCCCCGCGCACGGTGTAGCCGACCCGCCCGCCGACGGCCTCGCCGAGCAGCCAGGCCATCCGCCGGGCGGCGGCCCGGACGGCGAGCCGGCGCGGTTCGGCGACCAGCACCCGGCGTACGGGCCGGCCGTCGGAGAGCAGTCCCGCCAGGGCGAGCGGCACCAGCGTGGTCTTGCCGGTACCGGGCGGGGCGGCGAGCACGGCGGTGCCGTGCCCGTCCAGCTCCTCGTGCAGGGCGGGCAGGGCACTGCGGACCGGCAATGAGCGCCACGCGGGGTTCAAGCGATCAGCCCCGCTCGGTGACGAAGATCGCCGTGCCGGGGATCAGCCGCCCGCGCAGCGGGGACCAGCCGCCCCACTCCTGCTCCAGCCCGGCCGGCCACTCGGGCTCGACCAGGTCGACCAGGCGGAAGCCGGCGGCGACGAGTTCGCGGACCCGGTCGCCCAGGGTGCGGTGGTGCTCGACGTAGGTGGCGGCGCCGTTCTCGTCCTGCTCGACGTACGGGGTGCGGTCGAAGTAGGACGAGACCGCGGTGAGGCCCTCGACGCCGGGCTCGTCGGGGAAGGCCCAGCGGATCGGGTGGGTGACCGAGAACACCCAGCGCCCGCCGGGCCGCAGCACCCGGTGCACCTCGCGCATCAGCCGCTCGGTGTCGGCGCTGAACGGGACGGCGCCGTAGGCGGAGCAGGCGAGGTCGAAGGAGGCGTCGGCGAAGGGCAGCACGGCGGCGTCGGCCTGGACGACGGCGACGGGCTCGACGCCCCGGCCGAGGTCGATCCGGCGGGAGTGCTGGAGCTGGCGGTAGGAGATGTCGAGGGCGACGGGGCGGGCGCCGCGGGCGGCGAGCCAGCGGGAGCACTGGGCGGCGCCGGCGCCGATCTCCAGCACGTCCTTGCCCTCGACGGAGCCGAGGAGGCGGGCGTCGGCCTCGTCCAGGCCCTCGGGGCACCAGGTGAAGCGGTCGTCGCCGAGGAACTCGCCGTGCTCGTCCTGGTACTCGTCGGCGTTGCGGTCCCACCAGTGCCGGCTGGCCCGGCTGCTCTCCCCGACGCCGGCCGCGCGGCGCACCGCGTCGTCGCCGGTGTCGTCCTCGATGCCGTCCTCGCCGACGGATGCGTCAAGATCGTGAAGGGAGGACTGGGGGGTGGTGGCCACGGTGACAATGCCCATCGCGTAGGGTATGGAGTCGCGGAAGCGCCGCTGCCGCGAGCCGGCCCTTTCAGGGCCGGGTCCTGGCGGTGGCATCCGGGGAAGGGCCCCTTCGGGCGCCACCGCGAGGTGCGCAATCGGAGGATATGGCCTGATCCGTACCGGGCTCCACCGTCTCGCCTCTTCTGGCGTTGACCGTGCCTGGCCGTCCCCGTATGCTACAAGTTGCGCTGCGGGCCTGCGCGCCTCGGACGGAGCAGGTCGCGCTCGCATCTGTCGAAGACCCCACGGTCGCAAGACGGACGCCGGTTTCTCGTTGTTCAGGGAGCACCGGTGTGCCGTGTTCTTGGCTGTCCGGCTTTCGGTGGGAGCGATACGGGCCCTCCGCGTGGCATTACCTACGACTTTCATGTCCGTACCGGAGCCCTTTTCCTAATGACGAGCCCCACCGACTCCTCCCTCAGCACCACCCCGCAGGTCGCGGTCAACGACATCGGCGACGCGGAGGCCTTCCTCGCCGCCATCGACGAGACCATCAAGTACTTCAACGATGGCGACATCGTCGAGGGCGTCATCGTGAAGGTCGACCGTGACGAGGTCCTCCTCGACATCGGTTACAAGACCGAAGGCGTCATCCCGTCCCGCGAGCTCTCGATCAAGCACGACGTCGACCCGCACGAGGTCGTCGCCGTCGGTGACAACATCGAGGCCCTGGTTCTCCAGAAGGAGGACAAGGAGGGTCGTCTCATCCTGTCCAAGAAGCGTGCTCAGTACGAGCGCGCCTGGGGCACGATCGAGAAGATCAAGGAAGAGGACGGCATCGTCACCGGTACCGTCATCGAGGTCGTCAAGGGTGGTCTCATCCTCGACATCGGCCTCCGTGGCTTCCTCCCGGCCTCGCTCGTCGAGATGCGTCGCGTCCGCGACCTCCAGCCCTACGTGGGCAAGGAGCTCGAGGCCAAGATCATCGAGCTGGACAAGAACCGCAACAACGTGGTCCTGTCCCGCCGTGCCTGGCTGGAGCAGACCCAGAGCGAGGTCCGCCAGACCTTCCTCACCACCCTGCAGAAGGGCCAGGTGCGCTCCGGCGTCGTCTCCTCGATCGTCAACTTCGGTGCCTTCGTGGACCTGGGTGGCGTCGACGGCCTGGTGCACGTCTCCGAGCTGTCCTGGAAGCACATCGACCACCCGTCCGAGGTTGTCGAGGTCGGCCAGGAGGTCACCGTCGAGGTTCTCGACGTTGACATGGACCGCGAGCGCGTCTCCCTGTCGCTGAAGGCGACCCAGGAGGACCCGTGGCAGCAGTTCGCCCGTACCCACCAGATCGGCCAGGTCGTTCCGGGTAAGGTCACCAAGCTGGTTCCGTTCGGTGCGTTCGTCCGCGTGGACGAGGGCATCGAGGGTCTGGTCCACATCTCCGAGCTGGCCGAGCGCCACGTCGAGATCCCGGAGCAGGTCGTCCAGGTCGGCGACGAGATCTTCGTCAAGGTCATCGACATCGACCTCGAGCGTCGCCGCATCAGCCTCTCGCTGAAGCAGGCCAACGAGGCCCTGGGTGCCAACCCGGCCGAGGTCGAGTTCGACCCGACCCTGTACGGCATGGCCGCCTCGTACGACGACCAGGGCAACTACATCTACCCGGAGGGCTTCGACCCCGAGGCGAACGACTGGCTGCCCGGCTTCGAGAAGCAGCGCGAGGAGTGGGAGCGCCAGTACGCCGAGGCGCAGTCCCGCTTCGAGCAGCACCAGGCCCAGGTCATCAAGAGCCGCGAGGCCGACGCCGAGGCCGCTGCGGAGGGTGGCGACGCCGTCGCCGCTGCCGCCGGTGGCTCGTACTCGTCCAGCAGCGACGAGGGCTCGGGCGCCCTGGCCTCCGACGAGGCCCTGGCCGCCCTGCGCGAGAAGCTGGCCGGCGGCCAGAGCTGAGGCTCTCGCCCCCCGCTAGCTGACAGCTAGGGAACGGGCCCCACCCGGATTCGTCCGGGTGGGGCCCGTTTCGTGTTCCCCCACCTGTTCGCGGGCTGTCCGCAGGCTGTCCGCGGGCCTTCGTTTTCCGGTTTGACTTATGTGTGGTTTATGTGAAGGGAAATGTGAGATGAGGCTCATTACCCTGCTATAGGCCGGAGTTCGGGTTGCACCTACATTGAGTGGAACTGCCCGAAAGGCTCCTCATGCGCAACCCCACCTCCGCCGCCCCCACCGCTGTGGTCGGCGGCCGGCTCGCCGCTCTCGGCCGGTTCTGCTTCCGCCACCGCCGCTGGGTGCTCGGCTTCTGGGCCGTCGTCCTGGTGGCCGGGGTGCTGATCGGCGGGCGGGTCTTCGAGGGCTCGGTGGCCGGGGCCTCCTCCGCCACCGCCGAGGCGGACCGGGGCAGCGCCGTGGTCGCCGCGGCCGATCCGGTCAAGGGCACCGTGACCGCGGTGGTGGACGGCAAGCCGGTGGACGACCCGGCGGTGCGCGCCGCCGTCCAGCGGGCCACCGCCGAGATCACCGCCCTGCCCGGGGTCGCCGGCGCGCAGGACGCGTACGGTGCCGGGCCGGGCCCGGCCGCGCTGAGGGCCGCCGACGGGACGGCGGGCCTGGTCAGCGTACGGATGGCCGGCACCGCGACCTCCGCGCAGACCGACGCCGTCACCCACCGGCTCGCCGCGCTGGACGGTGCGGGCGGGGCGCACGTGACCGTCGGCGGGGACCTCGTGCTCCAGCAGGAGGTCAAGAAGCAGACCGAGCAGGACACCCGCTTCGGCGAGATGGTGACCCTGCCGCTGACCCTGGTCGTCATGGTGCTGGTCTTCGGCGGCCTGGCCGCCGCCTCGCTGCCGGTGATCGGGGCCGTCGCCTCGGTGGGTGGAGCGCTGCTGGCCATGTTCGGTTTCAGCCGGATCATGGACATCGACACCAGCGTGCTGCCGATCGCCACCGTGCTGGGGCTGGGGCTGTCGATCGACTACGCGCTGCTGATGGTGAATCGTTTCCGCGAGGAACGGGGCCACGGCGCGGGCATCGCCGCCGCCGTCGAGCGCACGGCCGCGACCGCCGGGCGCACCGTCGCCTTCTCCGGACTGACCGTGGCCGTCGCGCTGTCCGGCCTGTTCGTCTTCACCAGCCCGGTCCTGGGCGCGGTCGCCGCGGCCGGCGTGAGCGTGGTGGTGATCGCGGTCGCGGCCGCCCTCACCCTGATCCCCGCGCTGCTCGGCTTCGCCGGCGGCCGGATCAGGACACCGACCTCGCCCGTCCCGGACGAGGGCTTCTTCAGCCGGACCGTCCGCCGGGTCCGCAAGCGGGCGGTGGCGGTGACGCTCGCCTCGGTGGCGCTGCTGATGGCGGCCGGGGCCCCCTTCCTGCACGCCGAGATGCGCAGCTCCGGCGCCGCCGTACTGCCCGTCTCCTCGGCCGGGCGGCAGGTCGCCGAGACGATCGACCAGCGCTTCCCGCAGGTCGCGTCCGCGCCGATCACAGTGGTGGTTGAGGGCGGGGCGCCGGTGGCGCAGGCGTACGCGGACGAGGTCGTCGCCAAGCTGCCCGGGGTGAGCGGGGTACGGGCGGTGACGCCGGTCGGCGACGCGGTGTCGACGGTGGACGTGCTGGTGCACGGGGACCCTCAGGGCGCCACGGCCAAGCGGGTGGTGGACGAACTGCGGGCCGACCGGGGCGGCCTGAAGACGTACGTCACCGGCGGTGCGGCCTCGGTGGTGGACTTCCAGGACGAGCTGATGTCGCGCGGGCCGTGGGCGCTGGGCCTGGTCGCGGCCGGGACGCTGGTACTGCTGTTCCTGATGACCGGCTCGGTGGTGATGCCGGTCAAGGCGCTGCTGATGAACCTGCTGTCGCTGGGCGCCTCGCTCGGCGCGCTGACCCTGGTGTTCCAGGACGGCTGGTTCAGCGGGCTGCTCGGGTTCAGCCCGACCGGCGGGCTGGAGACCTTCATCCCGGTGCTGGTCTTCGCCTTCGCCTTCGGGCTGTCGATGGACTACGAGGTGTTCCTGCTCTCCCGGATCAAGGAGCTGACCGAGCGCGGGCACGGCTGCGTCCGGGCGGTGGAGCTGGGCGTCCAGCGCAGTGGTCGGATCATCACCTCGGCGGCGCTGCTGATGGTGATCGTCTTCGCGGGCTTCGCGCTCGGGGACATGCTCATGGTCAAGCAGATGGGCATCGCGCTGGCGGTGGCGGTCGCGGTGGACGCCACCCTGGTGCGCTGCCTGCTGGTGCCCGCCGCGATGAGCCTGTTCGGCGAGTTCAACTGGTGGGCGCCGGCTCCGCTGCGGCGGCTGCACCGGCGGTTCGGGCTGAGCGAGCACGTCGACCTGCCGGAGATCGAGCGGCCCGTGACAGCGGTGATCCCGGCGCAGCGGCCGGAGCCGGTCGGGTCGGCTCAGGCCGGGTAGCGCGCTCGGGTCAGCTCAGCCGCTGGAGCAGTTCGACGCTCGCGCGCAGGTGCTCCCGTTCGGCGGTGCTGAGGCGGGACTCGATGGCGGTGGCGATGTGGTGCTCGCGGCGGGCGCGCTGTTCCAGCAGGGCGAACCGGCCGGCCTCGGTGGCGGCGATCAGCTGCTTGCGGCCGTCGGTGGGGTGGGGCTGCTGGGCGACCAGGCCGGCCTCGGACATCAGGGCGACGGTGCGGGCCATCGACTGGTGGCGCACCCGGCGGCGGTCGGCGAGTTCGGCGACGGTGTAGGAGCGTTCGTCACGGACCAGCAGGCCGAGCACGGCGGCCTGGTTGGGCGGCAGGTCGTCGTTGTCGCGCAGAGTGCGGACCAGGCTGCCGAGGGCGGCGCGCAGGTCGGCGGCGAGGTCCAGGGTGTCCTGGTGCGGGGCGTTGCTGGTCATGGGAGAAGTCTATCCGGAAGATATGCAGCAAAACTGTACAGTCATGCTGTATGGTTTTGGATATGCGAATCACCAAGTTCGGACACGCCTGCGTACGCGTCGAGCACGACGGAACCACCTTCGTCATCGACCCCGGGGCCTTCACCGACCCCGCCGCCCTGGCCGGGGCCGACGCCGTCCTGATCACCCACGAGCACATGGACCACTTCGAGCAGTCCCGGCTGCGCGCCGCCCTGGACGCCGACCCGGCGCTGCGGGTGTGGACCAACGGCGACGTCGCCGCCCAGCTGGAGGGCGTCGGGCGGCGGGTCACCGCGGTCGGCGAGGGCGACGCCTTCGAGATCGGCGGGATCGGCGTCTCGGTGCACGGCGAGTGGCACGCGGTGATCCACCCCGACATCCCGCAGGTGAAGAACATCGGCTTCCTGCTGGACGGCCGGCTCTTCCACCCCGGCGACGCCTTCACCGTGCCGCCGCACACCGTGGACACCCTGCTGCTGCCGCTCGCCGCGCCCTGGAGCAAGGCCTCCGAGGTGATCGACTACGTCCGGGAGGCGGGCTCGCGCCGGGCCGTCCCGGTGCACGACGCCACGCTCAGCCCGATCGGGCACGCCGTGCAGACCCGGCTGCTCGGGCCGGACGGGCCGGGCACCGGCTCCGAGCTGGTGGTGCTGGGCGAGGGCGAGGGACTGGACCTGGACTGACGGGTCGTGGTGGACGGGCTCGCGCCGACCGGCCCGGGTGGACGGGCTCGCGCCGACCGGCCCGGACTGACGCCCGTGGTGTCGCGCCGGTAGCCTGACGCCATGCTGAAGATCGGACTGACGGGCGGTATCGGCGCGGGTAAGAGCGAGGTGTCCCGGCTGTTCGCCGCGCGCGGCGCGGTGATCGTGGACTCCGACCTGATCGCCCGCGAGGTGGTCGCCCCCGGGACGGACGGCCTGGCGGCCGTGGTCGCCGAGTTCGGCCCGCAGGTGCTGCGGGAGGACGGCACGCTGGACCGCCCGGCCCTCGGGGCGATCGTGTTCGCCGACCCGGAGAAGCTCCGGGCGCTGAACGCGATCGTCCATCCGCTGGTGCGGGCCCGCTCCGCCGAACTGGAGGCGGCGGCCGCGCCGGACGCGGTGGTGGTGCACGACGTGCCGCTGCTCGCCGAGAACGGGCTGGCGCCGCTGTTCGACCTGGTCGTGGTCATCGACGCGGACGACGAGGTGCGGCTGGACCGGCTGGTGCGGCTGCGCGGGATGGCGGCGGAGGAAGCCCGGGCCCGGATGGCCGCGCAGGCCTCGCGGGCGGACCGGCTGGCGATCGCCGACCTGGTGATCGACAACGGCGGGGCGCTGGAGACGCTGGCGGCGCGGGTCGACGAGGTGTGGGCGGAGCTGGTGAAGCGGGCCGCGGCCTGACGCGTGGCTCCAAGCCCGCAGCCTGACGCGTGGCTCCAAGCCCGCAGCCTGACGCATGGCCTGGTTTCAGGCTGCGCGCTTGGCCGGCGGACCTCAGCCGGCGGGCCTCGGGCGGCGCCGAGCGGTAGCCGGGCCCGGACGGCGAAGCCGCCCTCGGGCGTCGGCCCGGCGTGCAGGGTGCCGCCGAGGCCGTCGGCGCGGGTGCGCATGCCGTCCAGGACGGGCACCAGCAGCACCACGGCGGTCGGCACGAGGGTCCGGACCGGTCGGGGCGGGCGCGGCAGTGGGCCGGGCAGTGGTGCGGCGAGGTCGTCGGCCGGCCGGTCGGTGGGCCGGAGCATGAGGGGCGTGCTTCCACAGGCCGACGGATCGGGGGATGACCGTCGGATCATGTGACCGATCCGGTGGCCGGAAGGGGACTTGGAGGCCGGTCGGCGGGGAAGGGAGCATGGGGTGATGAATGATCGTTTTTCCGTTGAACCGCTGACCGTCGAGCGCTTGGAGAGCTACACCCGCGCCGAGCAGGCGCAGATCCTCGGCCCCGGCGAGGACCCGTACGGCGTCGCCTACACCGGGCTGACCTTCCGCTCCAAGGACGTGCACTTCGGCATCCGGGCCGCCGACGGCCGGCTCGTCGCCCACACCGGGCTGCTCCCGATTCCGCTCACCGTCGGCGGCACCGACCTGGAGGCGGCGGGTGTCGGCGGCGTCTGCGTCGCCGCCGACCGGCGCGGCGAAGGCCTGGCGCACGCCGTGGTCGGGACCGCTCTCGACCACGGGCGCGCGCTCGGCCTCCGGTACGCGCTGCTGTTCTGCCGCCCGCCGCTGGCCGCGTTCTACCGGGGGCTCGGGTTCCGCGAGGTGGCCGAGGAGGTGACGGTCGAACAGCCGGAGGGGCGGCTCGCGGTGATGCCGCTGCGCACCATGTGGCGGCCGTTGGCGGAGGGCGCCGGATGGCCGGAGGGGCCGGTGCGGCTGCGCTCGCTGCCGATGTGACGGCCGCTCCCGGGTGACCGTCGGTCAGGCGGTCGCCGGCTCGCCCTGCGCCGCGTGGGCGACGGCGGCCGCGGCCAGGGCGCGGATCATCGGGTGGGCCCGGGTGCCGTCGCCGGACAACTCGGGCTGGAACAGCGAGGCCAGGAAGAACGGGTGCTCCGGCAGCTCCAGGACGCGGACCTGGCCGGACTCGTCCGCGCCGGTGAAGCGCAGTCCGTGGGCGCGCAGCCGGTCCAGGTAGTCGGCGTTGAGGCCGTAGTTGCAGTGGTAGCGCTCCAGGGTGCGGGTGGCGCCGAGGGCGCGCTCGGCCAGGGTGCCGGGGGTGATCACGACGGCGCCCTCGTGGCCGACCAGCGAGCAGGCGAGCGGCACGATCACCTGCTGCTCGCGCTCCGGGTCCTGCTCGCCGTGGACGGTGTCGGCGAGGCCGCAGACGTCGCGGGCGTACTCCAGCACGGCGTGCTGGAACCCGGCGCAGGTGCCGAGGAAGGGGATGCCCCGCTCGCGGGCGGTCCGGATCGCGGCCAGGGCGCCCGCCTCGCTGCGGTACGGGCTGCCGGGCAGCAGCCAGACCGCGTCGAAGCCGTCGAGCGCGCCGGGCGCCCCGGCGTCCTCGGTGGGGATCCAGTAGGCGTCCAGGACGAGCTGGTCGCGTTCGGCGAGGGAGTCGAGCAGGCCGGGGATGCGGGCGTGCGAGCGGACGGCGGGGGAGCGGTCGCCGACCAGGGCGATCCGTGGGGTCAGGTAGGTCATGCGGCTATCCTGACCCCGCACCCGAGATCAGCGCCAACGATGATTTCTTACATCTCGATCAGATCGGTTGATGACCGCCGTGGATCCGCAGCAGCTGCGCACCTTCGTCACCGTCGCCCGGCTCGCCTCCTTCTCCGAGGCGGCCCGGGACCTCGGCTACACCCAGTCCGCGGTCTCCCAGCAGATCGCCGCGCTGGAGGCGGACCTCGGCACCGCGCTGCTGGTCCGCCGCCCGGTCGGGCCGACGGTGGCCGGGCGGCGGTTGCTGGAGCACGCCGCACCGCTGCTGGTCCGGCTGGAGGCGGCGCGCGCCGACGTGGCACGCCTGGCCGGCGCCCCGAGCGCCCGACTGGTGCTCGGCGCCACCCCACTGGCGGTCGGGGCGGCACTGGGGCGCGCGCTCGGCGAAGTGCGCCGGGCGTACCCGCAGGTCGAACCGGTCGTCCGGGTGCTCGCCCAGGACGTCCTGCCCGCCCAGGTCGCCACCGGCGAGGTCGACCTCGCGCTGATCGACGGCCTGGCCGCGCCCAGCGATCCGCTGCCGCTGCCCGAGGTCGGCCCGCTGACCACCGTCGCCGTCGACGAACAGCCCGTCGCCGTCGCCCTGCCCGCCGGACACCCGCTGGCCGGCCGCGCCGGCATCGCCCTCGCCGACCTCTCGGCCGCACGCTGGCTGGACGCCCCCGACCTCACCCCGACCGCCGCCCGGCTGCGCGCCGCCGCCGGCACCGACGGCTTCCGGGCCGCCACCCGCTACCGGGGCACCGACCTGAACGGCCTGCTCGCCCTGGTCGCCACCGGGCACGGGCTCACCCTGCTGCCGGAACCGGCGGTGGCCCGGGCCTCCGGCGTCGCCCACGCGCCCATCGCCGCACCGCGGTTGGTGCACCGCACCGAACTCGTCCACGGCAGCCTGCCGGAGGGGCCGGCGGCGCTGCTGGCGCGGCTGCTGGTGGTGTAGGGCGTGTCCGGTCGCCGGTTGCCGAGGGCTCCGCCGTCGCGGGCCGGACGTCTGCGGACCGTACGGATGTGGAGGGGTGGTCACCACTCGTTCACGTCCCGGGCCTGACGGTGGCAGCGCGAACGGTGCTGTCATGGGCACAGTCGCCCGGCGATCGGCCGGGCCGGCCCAGGAGAGCGCCACCATGATGCTCCGTCAGCGTCTCACCGTCGTCGCCGCGGCGGCCACCCTCACCGTCGCCGGGCTCGCCGCCGGCACCGCGCAGGCCGCCGCCCCGGCGACCCACAAGCCGGTCAAGTCCGGCTCGTTCGCGGCGAGTTGTTCGCAGGCCTACCTGCCGCTGCCCGACCCGTCCTGCACCCCCGGCGCGTACAACCCGGCGGTCACCCAGGCCACCATCGGCCAGACCATCTGCGTCTCCGGATGGACCGCCACCGTGCGCCCGCCGACCAGCTACACCAACGCGCTGAAGGCCCAGCAGATCACCCAGTACGGGTACTCGGACACCAACCTCTCGGACTACGAGGAGGACCACTTCGTCCCGCTGGAACTCGGCGGCGCGCCGCGCGACCCGCACAACCTGTGGCCCGAGCCGCGCTACGGCAACGAGCCGGCGCAGAGCAAGGACTCGGTCGAGACCAGACTGAAGAACGCGGTGTGCGGCCACAAGGTGACCCTGGACGCCGCCCGCAGCGCGATCGCCAGCGACTGGACGACGGCGCTCAGCCGCCTGGGGCTGTGAGCAGGTGAGGTGAGCGGCTGAAATGGTGCCGCCAGGCCCGTCCGGTCCCCTGTTCCGGACGGGCCTGGCGGCCGTCTGTGGGTGCGTCAGCGGCGGGTGGTGCGGTCGGTGACGGGTGGTGCGGTCGGTGACGAGTGGGACGTCGGCCGCGGGCGGTGCGTCAGCCGCAGCCCGGGAAGGCCTCGCAGAGCGGGGCCGTCATGCCGGTGGCGACGAACTTGTCCTCGGGCGCCTTCCAGGCGTCCTTCGGCTGGGCGCCCCCCTTGGTGGTCGCCCAGACGGACAGTTCGGTGACCGTCCCGCCGCTCACCACGACGTACTCGTGCAGGGTGGCGGTGGAACCGTCGGGCTGGGGGGCCGTCACGGTGGCGGCGAAGTACGGTGCGTCGGTCGCGCTGGTCACCTTCACCGTGGCGCCCGGCGCGGTCTTGGCGCAGTTCGTCACGGCGTCGGCCAGGCCGCGCTTGATCGCGCTCGCGGTCTGGGCGTTGCCGCTGCTGTGGGTCGGGTCGCCCCAGAAGTCCACGGTCTGCTGGGCCGTCCAGCGGTCCCCGCCGAAGCCGACCGCGGCCTTGGCCCGCGCCGCGCCGTCGGTGTACATGTACTCCTCGCCCTTGGGGGGCGCGGCGTGGCACAGCTCCATGCCCTTGAAGTCGACCGACCCGGTGACCGGCTTGGCGTTGGCCGCCAGCGGGGCGAAGTGGTAGGCCTCGTCCATCGGGATGCTCTTGGTGTCCATCCAGGCCTTGGCCGGAAAGCCCTTGTCCTTGTCGGCGCCGGCGGTGGGCTTGCCGGTGCCGGTGCCGGTGCCGGTGGCGGTGCCGCCCCCGGCGGGTGCGGCGGTGGTCGGCGCCGCCGGGGCGGCGGACTTGCCGCCGTCCTGGCCGCTGTCGTCCGGGCCGCAGGCGCTCAGGGTGCCCACGCAGAGCAGGGCGGCGGCGGTGGCGGTGACCAGGCGGGTGCTGCTGCGCAACTGACGATTCCTCGGGTGTCCGGTGTCGTGGATCTTGGCCGGGGCGGGGGCCGGTGGCCCGTCGGCCGCCCGTCCTCGCCGGCCGGTCGACCCGTGGCTGCGGGCGCTCGGCATGGCTGTTCCTCCCCCGTTGGTGCTGCCGTCAGGCCCCCTGGCTCCGCGGCCCACCGCTGGTCTGAGGCGTGGTCAGAGCGGTTGCTGCGTCGACGGCGGACGAAACCTATGACACGGCGGCGCCCGGAGCAAAGCGGGTTTTCTCCCGGGCGCCGGGCGAGTGCGGCAGTTGCAGCGGGCTGGTGGTGAACATGTGTGCGGGCGCGGAGTAAGCGATGGGCGGCGCGGACGCCGGGCCGGGCGTACCGGCCGGTGCCCGGCACCCGTCGGGCGCAGGGGATCTCCTTGCCGCGCGGGCCGTTCGGCGGTGGATCGTGCGCGTTCGGGGCGGCGCCGGCCGGGTGCGGCGGGGTGGCCGACACCAAGGCTTTCCCCCGGTGGCGGGCGGGTGTGATCCCACCCACGGTCGCGCTCCGGACGGTCCGCGCGGGGGGTGCGGTTCGGGTACGGCCGGGTCGGGGGGCCCGGATCCGTACCGAATCCGGACCGGACCGGGACGGGCCTGTGACGGCTACGCGTGGGTGCCCGGGACGCCGAGCTGGGCGGCGAGCCAGGGGAGGGCCTGGGCGAAGGTGGCGGCGCCGGTCTGCCAGGTGTGCTTGCCGGAGCCGACGGCGCTGGTGGTGCGGATGCCGTCCTTCCTGGCGGCCGTGTCCAGGGCCTTGGCGGACTCGATCTGGCCGTGCTCCTCGTCGCCCTGGCCGAAGTAGCCGGAGACGCCCTGGTACTTGGGGTGGTGGGCGAGCACCGTCAGCGGGTCGTGGGCGGCCCAGGCTGCCGCGTCGCCGCCGTACAGCTCCTGGACGGTGTGGTCCTTGTCGCCGATGTACGGGCCCTTGTCGCCGGAGAAGTCGCCGAAGTGGGTGAAGCGGCCGGGGTGCTCGACGACCATGTCGAAGGCGCAGGTGCCGCCCATCGACCAGCCGGCCACGCCCCACTTGTGCGGGTCGGTGGCCGCGTTGAAGGTCTTCTCGATGTACGGCGGGACGTCCTTGAGCAGGTGGCTCTCGGAGTTGCCGTGCGGGCCGTCCACGCACTCGGTGTCCACCCGGAAGCCGCCGGTGGCGTCCACGAAGACCAGGATCGGGGCGAAGCCGTTGTGCTTCGCGGCGAACTCGTCGGCGGTCTTCACCGCGTTGCCGGAGCGGATCCAGTTGTCCGGCGCCGCGAACTCGCCGCCGATCATCTCCAGCACCGGCAGCTTCGGCCGGCTCTGGCTGCGGAACCAGGCGGGCGGCAGGTAGACCAGCTCCTGACGGTGGGTGAAACCGCTCGCGGTGTCCGGGATGTCGACCTGGACGATGCGGCCGGTCCTGGTCTTGCCGTGGATCGACGACACCTCGGCCAGGGTGATCTGGTCGGGCAGCGGCTGGCCGCTGAGCTCGCCGATCGCGTCGTCCACCGTCGGGTAGTAGCCGGTCGCGATGTTCACGCTGTTCGCGGCGCAGAACAGGGCCAGCAGCACCGTCGGCGCCACCAGCGCCCGCCGCCACCACCGCGCGCCCCGCCAGCCGAAGCCGAGCACGGCCAACGCCCCGACCGCCACCCCGCTCCACAGCCACACCCCGAACGGGATCGGATCGGTGATCCCGGCCAGGGTGAGCACGGCGACGGCGACGACCGCGGTGATCGCCAGCGCCGTGCCGAGCGCGATCGGTCCCCACTTGCGCTGCCAGGTCCGGTCCCGCCAGCCCACCGCGGTCACGAACAGGGCGAGGGCGGCGGCCTGGACCGTCCAGGGGAACCAGCCGTCGAGCAGGGAGACGTTCATGCGCGGAGGCTAGGGGCGGCGGATGAGAGGAGGCTTAGAGCCTGACCGTCCGCTGGAGGTGGCCTGGGAGCCGGCTGGGAGCCGGGCCGTCCCGCGCTCATCTGACCACGCAACAGTCATGACCGGGTTGCTTTTTTAACCAAGTAAAGTTTCTATGGGTGGCATGGAACAGAAAGACATCCCTCCCGTGCTCGTGACCGGGGCGACGGGCCGGGTCGGCCGCATCGTCGTCGACCAACTCCTCGACGCGGGCGTACCGGTCCGCGCCCTCACCCACCGTCCCGAGGCGGCGGCGACGCTGCCGGCGAAGGCCGAGGTCTTCATCGGCGACCTCACCGTGCCCGAGTCGCTCGGCCCGGCCTTGCAGGGCGCCGGAGCGGTCTTCCTGGTCTGGACCGCCCCGCCGCAGACCGCCGCGGCAGTCGTCGAGCGGCTGGCGGCCCACGTCCGGCGGGTCGTCTTCCTCTCCTCCCCGCACCGGACGCCGCACCCCTTCTTCCAGCAGCCCAATCCCATGGCGGCGCTGCACGCCGACATCGAGCGGCTCATCGCCGGCACCGGACTCGAGTCGACGATCCTCCGGCCGGGGATGTTCGCGTCGAACACGCTGGCCTGGTGGGCGCCCGCGATCCGGGCCGGCGAGGTCGTCCGGTGGCCTCACGGAGCCGCCGAGACGGCACCGGTCGACGACCGCGACGTCGCGGCCGTCGCGGCGCGGACGCTCTGTCGGGACGGATACGTCGGAGGCGACTACGTCCTCACGGGCCCCGAATCGCTCACCCAAGCCACGCAGGTGGACGTCATCGGCGACGCCCTGGGGCGCCGGATCGCCTTCGAGGAGATGACGCCGGACGAGTTCCGGCGCCTGTCGGAGGGCGCGGTGCCCGGTTCGGTCGTCGACATGCTGCTCGCCGCGTGGAGCGCGGCGGTCGGACGGCCCGCGTACATCACCACCGCTGTGGCCGACATCCTCGGGACGGCGCCGCGAGCGTTTCGTCAGTGGGCCGCCGACCACGCCACCGCGTTCACGGAGGCTCCGTAGCCTCGTCGACCGCGCCCTGGGCCCCGGCGGCGGCCCCCGGTCCGTAGCCGCCCCGGCCCTCGCCCTGAGGGCGCTCCACCATCGAGCAGGTCGGCCGGCTGGAGGCCCTCGGGGTGGTCTGGTGGGCCGGGCCGGTTTCGGGACGTGACATGGTGTCCCGTGAAGGCATCAACCCGACACCATCCACCAGGAGGTCCCGTATGAGCAGCGGCGCAGCGTCACCCGAGAACCCGGAGAACACCGAGAACACCGAGAGCCCCGAGAGGTCGGAGGCCGGCCAGGCCACCGAGGTCCCCGCGGCGGCCGCCCAGGACGACGTCAAGGCCCAGTTCCTCGCCGCGCTGGAGCGCAAGCACGGCGCCAAGGGCGGGAGCACGGCCGGCGGTCCGAACGGCGATTCGAAGATCCATGGCGCGCACGCCGCGGCGGGCGGCAAGCGCAACTTCCGCCGCAAGAGCGGCGGCTGACCGCTCCGGTGCGCACCGGAGCGCACGGGAGCGCACCGGAGAAGCGGCCGGGCCTCGGCGGGGCGGGCAGCGCCGGGGCCGGACCGGTTCGGGTGTCCGGGTGCCCCAGCACCGGGGCGCCGGGCGTGGTCAGACGGTGAAGTCGGCGTGCGGGGTGCCGCGCTCCCAGACGGTCTCGAAGGCGGCGGAGACGAGCTTCACCACCGCCGGGTCCTCCGAGTACTCGTGGCCGGCCCAGTCGCCGTCGCCGGTGAACCAGTGGAACAGCACCTGGCGGTCGTCGACCAGCCAGAGGTCGTTGCCGGGCAGCGGGATGTCGGACGCCAGCCGTCGGGGCAGCCAGCGGACCTGCTCGCCGGCGGCGAGGTTCACCGGGGTGAGCGCGTGCTCCCAGCGGATGTAGTCGGTGACGGGCTCGGAGACGATCCTCGCGCGGCGCAACTCGACGCCGCGGCCGACGGTCTCCCGGACCAGCGGCACCCAGCCGGCCCACCAGGCGGAGTCCGGGTCCGTGTCGGCCGTGCCGGAGCGCTTGAACTCCTCGAACTCGGCGGCTTCCTGGGCGACCCCGTAGGCGTCGCGCATTTCCAGGTGGACGGCCGTACGGCGGGCGCTCCTCAGCAGGGCGGAGTAGTCGGGCACGATCTCGGTCATCGGAGGCCTTTCGCGGGATCGGGTGGCAGGTAGGTGTGGGCGCCGGCCGTGAGGCGGCGGAGGGCGGCGTGGGCGGGCGGGCCCCAGGTGGGCTTGCCGCCCGGGCGGCCGCGCAGGCCCGCCTCGCCGATGTGGATGCCGCCGAGGGCGCGCAGGACGGCCCAGCCGCGGGCGCGGCGCAGGGTGGCGGGGTCGCGGGTGGGGCGGTAGGCCTGGTGGAAGAGGGCGGCGGCGCCGTCCGGGAGCAGGGACCAGGCGGCGGCGAGGTCGCCGGCCGGGTCACCCGCGCAGAGTTCGCCGAAGTCGATGACGCCGCAGAGCGTGCCGTCGGCCGTGAGGACGTTGGCCGGGTGGAGGTCGCCGTGGATCCAGAGGGTCGGAGGGCGCGCCGAGGCGTCGGGGTGCCGGGATCGGCAGGGGCAGATCCGGCGGGAGGGCGGGTAGCCAGGCATGTTCCTTGCGCAGCAAAGCACCTGCCGACTCGGTGGCCCAGGGCAGCCGGACGGCGAGGTCCTCGCCGAGGCGCCACATCTGGTTGTCCCAGCCGCGCGCGCCGAGGCGCAGGGGGAGAGCGGCGAGATCGGGGTGCTGGTCTCGGAGGAGTTGCCGGACCAGGTCTGCGGTGATCTCGATCTCGGTACGGGGCATGAGGGGAAGGGTAGTTGGGGGCGGGGTCGGGTGTGGGTCAGTTGCGGTGGGGGGGGTCGGGTGCGGGTCGTTCGGCGCGCGGGGGGTCGGGTGCGGGTCAGTTGGGGCGCGGGGTGTCGGGGGCCGGGATCTCGGGGGCGGTGGGAGCCGTCCAGCTGGCCAGGACCTGGAGGGACTGGGCGGTCGGGGAGTTCGGCTCGACGTTGTAGACGCAGAGGGTCTGCTCGCTGTCGCCGGGCGTCTGGAAGGACTCGTAGGAGAAGTGCAGGTCCCCGACCAGGGGGTGGAGGTAGTGCTTGGCGCCGTGGGTGCGGCGCAGCACCCGGTGGTCGTTCCACCAGCCGGTGAACTCCGGTGCCTGGAGCATGAGTTCGCCGACCAGGTCGGCGAGCTGGCGGTCGTTGGGGTAGCGCCCCGCTTCGAGGCGGAGGACGGCCACCGTCTCGGCGGCGATCCGCTCCCAATCGCCCACGCTCTCGCGGGCCTTGGGGTCCAGGAGGTAGTAGCGGGCCAGGTTGCGGCGGTTCGCGGGCAGCGCGTCGAAGTCGGTGAGGACCTCCCGGGCGAGCTGGTTGGAGGCCAGCACGTCGGTGCGTCGGCCGAGGATGAACGCCGGTACGTGGTTGAGGGTCTCCAGCATCAAGTGCAGCCCGGGGCGCACCCGTTGGGCTCTCGCCGGTGTGCGGCGGGTGGCGGGCCGGGTGTCGGAGTGGAGGAGGTCGGTGAGGTGCTCGCGTTCGGTGTCGTCCAGGCGCAGGGCGCGGCTGATCGCGTCCAGGACTTCGGCGGAGGGGTTGAGGGCCCGGCCCTGCTCCAGGCGGGTGTAGTACTCGGAGCTGACGCCCGCGAGCCGGGCCACCTCGTCCCGGCGCAGGCCGGGCACGCGCCGCACGCGGCCGTCGGCGGGCAGTCCGGCCTCCTCGGGGGTGACGCGGGCGCGGCGTGAGCGGAGGAAGCCGGCGATTTCCTTGGTGCGGTCCATGGGTCCATTGTCGGTGGGGCGGTGGTGGTGCGGGCGGGCGTGGGTGGTCCTGGCGGTACCAGTCAGGGCAGGGCCAGTTATGGCGTCCTGCGATGCCCGTCCGGGGGTTGTACTGGATCTGCGGTCGACGGAGAGCGGCCGGCGGAACTCCCAAAGCCCTTGGAGGGTAAGCAACATGTCCACGAACACCACGTCCCAGTCGCTTGCCGGTCGCGTCGCCGTCGTCACCGGGGCTTCGAGCGGCATCGGTGCGGCGTCTGCGGAGAAGCTGGCGGCGCTGGGCGCCCGGGTCGTCGTCCTGGCGCGGCGCGCCGACCGGCTGGCGGAGCTGGTCGAGCGGATCGAGAAGAACGGTGGACGGGCGGTGGCGATCGCCGCCGACGTGACCGATGTCGAGGCACTGAAGGCCGTCGCCGAGCGGGTGGAGCAGGAGTTCGGCGGGGCCGACCTGCTGCTGAACAACGCGGGGGTCATGCTGCCCGCCCCGATCGAGGAGCTGGCGACGGACCAGTGGAAGCAGCAGATCGATCTGAACATCACCGGGCTGATGAACGCGATCGGTGTCTTCACCCCGCAGTTGGTGAAGGCTGCGGCCGAGCGCGGGGTGGCGGACCTGATCAATACGTCGTCGATCGCGGCGCAGAACATCTTCCCCACGTTCGCGGTGTACGCGGGGACGAAGGCGTACGTCAGCCACCTGTCGCGGACCCTGCGGGCGGAGCTGGGCGCGAAGAAGGTGCGGGTTTCGGTGGTCGAGCCGGGCATCGTGGCGACGGAACTGCAGAGCCACGTGACGGATCGGGGCGCGCTGGAGTGGCTGGAGGGCTCGAAGGAGACCATGGAGTGGCTCACGCCGGAGGACGTCGCGGAGACGGTCGGCTTCATCGCCACCCTCCCGCCCCGGGTCAACCTCCAGCAGGTCACGGTGATGCCGACCGGCCAGGCCAGCTGACCGGCGGTGTGCAGGAGTGACGACGGGCGGTCCCGCGCACTGCGCGGGGCCGCCCGTGTGGTGGTTCAGGGGGTGGTGGGGAAGTCGTCGGAGCGGATGCCGACGATGACGGATTCGCTATTGAACGCGTTCAAATATACTGCGAGGATGATGCTCCTGTTGGAGCTGCCGAAGGGGCGGAGTGGCCATGGGAGCCGTGCTGAGAACCGAGAGCGCCCTGGCGTGGTTCCTTCGGGCGGCCGTCCGCTATCTGTTCGCCCTCGGCTGTGGATGGAGTGTCGCGGCCGGTGGATGCGCGCTCTGGCTGGCACATACCGGTGAGCTCTCCGGACCGGAGTTCCTGACCGGCTTCATCGAACTGGGGCTGTTCCTGTTCGGGTGGTTCGGCGTGCCGTCGCTGCTGCTGCTCCTCCTCTCCGCGCCGAAGAGGGAGAGCGAACTCCATCGGCCCGTCGTCACTGTCCTGTGGTGCGGACCGCCGATGTTCTGGGTGCCGTTCGTCGGCGGGTGGGCGCTGATCGGCATTCTGTTCCAGATCGGCTTCGCCGCCTTCGTGCTGCCCTTGCCGCGCCTGCTGATCGTCCCCCGACCGGCCCGCCTCTGATGATGAGCCCACGCCCGCCGACGGCCGAGGCAGCGCCAAACAGTGTCCTCGAACCCCGCCGGGTTGCCGGTCGGGGGCAGGCATGAGCTGCCGAGGTGGACGTGTACTCGCTCACCGGCTCGGAGACGATGCGGGCACGGCGGATCTCCACACGACGGCCGACGGTCTCGGCGATCACGTCCAGCCAGGGCCGCCACCAGGAGGCCCGACTGTCCGGGTCCAGGCGGTGGCCGGCCCGCCACCCGTGGAGGGCCGGGGCGTCCTGCATGTAGCCGTCGCGCATCTCAAGGTGAAGCGCCGAGTACTGGGCGTGCCGCAGCAACTCATCGATCTTCGGAACGCCCTGCGACATCACAAGCCTCCGTCAGCGTCGGCACCGCGCGGGCGGGAGCCGGTCTGGAACGGGCGGCCCCGCGTGATATGCGGGGCCGCCCGTGTGGTGGTTCAGAGGGCGGTGGGGAAGTCGTCGGAGCGGATGCCGGCGATGAAGGATTGCCAGCTGGAGGGGTCGAAGGTGAGTGCGGGGCCGTGCGGGTCCTTGCTGTCGCGGACGGCGATGGCGCTGACCAGTTGGCCGAACTCGACGCAGTTGTCGTTCGGGTTGCTGGCGCTGGACTTACGCCAGGCGATGGGGAGCGTCGAGGCGACTTCGATGCAGTCGCCCCCGAGGGATTGCTGTAGCTGCTCTTGCGCCAATTCAGGTCGGCTGACACGTGGAGGACCCACTGAGGCTGCGAGTTGGGAGTGGGCTGCCCCGCGCGGCGCGGGGCAGCCCACGGTACTGACTCAGCTGGTGGTCGGGAACTCGCCCGCGCGTATACCGGCCATGAACGCCTGCCAGGCCTCGGCTGAAAAGCGGAGGGCCGGACCGCGGAGATCCTTGCTGTCACGGACCGGGACTATGTTGGCGAAGCCGTCGGCGATCTCGACACAGTCACCCTGGCCATTGCTATACGTACTCTTGCGCCAGTTGGCTTTATGGAGATCTTGATTCACGGGGAGTACTCCTCTGCGACTTCCCTCAACCATGCGATGGACCTCTCGGGTTGGACCGATGACGCCATAAGACGGTGGAAGGCATCCTCATGGCGGGCGATCTCGTGAGGCCGCTCCGAGTAGATGCTGCTGGTGGTCGCCTCGGAATACGCCACGCTGCCGGGGATGTCATTGAACGAGAGGATGGAGAACGAGGCGCCCATCGCCGCGTGTGCACCAGCGGAGAACGGCAGAACCTGGATCGTGACGTTGGGTCGCTCGTCCGCCATGGCGGCGAGATGGCGCAGTTGCTCAGCCATGTTCTGACTGCCACCGACCGGTCGCCGTATGACGGCTTCGCCGATGATCGCCCACAGTTGCGGAGGCTCATGGCGATCGAGAATCTGCTGGCGATCCATTCGTAGGGCGACGCGCCGTTCGACCTCTTCGGTGGACTCGGTTGGGTTCATCGCCCGGATCACATGCCGCGCGTAAGCCTCGGTTTGCAGCAGCCCCGGGACCAATTCGCACTGGTAGGTCTCGATCTTTGCGGCATCCGACTCGAAGCCCACATAAGCGCGGAACCAATCCGGCAAGGCATCGCCGTAGGCGTGCCACCAACCCTGTTGCCGGCTCTGGCGAGTCAGGTTGAGGAAGCGCTTCACCTCATCGGGTGAAGTGACGCCGTAGTGGGCCAAGAGCTTCGCGGCGTCGCGCTCTTGTAGTGGTACGAGCCCGCTCTCGATGCGGCTCAGCTTCGAAGCGGACCCGAGTGGGGGAGAGATGACCGTGGTGCCCGCGAGTGCGCGCTGGCTGGCCGGGGCGGCGAGTGCCGTCTTCCTGGTGCCGCTCCTTCCCCTTGCGGGGGCGTACGGGGTCGGCCTGCGGCTCTTCCTGGCCGCAGTCGGGCTGCTGACCGCCGCCGCCTGCGCCGTCCCGGTCTTCTACCGCCGCCGGGACCGGTTCCGGGTCGCCTGCGCGGCAGCCGGGTTCACGGTTGCCGCAGTGTGGCTGCCGTTCCTGGTCATCGGCCTCCTGGCCGTTCTCTCCCTGGGCGGCTGGGCCTGGTTCCTCGCGTTCCTGTTCATGCCGGTCGCGGCGATCACCGCGCTGATCGCCGCGTTCCAGCGGGCCCGTGGGCCCGAGTGCGGCCGGGCGGCGGTCGCTCTCGGGTGGATCGCCGCAACGGCGTCGGCGGTCGGCTGGTTCCCGCTCGCCGTTTAGCCGGCGCTCGGCGCCGGACGATCCGGTCGAGGCCGGTGGCGAGGCCGGACGTGACCGCCTCGCGATGCTGCGGGGGCTCCGCAGGCAGGTCGCTCGTGGGCTGCACGCCCCGGTCGGGGGGCGTGGAGCCGGCGCGGGGTGCGCAGGAAGTTGCCGATGTGGGCAGGGGCTGGGGTGCTGATGCGGTCGGATCCGAAGTGGTGGGCGACCGGCTCCAGTCGACGGCGCCGCGTTCGCTCAGGTCGGTGGGGGTGAGGGTCCGGGCGATCGTCCGGACCCTCACGACGAGGTGTTCCTGGCTGCGCCGGGCCGGCCCGCCGTGGTCTCGGTGGCGGCGCGGCCGGCCCGGGTGATGCAGAACAACGACGATCCGGCGCTGCTGGAGCCGCACGGGGCCGGCCACGCCTGGCCGCCCGGCACCGGCCGGATGCCGGACGACTCGTAGGCGGTGGTCAGGCCCCCTTCGGTCAGTACGGGAGCGGGCGGTTCTCGCGGGCCCACAGCTGTTCGGCCTCGCTCCCGGTAGGTGGCGGGGAGATGCCGTCCATCATCCACAGGTCGCGGGGTGTCTCGTCGATGTGGAACTCGCAGTACAGGCCGCGCTCGGTGGTGTGGGGCGCGAGGACGGCGGCGAGGGCCTCCCGGGTGCGCCGGCGCAGGTCGGGTTCCTCGGTGTGCCGGGCGATGTGCTCGACGACGATCCGTACGGCGTTCTGGGTGGGCCGGGTGCCGACGTGGAAGGCGTCGGCGCCGATCTCGTGGAAGAGCGTCATCACGTAGAACTCCGGTAGCCCGAAGCGGGTGTAGATCCCGGTGATGTCGGCGGCCATCCGCTGCTTCTGCTCGGGGCTGTAGGTGTCGCGCGGGTGGTAGACGTGCCACAGGGGCATGGGTGTTCTCCTCGGTGGTGTCGGGGTGGGGCGGGGCTCAGCGGCGGAAGGGGATGGTGAGGCCCTCGACCGGGCCGGAGAGCGCGGACTTGAGCGCCCGGGTGACGTCGTCGACGAGGACTTCGCTCTCCCCGCGCTCGACGCCGTCCAGGACGATGCGGGCCACCTCGTCCGCCGGGAGCTTGTCGACGGGCAGGGCCGCGACCATGTCGGTGTCGGCGAAGCCCAGGTGCACGCCGACGACCTGGGTGTGCTGGGCGGCCAGCTCCAGGCGCAGGGAGTTGGTGAGCGACCACAGGGCCGCCTTGGAGGCGCCGTACGCACCGGAACCCGCGCCCCAGGACAGCGCGGAGTGGATGTCGACCAGCGCCCCGCCGCCGCGGGCGGCCAGCACGGGCGCGAAGGCGCGGGCGATGCGCAGCGGGCCGAGGACGTTGGTGTCGAAGGTGGACCGGACGTCCTGGAGGTCACCGGTCAGCAGCGGTCCGGGGTGCAGGACGCCGGCGTTGTTGAAGACGAGGTCGACGTCCTGCACCCGTTCGGCCAGGGCGGCGACCGAGGCGTCGGAGGTGACGTCCAGGGCGAGCACCTCGACCCGCTGGTCCTCGGTGAACGAGGAGGGGGCGGGGGTGCGGGCGGTGGCGTAGACCTTCGCCGCGCCGCGGGCCAGGAGTTCCCCGACGAATGCCCGGCCGAGGCCGCGCAGGCCTCCGGTGACCAGGGCGGTGGAGCCTTCGATCACGGTCATGTGTCTGTTCCTCGCTCTCGGGAAGGGCGGTGCCCCGCGCTCGGGGCGACCGCCTCGTTTAGATTATTACCATCATCTAAAGTGGGCAGGGAAGCCCCCCATGGGAGACAGTGGGTGCACCACCACAGGACGACGAAGGGAGCGCGGACATGCCCCGCGTCTCACGCGCCGAGGCCGAACGCCACCGGCAGGAGGTCATCGACCACACCGCCAGGCTGATCCGGGAGAAGGGATCCGACCAGGTCAGCGTCCCCCAGGCGATGGCCGCCGCCGGGCTCACCCACGGCGGCTTCTACCGGCACTTCTCGTCCAAGGACGACCTCGTCGCCCAGGCCCTCACCGCCGCCTTCGCCGAACGCCGCGAAGCCATGGACCGCCTCGCCGACGACCGAGGGGATGCCGACGAACGGCCCACCCCCCGCGCCGAGTTCCTCGACCGCTATCTCTCCGCCCTGCACCGCGACCACCCCGGCCAGGGCTGCGCCGCCGCCGCGCTGGCCGCCGACGCGGCCCGCGCCGAACCCGGCGCGCCGCTGCGCACCGCGTTCACGGCCGGACTGCGCGACCTGGTCGACGGCTTCCGCCAACTGCCCGACCCCGCCGGGCGGGAGGCCGCGCTCGCCGACCTGTCGACCATGGTCGGCGCCCTCCTGCTCGCCCGCGCGAGCGACGACGAGGCGCTGTCCGTCGAACTCCTCGCCGCCGCCCGCCACCGCCTGACGGCAGCGGAGGCGGATGCGTAGGCTCAGCCCGCGAAGCGCTCCCGCAGCGCGGCCAGCCCTGTGGTGAAGACCCCGTGCACGCGCTCGGTGGACTCCTCGCGGTGCTCCGCCTCGATGTCGTACGTGACGCCCCACTCCACGAAGCCGGCGCCCAGCTCCGTCACCGGGGTGACCCGCAGGGTGGCCCGGTAGCCGTTGAAGTGGAAGGTGCCGTCGGGGAAGCTGTAGGTGTAGCTGCGGGCCTCGTCGTCGTAGGCGACCAGCGTCTCCGTCAGCACGACGCCGTCGAGGTCGAACACCCGGACCGTGCCGATCGCGTTGCCCGTCAGCCCGTTGCCGAGCCGGCTCGCCGGCAGGTGCGGGTGCCAGTCGCCGAGAGCGTGGAAGTCCCCGACCAGCTCCCAGACCCGCTCGGCCGGAGCCTCCACCACCGTGCTGACCGTCATGACCGCCATGGTCCTCGCCGCCTCTCGTCCGCCTGTTCAGGGATCACCCCGACGGTACGTCAGCTCCGAATGCCGGCGGGCAGGCCGTGCGGCGGCGGGTCGTAGGATCGACGATCATGGACCCCCGTACCGGACTGATCGCCGTTCCGCCCGGCCTCGTCACCCTCTCCGACCGTCGCACCCAGCGCAGTTGGAGCGTCGAGGTGGCCGCGTTCGAGCTGGCGCCGTGTCCGGTCACCCGCGAGCAGTACGAGGGCGCCGCCGGTGACCGCCGCCCCGCGCACAGCGTCTCCTGGCTGGACGCCGTCCGGTACTGCAACGAGCTGTCCCGGCGCGAGGGCCTCACGCCCGCCTACCGACTCGACGGCGAGGACGTGGCCTGGGACGGCACCGCCGACGGCTACCGGCTGCCCACCGAAGCCGAATGGGAGCACGCCTGCCGCGCCGGAACGGACGGCCCGCGCTACGGCCCGCTGGACGAGATCGCCTGGCACCGCGGTAACTCGGGCGAGCGCCCGCACCCCGTCGGCGAGCTGCGGCCCAACGCGTACGGGCTGTACGACCTGCTCGGCAACGTGTGGGAGTGGTGCTGGGAGCGCTACGACCCCGAGGTGTACGGCAGTTACCGCGTCCTGCGCGGCGGCGGCTGGTTCGACGAGCACTGGAGCTGCCGCGCCTCCGTGCGCCGCCGCAGCCACCCGACCCTGCGGATCGACGACGTCGGCTTCCGGCTCGCCCGGTCGACCGCGGCCTGAGGAACGGTCGGGCGAACCGGCGCGTTGGCGCCCTCGTGAACCCAGAGAAGATCGTCCTCCGCCCGATGGCCGAAGCCGACCTCCCCGCCCTGGGCGGGATGCTGAACGACCCTGAAGCGCTGGGCGAGTTCCAGTGGTACGGCTGGTCCGACCCCGAGCGCTTCCGCCGCCGCTGGGCCGAGAACGGGCTGCTCGGCGAGGAGCAGTGGATCTTCGCCGTCGCCACCGAGGGCGAGTTCCTCGGCTTCGTCGCCGCCACCCGCAAGGGCGCCCGGCCGACCGCCCCGTACTGGAGCCTCGGCGCTCAACTGCTGCCGCGGGCCCGGGGGCGGGGCATCGGCACCGAGGCCCAACGGCTGCTGGTGGATTACCTGTTCGCGCACACCCCGGTGATGCGGCTGGAGGCGGACACCGAGGCCGACAACCTCGCCGAGCAGCGCGTGCTGGAGAAGCTGGGCTTCACCCGCGAGGGGGTGCACCGAGCGATGGCCTTCCGGGGCGGGGAGTGGCGCGACATGGTCTACTACAGCCTGCTGCGCACCGACCCGCGCCCGTGGTGACCGGTCAGCCGACCCCGAACCACTCCTCGGCGAGATCGTCCAGCGTCCGCGCCGATGGCTTCAACTCCCTGAGGTACCACGGCAGATCGCTGTACACGTGCAGCAGGGTGTACGCCATCAGCAGGCGAGGCTCGAAGGGGCGGCCGTAGGCGGTGAGCAGCTGTCCGAGCAGCTGCGGGTCGGCGCGGGTGGTGAACAGGCCGACGGCGACCAGGTCGTAGGCCGGGTCGCCGATCATCGCGGGTTCGAAGTCGATCAGGCCGGTGAGCCGCCATCCGCCGGCCGGGTCGGTGATCAGGTGCTCGCGCATGAACTCGGTGTGCAGCAGGGCGCGTTGCGGGGTGCGGGGGAGCGGGGCGGCGGCGAGGAAGTCCGGGATCTGCTCCCACCAGGCCTCGGGCAGGCCGCGTTCGCGCTGGCGGGCGACGGCGCCGGCCCGCTGCCCGTCGAGGAAGGCGGGCCAGTCGCCGGGGCGCAGCACGTCGGCGAGCGGTTCGGCGTCCAGGGCGTGCAGGGCGGCGAGTGCCTCGCCGCAGTCGCGGGCGATCCGCTCGCGGTCGGCCCGGGGGATGCCCGGCCAGGCGGGGGCGAGGCCCTCGCCGTGCAGACGGGACATCAGCACGTAGCGCCAGCCGTTGACGTACTCGCCCACCGCCCGGACCGCCGGGGTGGGGATCGGCAGCGCACCCCGCAGCCGGGCGAGGACGCGTCCCTCGGCGAGGCCGTCGCGGGCACTGGCGGCCGGGAACAGCTTGAGCACGTGCTCCCCGCCGACCGCGTAGACCGGGACGGACCCCTCCGCGAAGCGCTCCAACGGCTGCCCGCCGACGCCGAGGCGCGCGCACAGCGCCTCGGCGCCCGGGCGCATCACCGACTCGTCGGGGATGACCGCGTCCCACTGCTCGTCCGTCTCCACCAGGGGCAGCATGCCCGCACCGTAGGCATGCCGACGGTCGTGCGGCAAGGGCTTTTCAGTGCGCCGCGTCGCGCCGGGTGCCGCAGGCCGCGGCGGCCGCCGGCTCCGGCTCCGGGCCGGTGTCCGGGTCGCGGGTGAGCAGGTAGCGGGCGCCGGGGCCGGCCTGGGCGGCACGGTCGTCGGCGTTGTAGAGGGCGCAGCGGGTGAGCGAGAGGCAGCCGCAGCCGATGCAGCCGGTGAGCTTGGCCTTGAGCCGCTCCAGTTCGGCGATCTGCTCGTCGATCCGGGTCTGCCAGGACGCGGCGACGCCGTCCCACTCGGTGCCGCTGGGGGCCGGGCGCTCGGGCAGCCGGTCGAGGGCGACCCGGGCCTCGTCCAGCGAGAGGCCGACCCGCTGGGCGGCCCGGACGAAGGCGATCCGGCGCAGCGTGCCGCGCGGGTAGCGGCGCTGGCCACCGGCGGTGCGGGTGGCGTGGATCAGGCCGAGGCCCTCGTAGTAGCGCAGCGCGGAGGCGGCCAGCCCGCTGCGGTCGGACAGCTGCCCGATGGTGAGCAGGTCGCCGGGGCGCGGGACGGCGGTGTGGCCGGCGTCGGGTGTCGCGGTCATGGGGACTCACTGTAGCCGCTTGACCTCAAGTTCGCTTTAAGTTGCACGATCGACGCATGACGACGCAGACGACCGTGAACACCGGCACGGAAACCGTGAACGGGGCCCGCTTCGAGGACCTCCAGCCGCTGATGGCCCTGATGACCGGCGACGAGAAGCACGACGTCGCGGCCACCTCCACCCTGGACGCGCTCTGGGTGCTGTACGACCGGGTGCTGCGGGTCGCCCCGGACACCGCCGAGGCCCAGGACCGCGACCGCTTCCTGCTCTCCAAGGGCCACGGCCCGATGGCCTACTACGCCGTACTCGCCGCCAAGGGCTTCATCGACCCCGCCGTGCTGCCGAGCTTCGGCGGCTACGACTCGCCGCTCGGCTACCACCCGGACCGCACCCTGCTCTCCGGCGTGGAGATCTCCTCCGGTTCACTCGGACACGGCCTGCCGCTGGCCGTCGGCACCGCGCTCGGCCTGCGGGCCCAGGGGCTGACCGACCCGGCGGTGTGGGTGCTGGTCGGTGACGCCGAGTTCGACGAGGGCTCCAACCACGAGGCGGTGGCCTTCGCCGGCGCCTACGGCCTGGACCGGCTGCACGCGGTGGTGATCGACAACTCCTCGGCCACCCACGGCTGGCACGGCGGGATCGCCCAGCGCTTCGCCTCCGCCGGCTGGTCGACCGCGACGGTGGACGGCCGCGACCACGAGGCGCTGCACCGCGCGTACACCACCGCCCACCCGGGCCGCCCGCACGTGGTGGTCGCCCGGGTCGAGCCGAAGAACTCCTGACCGCGCCGAGCACTCATGACCGCGCCGAGTACTCCTGGCCGCGCCGAGCACCCCTGACCGCCCCGAGCACTCCTCGCGGCCCCGAAGAGCGCCCGATCACCCCCGTACGCCAAGTCATCCACAGCGAAAGGCACTTCACCGATGGACACCATGCGCGAGCGCTTCATCGACGTCACCTCCCGCCTCCTGGACGAGGACCCCCGGCTGGCCGTGGTGCTCGCGGACATCTCCGCCGCCGCCTTCGAGCCCGCCCACGAGCGCCACCCCGACCGGGTGGTCAACGTCGGCATCCGCGAGCAGCTGCTGGTCGGCGCGGCCGGTGGGCTGGCACTCAGCGGGATGCGCCCGATCGCCCACACCTTCGCCAGCTTCCTGGTCGAACGACCCTTCGAGCAGATCAAGTTGAGCCTGGTCCACCAGGGCGTCGGTGCCGTCCTGGTGAGCGCGGGCGGCTCCTACGACAACCCGGCGGCCGGCCGCACCCACATGTCCCCGGGCGACGTCGCCCTGCTGGACACCCTCCCGGACTGGACGGTGCACGTCCCCGGCCACCCGGACGAGGCCGAGCAGCTGCTGCGCCACGCCGTCGCCGACGGCGACCGCAATGTGTACGTCCGGCTCTCCAACCACCAGAACGCCACCCCGGTCACCGTCGAGCCGGGCCGCTTCACCACCGTGCGCACCGGCAGGCGCGGCGTGGTGCTGGCCGTCGGCCCGATGCTGGACGCGGTGCTGGCGGCCACCGAGGGCCTGGACGTGACAGTGCTGTACGCGGCGACGGTGCGCCCCTTCGACGCCGCCGGGCTGCGCGCCGCGCTGGGCGACAAGGCGGATGTGGTGCTGGTGGAGCCGTACCTGGCGGGCACCTCGGCGAACGAGGCGCACGCGGCGCTGGCCGACCGCCCGCACCGGGTGCTGGCCCTGGGCGTGCCGCGCGGTGAGCACCGGCAGTACGGCTCGATGGCCGAGCACCTGGCCGCCTACGGCCTGGACGCCTCCTCGCTCAAGGAGCGGATCGGCGCCTTCCTCTGGTGAGCCGCCGGTGAGTCGCCGGTGAGCCGCCGGTGAGTCGTCGCGAGTCGTCGTGAGTCGTCGTGAGTCGTCGGTGAGGGTGAGCCCTCAGGAGGCCAGCACGACCGCCACCGAGTCCACCGCCAGCCGTACGGTCGCACCTTCCAGGGCGGCCGCCCCGAAGGCCGCCACCACCTCCCGCCCGTCGCCCGCCAACGGCAGCACCGCCTCGGCGGGGCCGAGATTGACCGCGACCCGGTACGGCCCCCGGTGCACCACCAGCCAGCCCGCCGCCTCGTCGTACTCGACCCGCACCGCGCCGAGGTCCGGGTCGGAGAGTTCCGGCCGGTCGCGTCGCAGCCGGATCAACGTCCGGTGCCAGTCGAGGAGTTCGCGGTGCGGGGCGCGCCGCAGCTCGGTCCAGTCGAGCACCGAGCGCAGCACGGTGGCCGGCTCCTGCGGGTCCGGGACGGCCTCGGCGGCCCAGCCGTGCTCGGCGAACTCCCGCCGCCGGCCCTGCCGGACGGCCTCCGCGAGGGCGGGGTCGGTGTGGTCGGTGAAGTACTGCCAGGGGGTGGCGGCGCCCCACTCCTCGCCCATGAACAGCATCGGGGTGAACGGCGAGGTGAGCACCAGGGCGGCGCCGCAGGCCAGTCGGCCGGGGGTCAGCGAGGTGGAGATCCGGTCGCCGAGCGCCCGGTTGCCGACCTGGTCGTGGGTCTGCAGGTAGCCGAGCAGCCGGTGGCCCTCGTCCGAGTCGAACGGCCGTCCGTGGCTGCGGCCCCGGAAGGAGGACCAGGTGCCGTCGTGGAAGAAGCCGCGCCGCAGCGTCTTGGCCAGGGCGGCGAGCGGCCGGCGCGCGAAGTCGCCGTAGTAGCCCTGGGATTCGCCGGTGAGCGCGCAGTGCAGGGCGTGGTGGAAGTCGTCGCTCCACTGGGCGGTGAGGCCCTGGCCGCCGGCCTCCCGGGCGGCGGTGGTGCGCGGGGAGTTGAGGTCGGACTCGGCGACCAGGAACAGCGGACGGTTCACGGACACCGCCAACTTCTCGACCTGGCAGGACAGTTCCTCCAGGAAGTGGGTCGCCCGGTCGTCCGCGAGGGCGTGCACGGCGTCCAGCCGCAGGCCGTCGAGCCGGTAGTCGCGCAGCCAGGCCAGTGCGCTGCCGATCAGGTAGGCGCGCACCTCGTCCGAGCCGGGCGCGTCCAGGTTGACCGCCGAGCCCCACGGGGTGTGGTGCCGGTCGGTGAAGTACGGGCCGTACGCGGGGAGGTGGTTGCCGGACGGGCCGAGGTGGTTGTGCACCACGTCGAGCACCACCCCGAGGCCCTTGCGGTGCGCGGTGTCCACGAAGCGCTTGAGGCCCTCCGGCCCGCCGTAGGGCTCGTGCACGGCCCACGGGGACACCCCGTCGTAGCCCCAGCCGTGTCGGCCGGGGAACGGGCAGACCGGCATCAGCTCGACGAAGTCCACGCCCAACTCGACCAGGTGGTCGAGCTGTTCGGCGGCCGCGTCGAAGGTGCCGCGCGCGGTGAAGGTGCCGATGTGCAGCTCGTAGAGCACCGCGCCGGGCAGCGCGCGGCCGTGCCAGCCGGTCCGCGACCAGCGGAAGGCGGCGTGGTCCACCGCCCGGCTGGGGCCGTCCGGGCCGTACGGCTGCCGGGGCGAGCGCGGGTCGGGCAGCGGCGGGCCGCCGTCGAGCCGGAAGGCGTAGTCGCCTTCCGGGGCCTCGCCGGACCACCAGCCGTCCCGGTCGGCGCAGCGGGCCAACGCATGGGCCACGCCGTCGACTTCGACCAGGACCTGGGCGGCGGCGTTCGGCGCCCACACCTCGTAACGCGACACCCTCAACCCCTCCTCGTCAGCAGCGCCGCCGGGCAGGTCGCCAGCAGCTCCGCCACCGGTACCGCCCCCGCCGGGAAGTCGCGCAGCGACAGCTGGTCCGTCCAGGGGCCGCCGGGCGGCAGTTCCAGCACGGCGCCCCGCCAGCCGCCCGCCTTCGCCAGCCCGTACGGCAGCCGGGTGACGGCGGTGACCACGTCCTCGCCCCGGGCGAAGGCCAGCAGGTGGTCCGGGGCGGCCAGCGGCCGGTAGGCGCCGAGCGGGCCGGAGCGGCGCAGGTGCAGGGCGGTGGCGGTCAGGTGGAGCTTCTCCCGGGCGAGGTCGCCGGGGCGCGGGGTGGCCGCGTCGGTGAGCCGCACGGCGAGCGCGCCGAAGTCGACCACGCCCCGGTTGTCCGGGTCCACCAGGGTGTACAGCGGCTCCTCGCTGCCCTGGTAGAGGTCGGGCACGCCCGGAATGGTCAGGTGGAGCAGGGCGGCGGCCAGGGTGTTGGCGCGGGCGTACGGGGCGAGCGCGTGCACCAGGCCCTCGATCCGGGGGAGCAGCCCGGCGTTGCCGAAGACGGCGCGGGCCCGCTGCTCCAGGGCCTGCTCGTACCGGGCGTCGGGGGTGGTCCAGGAGGTGTGCAGCTTGGCCTCGCGGACGGCCTTGAGCAGGGCGGCGACCAGCCGGTCGGGGCCGATCGGCCAGGCGGCGACCAGGGTGTGCCAGAGCAGCCAGTCGGCGTCCCGGTCGAGACCGGGAGCCGGGGGCCCGGCGGCGTCGGACCAGGCGGCGGCCTCGGCGGCCCAGGCCTCCGGCTGTTCGGCGAGGACGGCGAGCCGGGCCCGGGCGTCGGCGCTGCGCTTGGTGTCGTGGGTGGAGAGCACCGTCATGCTGTGCGGCCAGCTGCGCTCCAGGTAGCGGCACCAGTCGTGGAACTCGGCCGGGTGCAGTCCGGGCCGGGCGGGCTCGCCGCCGACCTCGTTGAGGCCGGGCAGCGCGTTCCAGCGGTAGAAGGCGGTGTCCTCGACGCCCTTGGCGGCCACGGCGGCGGCGGTCTGGGCGAAGCGGGCGCAGAACTCCTCCTGGTCGGCGCCGGGCCCCAGCTCGCCGAGGGCGAGGGCGGCGACCAGCCGTTCGGTCGGGTCCTCGGAGGCCGCCCCCAGGACTCCGCCGAAGTCCAGCGCCGCCTCCCCGGGCCGTGCGTACGGCCGGTACACCGGGTAGTCGGTGAGCAGCCGCCGCAGCGCGGCGCGCAGCTGCCAGGGCGCGTGGTCGGCGTGGGCGGGCTCGGCGGCGCCGATCCGCAGCGCGATCCGGACCAGCCGCTCGATCTCGGCGGCCAGCTCGCCGCCGGGGCCGGTCAT
>NZ_MECK01000629.1 GCF_014596465.1 Streptomyces sp. CBMA123 | reverse complement strand
CCTCCTGCGGGAACCGCCCCTGCTCGTCCACCTCCGCCGCGAACGGAGCGATCTTCGCCTCGGCCAGCGAACGCACCGCCTCACGGAGCATCTGGTGCTCCTCGGAGATACGGAAGAGATCGAAGTCAGCCGCCCCTGCGCTGCCCGCCATGATGCCTGCCTCGTCGTCCAGTGACCGACGTCCGATCGACGCCTGGTCCGAGTCGAATCGCGGTTAACTACCGTTCAGTAGAGATCCTAGGGCTCCGACCTGCGGCTGCCTAGCGTCCTCGGGGCCGTCTGCGGGCCGTCGCCCGGAGGCCCGCCGGCCGCCCCCGAAACACCCCCCGAGTACGGGCGATCCCTGGCGACCCGGCCGGGACGGATAGCATCAGGGGCACCTCTACTGGTCGAACCCGCAACCCAAGGGGAACCCGTGACCCTCCGCATCTCCGTGATCGGCACCGGCTACCTCGGCGCCACGCATGCCGCCGCGATGGCCGAGTTCGGCTTCGAGGTGCTGGGTCTGGACATCGACCCCGAGAAGATCGCCACCCTCACCGCCGGCCGCGTCCCGATGTACGAGCCGGGCCTGTCCGAGCTGTTGCTCAAGCACGTGGCCGGGCACGAGGGCTCGACCGGGCGGCTGCGCTTCACCACCTCCGCCAAGGAGGCCGCCGAGTTCGGCGACGTCCACTTCGTCTGCGTCAACACCCCGCAGCGCAAGGGCGAGTTCGCCGCCGACATGTCGTACGTGGACACCGCGATCGACGAACTCGCGCCGCACCTGACCCGCCCGGCCCTGGTGGTCGGCAAGTCCACCGTGCCGGTCGGTTCGGCGGCCCGGCTGGCCGAGCGGCTGGCCGCGCTGGCGCCGGTCGGCGCGGACGCCGAACTCGCCTGGAACCCGGAGTTCCTGCGCGAGGGCTTCGCCGTCCAGGACACCCTGCGGCCGGACCGGATCGTGGTCGGCGCCCAGAGCGAGCGGGCCGAGCGGCTGCTGCGCGAGGTGTACGCGGAGCCGATCGGAGCCGGGGTGCCGTTCCTGGTCACCGACTACGCGACCGCCGAGCTGGTGAAGGCCGCCGCCAACTCCTTCCTGGCCACCAAGATCTCCTTCATCAACGCGATGGCCGAGGTCTGCGAGGCGGCCGGGGCGGACGTCACGCTGCTCTCCACCGCGCTCGGCCACGACGAGCGGATCGGCCGCAAGTTCCTCAACTCGGGCCTCGGCTTCGGCGGTGGCTGCCTGCCCAAGGACATCCGCGCGTTCATGGCCCGGGCCGGCGAGCTCGGCGCCGACCAGGCGCTGACCTTCCTGCGCGAGGTCGACTCGATCAACATGCGGCGCCGCTCCCGGATGGTCGAGCTGGCCCGCGAACAGTGCGGCGGCGGCTTCCTGGGCCGCCGGGTCGCCGTCCTCGGCGCCGCGTTCAAGCCCGACTCGGACGACATCCGGGACTCCCCCGCCCTCAACGTGGCCGCCCAGATCCAGCTCCAGGGCGCCCAGGTCACCGTCTACGACCCGAAGGCCGTGGAGAACGCCCGCAAGATGTTCCCGTCCCTGGCCTACGCCGACTCCGCCCTGGAGGCCGCCGAGGGCGCCCACGTCGTCCTCCACCTCACCGAGTGGGCCGAGTTCCGCGCGCTCGACCCGGCCGAGCTCGGCGCGGTCGTGGCCGAGCGCCGTCTGCTCGACGGCCGCAACGTCCTCGACGCCGACGCCTGGCGCGCCGCCGGCTGGACCTACCGCGCCCTGGGCCGCCCCAGCTGACGCCTGTGCCCCGCACCGACCTCGCCGCGCGGCCGGCCACCGCCTTCCCCCGCGTCCGCCCGGACAGCGACTCCCCCACCGGCCTCGACTACGGCAACGCCCACGAGGCGACCGGTGCCCACCCGAGTGGCCAGGCCGCCGTCCTCCGGCTCAAGGCGACCTACCGGGCCGACGGCACGGCCCAGGTGAAGCTCGCCGCCTTCACCACCTGAGCCGCCACCTGAACCGGCACCTGCACCGCCCCGGAATCCCGGACCCGCGACCGTCGTTGGCACCGGCATGACGAACTACGGCGACGAAGCAACGGTCCGCTCCATCCTCACCGGCAGCGGCGACACCTGGGCAGTGGTCGGACTGTCCAACAACACCGCCCGGGCCGCCTACGGCGTGGCCCAGGTCCTCCAGCGCTACGGCAAGCGGATCGTGCCGGTGCACCCGAAGGCCGAGACGGTCCTCGGCGAGCCCGGCTACGCCTCGCTGGCCGACATCCCGTTCGCGGTCGACGTGGTGGACGTGTTCGTGAACAGCGCGCTGGCCGGGGAGGTCGCGGACCAGGCGGTGGCGGTCGGGGCGAAGGCCGTCTGGTTCCAGCTCGGGGTCGTCGACGAGGCCGCGTACGGGCGGACCCGGGCCGCCGGGGTCCCGATGGTGATGGACAAGTGCCCGGCCATCGAGATCCCGCGGCTCGGCTGAGGCCTGAGGTCAGCCGTCCAGTTGGGCGATGGTCGCGATGGACGGCCGGCGGGTGGCCCGCAGGGTGGCGGCGACCGACTCGGCGTCGCGCAGGACGCGGACGGCGTTGTGCCAGGTGAGCTTGGCGAGGTCGGCCTCCGACCAGTGGCGGCCGAGGAGTTCGGCGACCAGGTTGGGGTAGCCGGCCACCGAGTCGAGGCCGTCCGGCAGGAAGGCGGTGCCGTCGAAGTCGCCGCCGATGCCGATGTGGTCGATGCCCGCGACCTCGCGCATGTGGTCGAGGTGGTCGGCGACGGTGGCCGGGGTGGCGATCGGGCGCGGGTGGGCGGCCTCGAAGGCGCGCTGGCGCTCCATCGCGGGCGGGGTGGTGTCCAGCGGGTGGAAGCCGTGGGCACGCATGTTCGCGTCGGCGGCCAGGGTCCACTCGATGGCGGCGGGCAGGATGAACTTGGGGACGAAGGTCGCCATCGCCACCCCCCCGTTGGCGGGCAGCTGGGCGAGCACGTCGTCCGGGATGTTGCGCGGGTGGTCGCAGACCGTGCGCGCGGAGGAGTGCGAGAAGACGACGGGCGCCTCGGTGACCCGCAGGGCGTCCCGCATGGTGTCGGCGGAGACGTGCGAGAGGTCGACCAGCATGCCGAGCCGGTTCATCTCCCGGACGACCTCCTCGCCGAACCGGCTCAGCCCGCCGGCCACCGGCTTGTCGGTCGCGGAGTCGGCCCACGGCACGTTGTCGTTGTGGGTGAGCGTCAGGTAGCGCACGCCCAGCTCGTACAGGGCGCGCAGGGTGGCCAGCGAGCAGTCGATCGAGTGGCCGCCCTCGGCGCCCATCAGCGAGGCGATCCGGCCCTCGGTGCGGGCGGCCTCCATGTCGGCGGCGGTACGGGCCAGGCGCAGCCGGTCCGGGTAGCGCTCGACCAGGGCGTGGACGAAGTCGACCTGCTCCAGGGTGGCGCTCACGGCGTGGTCGCCGGCCAGTGAGGCGGGCACGTAGACGGACCAGAACTGCGCGCCGACCCCGCCCTCCGCGAGGCGGGCGAGGTCGGTGTGCAGGCGGTCGCTCTGGTCGGCGGCGAGGTCGAGCGCGCCGAGGTCGTACCCGGCCTGCTCGCGCATCGCCCAGGGGAGGTCGTTGTGACCGTCCACCACGGGGGCGGTGCGCAGCAGGGCCCGGGCGCGGTCCAGCGGGGTGGGGGAGTCCGTCTGAGAAGTCATACGGGCTGTTCTACCCCACCCCCGCCGGGGGCCGTCCGCGCCGCCGGGGCCTTACTTGCCGAAGCCGAAGGAGGAGGAGCCGGCCACCTTGGCCCGGAGCTTCTTGCCCTTCTCGGTGGCCTGGTTGTTCAGCTCGGCCTGGAACTCGGCCATCTTTTCGGTGAGTTCCGGGTCGAAGGCGGCGAGCATCCGCACCGCGAGCAGGCCCGCGTTGCGCGCGCCGGCCACCGAGACGGTGGCCACCGGCACGCCGGCCGGCATCTGGACGATCGACAGCAGGCTGTCCATGCCGTCCAGGTAGCGCAGCGGCACCGGCACGCCGATGACCGGCAGCGGGGTGACGGAGGCGAGCATGCCCGGCAGGTGGGCGGCGCCGCCGGCGCCGGCGATGATCGCCTTCAGTCCGCGCCGGTGGGCGTTCTCGCCGTACGCGACCATCTCGCGGGGCATCCGGTGGGCGGAGACGACGTCCACCTCGTAGCGGATCTCGAACTCGTCCAGGGCCTGGGCGGCGGCCTCCATGACCGGCCAGTCGGAGTCCGAGCCCATCACGATGCCAACGACAGGGGTGGTCATTCGGTGATCGTTCCTCGCAGGTAGGCGGCCGCGTGGCGGGCGCGCTCGCGGACGTCGTCGAGGTCGTCCCCGAAGACGTTGACGTGGCCGACCTTGCGGCCGGGCTTCACGTCCTTCCCGTACATGTGGATCCGCAGCCCGGGGTCGCGGGCCATGCAGTGCAGGAAAGCGTGGTACATGTCCGGGTAGTCGCCGCCGAGGACGTTGACCATGACGGTCCACTTGGCGCGCGGCCGGGGGTCGCCGAGCGGGAGGTCGAGGACGGCCCGCAGGTGGTTCTCGAACTGCGAGGTGACCGCGCCGTCCTGGGTCCAGTGCCCGGAGTTGTGCGGGCGCATGGCCAGTTCGTTGACGAGGATCCGGCCGTCCCGGGTCTGGAACAGCTCGACGGCGAGGTGGCCGACGATGCCGAGGTCGCCCGCGATCCGCAGGGCGAGCTGCTGGGCCTCGTCGGAGAGGGCCGGGTCGAGGTCGGGCGCGGGGGCGGTGACCTCGGCGCAGACGCCGTTCTCCTGGACGCTCTCGACCACCGGGTAGGCGACGGCCTGGCCGCTGGGCGAGCGGACCACGTTGGCGGCCAGCTCGCGGACGAAGTCGACCTTCTCCTCGGCCAGCACCGGGACGCCGGCCAGGAACGGGGCCTGGGCCTCCTGCTCGTCGCCGACGACCCAGACGCCCTTGCCGTCGTAGCCGCCGCGGACGGTCTTCAGCACGACCGGGTACCCCTCGCCCTCGCCGGCGAAGGCGGTGACGTCGGCCGGGTCGGCGACGATCCGGTGCCGGGGGCAGGGCACCCCGATGGAGTCGAGCCTGGCCCGCATCACGCCCTTGTCCTGGGCGTTGACCAGCGCCTCCGGGCCGGGGCGGACGGCGATGCCGTCGGCCTCCAGGGCCCGCAGGTGCTCGGTGGGGACGTGCTCGTGGTCGAAGGTGATCACGTCGCAGCCGGCCGCGAAGCGGCGCAGGGTGTCGAGGTCCCGGTAGTCACCGAGGACGACGTCGGAGACCACCTGTGCGGCGGAGTCCTGGGGGGTGTCGGCGAGGAGCTTGAACCTGACCCCGAGCGGGATGCCCGCCTGGTGTGCCATGCGGGCCAGCTGCCCGCCACCGATCATGCCCACCACTGGAAAATTCACATTGCCCGGGGAAGTCACCCCGCCAGGATATCCGGGCCGGTGGGGGCCGTGGCGCCGCGGTGGGGCGGTGAGTAGTGGACGCGCGTAGATGTCAAACCCGCGCACGGACGGCTGACCCGTTCGATGGAAGCGGGTAGCCTGGACGGCTAGGTCCTCGTCCGCGCGGTCGGATCATGTGCGTGCACGCAGGGCCCAAGGGGTGCCCCCGGCCCAGTGGGACACCCTTTTCCCGTAGGTACATGGAGGCCACCCGGTATGGCGACGACCGCAGCTTCGAACCCCTCGCTCCTCCAGAAGGTGTCGAGCGGGTTTTCCGGCGAAGTCGTGAAGTTCGGCATCGTCGGCCTGAGCGGCGTGGTGGTCAACTTCGCCGTGTTCTGGGTCTGCATCAACGGGATGGGCCTGGCCTCACTGCGGTCCAACGTCGTCGCCACGGTGATCGCGATCGCCACCAACTACCTCGGCTACCGCTACTGGCTGTACCGGGACCGCGACGCCGCCTCCCGCAGGCGGGAGATCACCCTGTTCCTGGTGTTCAGCGGCATCGGCATGCTGATCGAGACCGGCGTGCTCGGCTTCTCCCGGTACGTGCTCGGCCTGGACACCAGCTACGAGCAGATCGGTGCCAAGGTGGTCGGCCTCGCCATCGCCACCGTGTTCCGCTTCATCTCGTACCGCACCTGGGTCTTCAAGGCCCTGCCGGAGCCCGAGCCGGCCGCACCGGCGGTCGTCGCCGCCAGCGGCCAGGAGCTCGCCGCCCAGGCCGAGCTGATGCTGGCCGCCGAGCAGATCCGCTTCGCCAAGGCCGAGTAGCGGCCGAGCGGCGCCCGCCTCCGGCTGCCCGGCCCGCCTCCGGTTGCCCGGCCCGCCTCCGCGAGAGGACAGTGGTGACGGAGGGCGAGCACGGCCGGCGGACGATCGAGGCCCAGGGGGTCCCAGGAGGCTCGCCATGGCGTTCGTCCAGATCATCGACTGCAAGACCGACAGGCTCGACGACCTCAACCGGCTCATGGACACCTGGGTCGAGGCCACCAAGGGCAAGCGGACCGCCTCGCACGCGGTGGTCGGCACCGACCGCTCGGACGCCCGCCACGTGGTGGAGATCGTGGAGTTCCCCTCCTACGAGGAGGCGATGCGGAACTCCCAGCTGCCCGAGACGGACCGGATCTTCCGCGAGATGGTGGCCCTCTGCGAGGCGCCGCCCACCTTCACCGACCTCGACGTGATCCGCGACTTCCGACTCGACGAGGCCCGGTGAACCAGCGCCTCGGCCGGGCCCGTGACGGGCTAGTCGTCGTGGCTGCGGCCGAGGAAGAGCGCGAACACCGCGGGCTTCAGCGAGAGCAGTTCCAGCCGCCCGCCGTCCGCCTCCGCGAGGTCGCGGGCGACGGCCAGGCCGATGCCGGTGGAGTTGCGGCCGCTGACCGCCCGCTCGAACACCCGGTTGCCGAGGTCCGCGGGCACGCCGGCGCCCTGGTCCTGTACCTCGACCACCACCGAGGTGCCGGAGGGCCGCACCCGAAGGGTGATCGTCCCGGCGCCGTGCATCAGTGAGTTCTCGATCAGGGTGGCGAGCACCTGGGCCACCGTCCCCGGGGTGCCGACCGCGGTGACCCCGTGCAGGCCCTCCAGGGACAGCACCCGGCCCCGTTCGCGCAGCGTCGGGCCCCACTCCTCCACCTGCTGCTTGATCACCTCGTCGAGGTCGAAGGCGACGGCGGTGGGGCTGCGCGGGTCGCGCTGGGTGGTGAGCAGCCGCTGGACGACGTCGGTGAGCCGCTCGACCTGCTGGAGGGCGATGGTCGCCTCCTCCTTGACGGTCTCCGGCTCCTCGGCGAGGGCGGTGATCTCCTCCAGTCGCATCGACAGCGCGGTGAGCGGGGTGCGCAGCTGGTGGGAGGCGTCGGCGGCGAGCCGGCGTTCGGCGGTGAGCATCCGGGCGATCCGCTCGGCGCTGGTGTCCAGCACCTCGGCGATCCGGTCCAGTTCGGGCACCCCGTAGCGGCGGTCGCGCGGGCGCGGGTCGCCGGAGCCGAGCCGTTCGGCGGTCTCGGCGAGGTCGGTGAGCGGCCGGGCGAGCCGTTTGGCCTGCCAGACGGCGAGCGCCACGGCGGCCTGGACGGCCAGCAGGGCGACCACGCCGAGCAGCAGCAGGTTGTTGGCGATCTCGTGGTCGACGTCCTCGCGGGACTGCTCGACGGTGACGATCTCGCCGCTGTTCCCGCGCTCGACGGCCCGCAGCAGGTGGTTCCCGGCCGGCCGGTCGCCGGCCGAGAGCACCTGCTGGCCGGGGATCTGCACCTCGACGTAGCTGCCCTCGGTGACCTGGCTCTCGAAGACGCGCCCCTCCTTGACCGACTCACCGGCGGTGAGCCGGCTCTCGACCAGGGCGAGCACCCGGACGGCGGTCGCGTCCACCCGGTCCTGGGCCGAGTTGGCGATGGTGCGCTTCTCGACCAGGGCGAGCGGCACGCAGAACACCACGACGACCACCAGGACGACGACCAGCAGCGAGTTGATCATCCGGCGTTTCACGCTGCTGCTCCCCGAGGTGTTCCGCTTCATCGGCCGCCGCCCGGCCACGATCTCCGTACGGGGCTGATTCTTCTCGACTCCGTACGGGGCTAATTCTTCTCGAACCGGAACCCGACTCCGCGCACGGTGGCGATGTAGCGCGGGTTCGCCGCGTCGTCGCCGAGCTTCTTGCGAAGCCAGGAGATGTGCATGTCCAGGGTCTTGGTCGAGGTCCACCAGGTGGTGTCCCAGACCTGCCGCATGATCTCCTCGCGGGTCACCACCCGGCCGGCGTCGCGGACCAGGACGCGCAGCAGCTCGAACTCCTTGGCGGAGAGGGTCAGCTCCTCCTCGCCGAGCCAGGCGCGGTGGGACTCGATGTCGATCTTCACCCCGTGCGCGCCGGTGGTGAGCTGGTCGACGTTGCCGCGCCGGAGCAGGGCCCGGACGCGGGCGAGCAGTTCGGCCAGGCGGAAGGGCTTGGTGACGTAGTCGTCGGCGCCGGCGTCCAGGCCGACCACGGTGTCCACCTCGTCGGCGCGGGCGGTGAGCACCAGGACGGGGCAGCTCTTGCCGTCGGCGCGCAGTCGGCGGCAGACCTCAAGGCCGTCCATCTCGGGCAGGCCGAGGTCGAGGACGACGAGGTCGACCTCCTCGGTGAGGCCGGCGGCGAGTGCGGTCGGACCGTCCTCGCGGACGAGCACCTCATAGCCCTCGCGTCGCAGGGCCCGGGCGAGCGGTTCGGAGATCGCCGGATCGTCCTCGGCGAGCAGCACACAGGTCATGTGGTGATGGTAGTCGGCTCGGGTATGCCCGTACGCCCTGTGAGGTAGTTCACAGAGCGTGATCGTTATACAAGGGTCCGTTCGGGGTCAACGGGGCGTCGCCTGCCGGTCGTTCGGCGAAGAATCTCCCCTTGGATCTTGAAACCTAAGGAAGAGATGCCTGACTACCATGGATAGGCCGGGAAGATCTGCCCCGAACTTTGCCATTCCCATACCTGATTCGTGGCTTTTGTCATCTGATAACGCCAAATATCGCCACGTAGAGTGGTTCAAGTTCGTCCGCCGCCACCCCCCTAGGCGGACGCGATCAGGCAAGGAACCACTACTCATGGCGTCTACGACCCTGGACACCGGCGTCACGTCGGCCACTCCCGGCGGCAAGACCTTCCTCGGCCACCCCCGGGGACTCGCCACTCTCTTCATGAGCGAGATGTGGGAGCGCTTCAGCTACTACGGCATGCGTGCCCTGCTGGTGCTCTACATGACCGCCTCCGTCGCGGACGGCGGCCTGGCCATGAAGACGGCCGTCGCCGCCGCCGTGTACAGCGTGTACACGGCCATGGTCTACCTGCTGGCCCTCCCGGGCGGCTGGATCGCGGACCGCTTCCTCGGCGCCCGCAAGACCGTCGCGGTCGGCGGCACGATCATCATGATCGGCCACTTCCTGCTGGCAGTCCCCTTCAGCGCGTCGTTCTTCGTCGGCCTCGCCTTCATCGCGGTCGGCTCGGGCCTGCTCAAGGCCAACATCTCGACGATGGTCGGCCACCTCTACGACGGCCCGAACGACCCGCGCCGCGACGGTGGCTTCACCGTCTTCTACATGGGCATCAACCTCGGTGCCTTCGCGGCCCCGCTGGTCATCGGCACCGTCGGCCAGAACGTCAGCTGGCACCTGGGCTTCGCCCTCGCCGGCGTCGGCATGGCCCTCGGCCTGGGCCAGTTCCTGCTGGGCACCCGCCACCTGAGCCCGAAGAGCAACGTCGTCACCTCGCCGATCACCCCGGACGAGAAGCGGAAGATCTTCACCAAGGCGGGCATCTGGCTGGCCGTCGCCGCCGTCTTCTACGGCGTCGTCGCCGCCACCGGCCACTTCACCATCAACTGGGCGATCTGGCCGCTGTCCATCGCGGGCCTGGCGATCCCGGTCCTGGTCTTCAGCAAGGTCAAGCGCGACAAGGACCTCGACGCCAGCGAGCAGTCCAAGATGAGCGGCTACATCTGGTTCTTCGTCGCCGCCGCCGTGTTCTGGATGATCTACGACCAGTCCGGCTCGACGCTGAACATCTTCGCCGACGAGCACACCGCGTCCACGCTGTTCGGGTTCAACTTCCCGTCCAGCTGGTTCCAGTCGCTCAACCCGCTGTACATCATGGCGCTGGCCCCGGTCTTCGCCTGGATCTGGGTCGCCCTGGCCCGCCGGTCGAAGAACCCCAGCACCACCATGAAGTTCGCCTTCGGTCTGCTGATGATCGGCGCCTCCTTCATCGTCATGATGCTGGCGATGGCCTCCGCGACCGGCGACACCAAGGTCACCCCGCTGTGGCTGGCCATGGTCTACCTGGTCCAGACCGTCGGTGAGCTCACCCTCTCCCCCGTCGGCCTGTCCGTCACCACCAAGCTGGCTCCCACCAAGTACGCCAGCCAGATGATGGGCGTCTGGTTCCTCGCCGTCACCGCCGGTGACTGCGTCGCCGCGATCTTCCAGCTGGTGCTGGGCGACAAGATCGTCGGCGGGACCGCGTACTTCGCGGTGCAGGGCGCCATGGCGATCGTGGCCGGCATCGCGCTGGCGATGTACCGCAAGAAGGTCGTCAAGCTCATGGGCGACGTCCACTGACGTCCGTCCCGCCCGCTCCGGGGCCGCCGTGGATTCCTGAGATCCACGGCGGCCCCGGCCGTTTTCCTCGGCCGTTTCCTCGGCCGTCCTCCTCCGTCCTCCTCGGCGTCTCTCGACGGCGGTGTGCTTCCCTCGGCGGTGTGCTTCCCTCGGGGGCGAATGCCCCTCGGCGACGAATTTCCCTCGACGGACCCGGGCCGGGTCTGCCTATGGTCCCGGCATGACGACCGACTCCCTGCCCCGTCAGCTGGCCCGTACCCGACGGTTCACCCTGGGCGCCCCCGCCCAGCCGCAGCCCTCCGCCGACGGCGCCACCGTGCTGTTCCTGCGCGGCCGCACCGGCACCGACCCGGTCACCCGCCTCTGGGCCCTGGACACCGCGACCGGCGCGGAGCGGCTGGTCGCCGACCCGGCCGCGCTGGGCTCCACCACCGGCATCGCCTGCTACGCCACCGACGACACCGGGCGGCTGGCCGCCTTCACCCTGGACGGCACGCTCTGGCTCGCCGACACCGCCGCGGGATCGGTGCGCCCGGTCACCACCACCGGCGCGCCCCAGGAGGCCCGGCCCGACCCGACCGGCCGCCGGATCGCCTACGTCAGCGACGGCGCCCTACGGGTCGTCGACGCCGACGGCGGCAACGACCGCGCCCTCGCCGAACCCGAGTCCTGTGACGTCTCGTACGGCCTCGCCGAGTACGTCGCCGCCGAGGAGATGTACCGCACCCGCGGCCACTGGTGGTCCCCCGACGGCACCGCGCTGCTCGTCGCCCGGGTCGACGACCGCGCGGTCACCCGGCTGTTCCTCGCCGACCCCACCGACCCGCAGCAGCCCCCGCGCACCATCCGCTACCCGCTGGCCGGCACCGCCAACGCCGACGTCTCGCTCCGGCTGCTCGGTCTCGACGGCAGCCGGACCGAGGTCCGCTGGGACGCCGCCGCCTTCGAGTACCTCACCGCCGCCGGCTGGGACGCCCACGGCCCGTACGCCGCCGTGCAGAGCCGCGACCAGCGCACCGTCCGCACCCTGGCGATCGCCCCGGACGGCACCACCCGGGTGCTCGCCGAACGGACGGACCCACACTGGATCGAACTGCTTCCCGGCCTGCCCGCCCGGACGGCGGGCGGCGCCCTGGTCGACACCGCCGACGACGGCGACACCCGGCAGCTGACCATCGACGGCAAGCCCGTCACCCCGGACGGGCTTCAGCTGCGGGCCGTCCTCGGGACAGACGGCGAACAGGTGCTGTTCACCGCCTCCGACGAGCCCACCGAGACCCACCTGTGGACCTACGAACCGGGTCGCGGCATCCAGCAGTTGAGCAGCGGCCCCGGCCTTCACGACGGGGTCGCGCGGGGCGGAACGCTGGTGCTCACCACCCGCTCCCCCGACGGGCGGACCACGGTGCTGCGCGAGGGCGCGCCGTCATGGCCGCTCACCTCCTACGCCGAACCACCCGTCGTCACCGCCCGCCCCGAGCTGCTCCGCCTCGGCCCCCGTGAACTGCGCGCCAACCTGTTCCTGCCCACCGGCCACCGCCCCGCCGACGGCCCGCTGCCCGTGCTGCTCGACCCGTACGCCGGGCCGGCCATGCAGAAGGCCACCACCGGCGGCGCCTGGCACGAGCAGGTCTCCCAGTGGTTCGCCGACCAGGGCTTCGCGGTGCTGGTGGTGGACGGGCGGGGCACCCCCGGGCGCGGCCCGCGCTGGGAGAAGTCCGTCTGGGGCGACAAGGCCGGGCCCGCGCTGGAGGACCAGATCGAGGGCTTGCACGAGGTGGCCCGACTGCGGCCCGGACTGCTCGACCTCGACCGGGTCGCCATCCGCGGCTGGTCCTACGGCGGCTTCCTCGCCGCCCTCGCTGTGCTGCGCCGCCCGGACGTCTTCCACGCCGCCTCGGCCGGTGCTGCCCCCACCGACTGGCGGCTCTACGACACCCACTGGCAGGAACGCTTCCTCGGCCACCCCGACGAGCACCCCGAGCACTACGACTCCTGCGACCTGATCACGGAGGCTCCGAAGCTGCGCCGCCCGCTCCTGCTGATCCAGGGCCTGGCGGACGACAACGTCTACCCCGCCCACGCCCTGCGGCTCTCCCACGCCCTCCTCTCCGCCGGCCGCCCCCACGAGGTCCTCCCGCTGCGCGGTGCGGGCCACCGGCCGACCGGCGAGGCCGTGGTGCAGAACCTGCTGCACCACGAACTCGACTTCCTGCGGCGCTCCTTGGGCATGGGTTAGGCACGCCTTCGCCCCGTCTGGCCGCTGGGCCCGACGGGGCGAAACGAGAGTTCAACCCCGGAACGGCACTGGGTTCTCCGAGGAATCGAGCCACACCGTGTGGGTGTCCGGGGTGACCGTGAGGCCGAAGCGGTCGAAGCCGGGGTGGCCCTGGTCGTCCCACCAGCGCCAGGCGGCTTCCACCTCGTCCCAGAGGTTCCGGGGGCCGGACTGGTACACCTCGTACTCGGTGCGGCCCCGCTCGTAGTCGGCCGAGGCCCAGGAGAAGGTGTCCCGGCTGTGGAGCCACAGCGTGTACGCGCCGTCGTCGTAGCGCTCCGCCCGCCAGAACGCCCCGGGGACGGCCACCCCGATGACGAACTGCTCGAACCAGCCGCCCGTGTCCGGCGGGGCGAGGGTGGTGGTGGTCCGCACGCCGTCGGCGGGCCACTCCTGACCGCGCAGGTAGTCCGCGAACGGCGGCCGGTCCGTGCGCTGTTGGCGCAGCCGCATGAACGCCGAGCCGCGGGTGAACCGGCCGCTCGCGCTGGTGCCGTCGGCGTCCACGGTCAGCCGGACGATCTGCTCGCCGCCGTACTCGGTGCCGAACGGCGCCACGATGACCCCGCCGGGGGCCGTCTGGGCCAGCCATGTGGGAGGGATCTCCACGACGGAGCAGGTGGCTATTACCCGGTTATAGGGAGCGCCCTCCGGCCAGCCATGCCGCCCGTCGCCTTCGACCACGGTCGGTGCGAGCCCGGCCCCCTCCAGGTTCGCGCGGGCGCCCCGGGCGACCTCCGGATCGAACTCCACGGTCACCACGTTCGCGTCGCCCAGCCGGTGGGCGAGCAGGCCCGCGTTCCACCCCGTACCGGTGCCGATCTCCAACACCCGGTTCCCCGGGCGGACGTCAAGGTCCTGCAGCATGGAGAACACCATCGAGGGCATGGAGCTGGACGAGGTCGGTGTCGTACCGAGCCCGTCGCCCTGGTGGTCGCCGTCGTCCCACTGCGTGGTCAACGGAATGTCCGAGTAGACCGCCCGCCGCCACGCCTCGGGATTCCGAGAGCGGTCCACCACGGGCTTCTGGGAGGTGCCGTCCGCAACGCCCGGCCAGATGCGGTCCGGTACGAACAGCTCGCGCGGTACGGCCTCGAAGGCCGGGAGCCAATCCGCAGTGAGCGCGCCCCCGGCCACCAGCGCGGCGGCCAGCCCCGGAGGCCCCGCCTTCACATGTGTCTCGCCGATCACTTGCCGGCCCACTGGCAGACCTCGGGCTTGCGACGCACGAGCTGGACCCGCCCGTCGTGGTCGATCACTGCGGCGGCGCCTAAGTCGGCGACACCGGCTGCTGCGGCATCGGCCGCCCGGCCGACCACGAACGCGGGGGAAGTGACAGTCACAGCAGCTCCTTGCGATGGTCGCTGATCTTCATGGCCGTGCGGATGTGCTGCTCGGCCGGTTCCAGATCCCGCTCACGATGCCAGATCCGCGAGCTTGATCGCTGGGCTGAGGGCACGCTCGACCGCAAGGGGATTTCGGCAGCACGAATAGCCACAGGACTTCAGTGGTCCTGCAGCTTTACTTCCTTTGTTGCCATGCCAGTTGAGTGCTAGCGTTCTTTTCCTCCACCCCATCGACTTCCGTGAGGTGCCTTCCATGACTCAGGCCATGCCTCGCCCGAAGAATCCCTTGGCGCCTCGTTTCCAGATGGCTTTGCGGCCTGCGGAGTTGCCCGACGATGACTTCGAGGACGACGCCACGATCAAAGGCAGGAAGTACAGCGGCCTGAGCCTTGTCGGCCGCGTGGGCGAAGCGGTCGAAGTCGAGCAATGCGCCTTCGAGAACGTGCGGTTCACCGGGATGCACCTGGTCCGCTCGGTGCTCGCCCATGTCACCTTCGACACCTGTGACTTCGCCACGGTCCGGACGCAGGACGTGTCCGTCCTCCGGGGCACGGTGACCGGTTGCCGACTCACCGGGTCGTCCTGGAGCAACGGCAGCTTCCGCGATGTCCTCTTCGAGGGAACGCGGACGGACAGCGCGCTGTTCCGCTATGCGAAGTTCAAGACGGTGGTTTTCAGGGAGTGCAATCTCTCTCAGGCTGATTTTCAATTCGCCGAACTCCGCGATGTCCGGTTCGAGAAGTGCAATCTCACCGGTGCGCAGTTCGCCAACATCACCGTTCAGTCCGGTGTCAGTTTCGACAACTGCACACTGATCGATGTCGGCGGCACCTCGCATCTCAGGGGCGCCACCGTGCGAGGCCCAGGCGCCATGGAATTGGCACTGAGCCTCGCCAGGGAAGCCGGCATCCTGTTCGAACCCTAGGCGGCAGCAGGCAGCTCGTAGTGCGCGAACTCCCGGCCCGAGATCGACCGGGCGACGAGGTCGAAGTCGATCGTCTCGGCGAAGGCCGCGAGTTCGCGCACCATCCCCTGCCCGTACGGTGTGAACAGGTCCAACTTGTCGAGCAGGCCCTCCGCGCACTCGCGGATCGAGTGGCGGAACTTGTCCACCAACTCGGTCTCGCCCCTCAGGTGCTGCATGAGCATGAGGGGCGGAGCCACCACGGCAGAGTGAAAGGCCTTGTCGAGCGGCCGCAACTGCCCGAACTTCACCGCGGAGACGACCCGGTGCTCATCGGCCTCCAGTTCCTTGGCCGGTCGCGTGTAGAGGCGGTACACCATGTCCGCCAGGAAGACGTTCAGGTGCACGGTCTCGTGGACCAGGGACTCGGCGTAGTCATGGGGCCGCCACTCGTCGCCGGGACTCATGCTGACCAGGCCCGGGAGCGTCGAACCGGTGCCGCCGCCCTTGTTGGCCGAGCTGAACATCACGACGTCGGTGACCACCAGGTCCACGAGCGCGCCCAGGTCGGGGGCGAGGTCCCTGATGTGCAGGAGCGCGACGGAGAAGTCACGTTCCCACCGCGCACACAGGGCGGCCGGGGTGTCCTCCAGGCCCTCGAAGATGTTCTCGAAGGTGCTGTTCTCGATCAGGTAGTTGCCCCACGCGCTGTCCTTGAAGGACAGCGCAATGCCCTCACCCGCTACCGGCAGGGGACGCAGGGCGGACACAACGCTCCGGTACGCGGCGCGGAGGTCTGCGGGGGTAGACGGGGACTGCTCGTTGACCGCGCTCACGAGTCGGCCGATCGTCTCGCGGGCATGGTGGATGTTGAGGAATCGCACGGACACTCGCTCCTTGGCTGGGATGCTTGGAACCGCGTGCCCGGCCCCAATTGAGGTGGGGCCGGGCACGCGACTGATTCAGGCGCTCAGGCCGACCGTCAGTTGGTCCAGCCGCCCATCATCGAGGTGTTGTCCTCGCCCAGGAACGCCCGGACGTTGCCCCGGATGGTGTCCGCGGCGCCCTCGTCGAGCACCGCGGCCTCGGTCACCTCGGTGTTCTCGGCGTCGCTGGTAATCACGGACATTGCGATCTCCCTTCACTGGATGAACTGGATGAGTGGAGCAACCTCCCCGGACGGGGAGGAACTTGTGGGAGCCAGTGACTCGCATCGGCGAGGTGAACCAGGTGCCTCTCCCTGGCAACGGGGCATCAGTGGGGGCCGACTGGACCGTCGGTGGTTGCCGGGCCCGCAGTACCAGCGCTACTTGAGGGCATCCGCCCCAGCACATGGAACTTGCCTGATCGCCAATCAGTCGGCTGCTCTGACAGCACTTCAACGGTAGGGATCCGACCGGGACCGGTGCCATCAACTTCTATGGGATTGCACGCATTCACCCGAAGGTGGCCAGCGCCTCATTGATTAGAGTGCGCGCCGCGTCGCCGTACACGGCCGCCTTAGACAGCTCGCCGAACGCCCGCGCGTAGTCACTGATCTCTCTGGGCTGGGTGACCTGAATTTCGGCAGTGAGCGTCTCCACGACGGCGCGCCGGTCGTCGTACAGGTAGAAGGCTTCGAGCGGCCACATGGTCCGCTCCGCGCCGAAGGGGACGACGCCGAAAGACAGCGAGGCAAGTGGCAATGCGGTGAGCAGATGACGAAGCTGGCCGGCCATGACCTCGGCATCCCCGATCCGGTTCCGCAGGACCGTCTCCTCCATGACGACTGCGAAGCGGTGATTGCCCTCGTACAGGAAACGGGAACGCGCGACTCTGGCGACAACGGCCTCGGGGACGTCGTTCGGGGTGCCCTGGAAGCGGGTGATCGAAGCCAGCAGGCCGGTGGCGTAGGCCGGGGTCTGAAGGAAGCCGGGCACCACGTTGGAGACGTACACGCGGCAGGCCTGAGCCTCCTGGTGGAGCGTGTAGAAGTCCTCCTGGACCCTGCGCAGGCCTGTTCGGTGGAGCCTGCGCCACTCCATGTACATCGACTCGACGGCACGGGATGCCGCAATCAGGTCAGGCGCCTGGTCCTCGGCGCCGCAGGCCGTGCACCATGCCCGGATGTCGTCGCCAGACGGTGGCGTGGTCCCGTTGAGAATCCGCGAGGTTTTGGAGGCGTGCCAGCCGCACCGGGCAGCTACCTCCTGCCCTTTCAGGCCCGCGTCCAACATCAGCTCCCGAAGGCGGGCAGCCACCGCTTTGCGTGCAGCTTGTGCCTTGGATGACGGGATGGCGGGCATGTTTCGGCTATCCGGTGCGGCTGGCGGTCAGACGGAGTACTGGTCGTGCGGGGTAGCCCGGTCCCAGACGGCTTCGAACGCCGTTGAGACCATCTTCACCGTGGCCGGGTCGTCATCGAACGCGTGCCCGGCCCAGTCCCCGTCTCCGGTGAACCAGTGGAACATGACCAACCGGTCGTCGATCAGCCACAGGTCGTTGCCCGGCAGGGCGATATCTGAGGCCAACCACCGCGGAAGCCAGCGAACCTGCTCGCCGGCCCCCAGGTTGAGCGGCGTGACCGCGTGCTCCCACCGGATGTAGTCGGTGACCGGCTCAGAGACGATCCGAGCCCGGCGAATCAACACGCCCCGGGCCACGGTGTCCCGCACGATCCCCAACCAGTCAGCCCAGTAGGGGTCGTTCGGATTCAGATCCGCCTGCCCAGTGCGCTTGAAGTCGGCGATGATGCCGGACTCGTCGCCGACGGCGTACAGGTCGCGCATCTCCAGATGGACGGCGCTCCGCTTCGCCTGCCCAAGCAGGGCCGCGAAGTCAGGAACCGGCTGGTCGTTCTGCGTCATCACATGCCTTCCTCAGGATCGGCACCATGCGAAACGGAAGACGGACCGGAGACTCCCCCGCCGGCACGCCGGTCGCATGCTCCGGCACCCATTCCGTCTCGCGGATCTCGGCGAGCCTAGCCGCCTCGACGTCCCATCCCTGAATGACGATCTCCTGCTTCTCGTCATCGACCCACACGGTAGGCGAGCCTCCGCCGCCCGTGTCGGGGTCAATGCCTACGAACCGTAGTGCCATGACATCCTCCCGTGGCAAGCCGCTTCTTCTACGTGCTTGCACAACCGTCTCGCCGCTTTGATGGATCGTCAAGACGGCCTGCGTTCAAGTGATGTGAGTATTCCGAGAGGCCGAGGACGTCGGCCCTCCGCCCAGCTCGCACGGCACATGCCGGCGCCCGCGAAGGCCCTCGCCCGGGATGGGCGGGGACCTTCGTGGGGTGGGTCAGGGGTGGTGGTCGTCGGGGTCGTCGGGGCGGGGCATCCTGAGGGTCGTGAGGACGCCGAGGGCCACGGTGGCGATCGCGAGGGCGAGGAGGGCGAGGAGGACCGCGCCGACGAAGAACCTCACCGGTGCCACGCCTCGTCCCGCTCCAGGTCGCGGAGCAGGTGGAGGAGGTTGAGCAGGGTGCTGACCGGCGCGTTGCCGAAGTCGACCAGGATGCGGCCGTCGAGGGTCGTTTCCGGGGTGCCGGCCGAGCCCCAGAGGAGCCCGTACGGGAGGCCGCGGCGGTGCAACTCGCCGAGGAGGGCGGCGATCTGGGGCTTGGTGTAGTCGCGCATCCGGGGGTCGTCCGGCGCGACCGGGTCGCGGGTCACGCGTCGGAGTCCAGCTCGTACCAGGTGCTCTTGCCGCGCTTCTGCGGGTCGACGCCCCAGCGGTCGGTGAGGCCCTCGACCAGCTGGAGGCCCCGGCCGGTCTCGGCGAGGCCGGAGGTCGTCCGCAGCTGCGGGAGGGCGTCGCTCTCGTCGGAGACGGTGACCCGGAGGGTGCGATCGAGGATGGAGAACCAGACGACGGGCGCGGGGGTTTCGCCGTGCCGCCAGGCGTTGGAGATGAGCTCGCAGAGGGCGAGTTCGGCGTTGAAGACGGCGTCGGCGTCCCACCGGCCGCTGCGGGTCATGGCGTCCCGCAGAGCCTGGCGGGAGAGGGTGAGCGAGGGGGTGTTACGGGTGCACACGGGAACCTCCGTGAGGCTGTGGCGTGGGGAGAGGTGATGACGGTCGTCGCCGTGAGCCAGACCGGGGCGGCGGTTGCTCTTCGGCGCGCAGACAGGGCAGCAGGCGCCTACTGCCGTGAATGCGGGCATTACTGACGATCCGTCGGATCGAGCTGAGAACGACGATAGCGCATCAGCTCTTTAATTAAAGCGAAGTGGGAGAAGGTTCCTCCTCACGGGGGATACTCGCCACCGAGCCCGGATGGATCCGCCGGCTACTGGCGCGGCACACTGGGCTCTGCATCGGTAGAGAGGACGCCATGGCCCTTCGGATCCCCACCCTTCGTCAGCGACGCCTCGGCGCCGAACTGCGAAGGATGAGAGAGCAGGCCGGCTTCGGCGGCAGCCACCTTGCCAGGCTGCTCGGAGTGACTCCCGCCCTGGTGAGTCAGATGGAGATCGGCAAGTCGGCCGTCAGCGTGGCGCGCCTGCACGAGATCGCGGAAGCCTGCATGTGCGCCAATGCGCCCCTGGTCGAAGCGCTCGCCGAGATGGCCAGAGAGCGCGACTCGGGTTGGTGGGATGAGTACCGCACGGCGCTGGCGGCCGCTCCGATCGATGTGGCAGAGATCGAAGGTCGCGCGAAGAGACTCAAGAGCTTCACCATCGGCATCATCCCAGGGCTGCTACAGACGAGCTCCTATGCGACTGCGGTGTTCGCAAGGGGGTTCACCGCTCTCCCCGATCGCGAGGTCGATCGCAGAGTGAAGTTCCGCCTGCGGAGACAAGGGATCATCCGGTCAAGCGAAACGCCCTACACGGCACTCATCCACGAAGCGGCGTTGCGCATCCAGTACGGCGGCCCTGCAGTGCTCAGGGAGCAACTCGATTCCCTCATCAGGGCCTCCGAGCTTCCGGGCGTCTCACTGCGGGTCGTACCCTTCGCGACAGCCGACTTCCCCGGCCCCAGCGAGAACCTGCTCTACGCAGAGGGGCCGGTGCCAGAGCTGGACACGGTTCAGGCCGACTCGTCTCACGGCTCCCACATCTTCGACTCACCCGCCCAGCTGGCGGGCTATCGCGCAATCTTGGAGCGCATCGAAGCCGTCGCACTCCCGGAGAACGAGTCGCGGGATCACATTCGCTCGATCATGAAGGAAATGAACGACAGGCATGAATAGCACCGAGTGGCAGAAGTCCAGCTTCAGTGAGGCGAACAACAACTGCGTTGAGGTGCGCGCACTTGAAGGGGCCGTCGAACTCCGCGAGTCCGACGAGGGCGAGGTCATAGTCCGCACCACCCGCCTCAAGTTCTCCGCGTTCCTCGAAGCCGCCAAGGCAGGCGAGTTCGACCACCTCATCACCGACGCCTGAGCGAATCGTTCCGGCGGCCTCTTGCTCCCCGCAAGAGGCCGCCGGTGGCTAGCCTGATTCTCATGACCAGCACCGAGTGGCAGAAGTCCAGCTTCAGCGAAGCGGCCAGCAACTGCGTTGAGGTGCGCGCACGTAAAGGGGCCGTCGAACTCCGGGAGTCCGACGAGGGCGAGGTCATAGTCCGCACCACCCGCCTCAAGTTCTCCGCGTTCCTCGAAGCTGCCAAGGCAGGCGAGTTCGACCACCTGACCACCGCCCCCTGAATGCGAAGCCCCCGCGCCCGCCACCCCGGGGGCGCGGGGGCCGTCTACGGTCCCGGGGCTCAGACCTCCCGGACGCCCGCCCGCCAGACCGCCGCCGTCAGCGGCACGCCCGGGCGGTAGGCCAGGTGCACGTGCGAGGGCGCGTCCAGCAGCAGCAGGTCCGCCCGCGAGCCGACCGCGACCGTCCCCACGTCCGTGCGCCGCAGCGCGTGGGCGCCACCGGCCGTCGCGGCCCAGACCGCCTCGTCCGGCGTCATCCCCATCTCCCGCACCGCCACCGCGATGCAGAACGCCATCGAGCTCGTGAAGCTGGAGCCCGGGTTGCAGTCCGTGGACAGCGCCACCGTCGCCCCCGCGTCCAGCAGCCGCCGCCCGCTCGGGTACTCGGCCCGGGTGGAGAACTCCGCCCCGGGCAGCAGGGTGGCGACCGTCGCCGACCCCGCCAGCGCCGCCACGTCCTCGTCCGTCAGGTGGGTGCAGTGGTCCGCCGAGGCGGCCCCCAGCTCCACCGCCAGCTGCACGCCGGGCCCGTACGTCAGCTGGTTGGCGTGCACCCTCGGCGTGAGGCCGCGCTCGATGCCCGCCGTCAGGATCGCCCGCGCCTGGTCGCCGTCGAAGGCGCCCTTCTCGCAGAACACGTCCACCCAACGGGCGTGCGGCGCACAGGCGTCCAGCATCTCGCCGGTGACCAGGTCGACGTAGCCGGCCGGGTCCTCCGCGTACTCGGGGGCCACGATGTGGGCGCCCAGGTACGTGGTCTCCGGGGTGTGCCGGGCCGCGATCCGCAGCGCCCGGGCCTCGTCCTCCACCGTCAGCCCGTAGCCGGACTTGCACTCGATGGTGGTGGTGCCCTGCCGCAGTGCCTCCCGGACGAAGCCGGCCAGGTTGGCGTCCAGTTCGGCGTCACTCGCCGCCCTGGTGGCCGCCACCGTCGTACGGATGCCGCCCGCCGTGTACGCCTGCCCGGACATCCGGGCGTTGAACTCGGCGGTGCGGTCGCCCGCGAACACCAGGTGGGCGTGCGAGTCGACGAAGCCGGGCAGCAGCGCCCGGCCCTCGGCGTCGAAGCGCTCGTCCGCCGCCGGGGCCTGGGCCGCCGGGCCGACCCAGGCGACGGTGTCGCCCTCGACCACCACGGCCGCGTCGGTCAGCAGGCCGAGCGGCCCGGTGCCCTGCCCGGGGTCGTTGGTGACCAGGCTGCCGATGCCCGTGATCACAGTGGTCCTGGTGCTCAAGTCAACGCCTTCCGAAGGGAGTCGGACAAGGAAAATTCAGCAGTCCAGCGCGCCGATCGCGGAGCGCAGCGCTCCCGGCACATCGGTCACCAGCTGGTGCACGCCGTCCCGGACGACGTGCCGCCCGCCGACGACCAGGTGCCGCACGTCCGCCGCCGAGGCCGCGAAGACGGCGATCTCGGCACCGAGCCGGGCCGGCGGCCCGGCGGTGCGCACCGAGTCCAGCGTGATCGCCGTGAAGTCGGCGAGCGCCCCGGCCTCGATCCGCCCGGCCTCCGGCCAGCCGAGCGAGGCGTGGCCGTCCTCGCCGCCGGCCCGCAGCAGCGCGTCGGCCGTCCAGTGGCCGCGGGTCCGGCTGCGCAGCCGCTCGTCCAGCTCCAGCGCCCGGGCCTCCTCGAACGGGTCGATCACCGCGTGGCTGTCGCTGCCCAGGGAGATCGGGCTGCCCGCCGAGGCGAGCCGGCGGGCCGGGCCGATGCCGTCGGCGAGGTCCCGCTCGGTGGTGGGGCACATGCAGACGGTGGTGGCGGAGTCCGCGAGGAGCCGGACGTCCTCGTCGGTGAGGTGGGTGGCGTGCACGGCCGAGGTGCGCGGGCCGAGCGCGCCGTGGTCGGCGAGCAGCCTGGTCGGGGTGACGCCGTGCGCGGCGAGGCAGGCGTCGTTCTCGGCGGTCTGCTCGGACAGGTGGACGTGCAGCGGCGCGCCGCGCGTCGCCGACCAGTGCGCGACGGTGTCCAGCTGCTCGGCCGGGACGGCCCGGACGGAGTGGATGGCGGCGCCGATCCGGGCGTGCTCGCGCGGCTTGAGCGCGTCCGCTCGGACGGCCCAGGCCTCGGCGTCGCCGTCGCTGAACCGCAGTTGCGGGCGGGTCGGCTCGGCGCCGAAGCCCGAGGACAGGTAGCAGGTGTCCAGCAGGGTGATCCGGATGCCGGCCCGGGCGGCGGCCTCGATCAGCGCCTCGCCCATCGCGTTCGGGTCGGTGTAGCGGGCGCCGCCGGGCGCGTGGTGCAGGTAGTGGAACTCGCCGACGGCGCTGATCCCGGCGAGCGCCATCTCGGCGTAGACGGCGGTGGCGAGCTCCAGGTAGCTGTCCGGGTCGAGCGCCCCGGCGAACCGGTACATGGTGTCGCGCCAGGTCCAGAAGGTCCCGGAGCCGACCTGGACGTGCCCGCGCAGCGCCCGGTGGAAGGCGTGCGAGTGGGCGTTCGCCTGGCCGGGCAGCAGCAGCCCGTCGAGGCGGACGGCCCCGGGCGGGCAGGGCCCGCTGTCCGGCTGGACCCGGGCGATCCGGCCGTCGGCGCCGACGGTGATCAGCACGTCCGGCTCGACCACCGGCCCGTTGTGGTGCGGCAGCCAGGCGTGCTCCGCCCAGTACGTCACCGGAGTGGTCACTGACACGCCAGGTCCTCCAGTACGTCGGCGAGGGCGGTGACCCCGGCCAGGCAGTCGGCCTCCTCGGCGTGCTCGGCCGGGGAGTGCGAGACGCCGGTGGGGTTGCGCACGAACAGCATGGCGGTGGGGATCGCGGACGCCAGGATCCCGGCGTCGTGTCCCGCGCCGGTGGGCAGCACCGGGGCGTCGAGCAGCTTGGCGAGCCGGTCGCGCAGCGGGCCGTCGAAGTCCACCACCGGGGTGTAGGACTCGCGGGTCAGCTCGACCCGGACGCCGTCGCGCTCGCCGCGCTCGGCGGCGGCCCGCTCGATCTCGGCGACGAGTTCGGTCAGGGTGCGCTCGTCGGCGGCCCGGGAGTCCAGCCAGCCGCGCACCAGCGAGGCGATCGCGTTGGTGCCGTTGGGCTCGACGGCGACCTTGCCGAACGTGGCCAGCGCGCCCGCCAGCTTCGCCTTCTTGCGCGCGGAGAGCACGGTGTTGGCGTAGGTCAGCATCGGGTCGCGGCGGTCCTCGATCCGGGTGGTGCCCGCGTGGTTGGCCTCGCCGTGGAAGTCGAACCGCCAGCGGCCGTGCGGCCAGATCGCGCCCGCCACGCCGACCGGCTGCCCCTCGGCGAGACAGCGGCCCTGCTCGACGTGGAGTTCGACGAAGGCGCCGATCCGGGCCAGCCGGTCGTCGTCCGCGCCGATCGCGGTCGGGTCGTAGCCGGCCCGCTCCATCGCGTCGGGCAGCCGCAGGCCGTCGGCGTCGCGCAGCTCGTACGCGGCCTCGCGGGAGAGCACCCCGGCGCTCAGCCGGGAGCCGATGCAGGCCACGCCGAACCGGGCGCCCTCCTCGTCGCCGAAGTTGACGATCGCCAGCGGCCGGGTGAACTGCGCGCCCCGGGCGCGCAGTTCGTCCAGTGCGGCGAAGGAGGAGACCACCCCGAGCGGGCCGTCGTAGGCGCCACCGTCCGGCACCGAGTCCAGGTGCGAGCCGGTGACGACCGCGCCCGGGGCGGCCGGATCGCCCAGCCAGGCCCACTGGTTGCCGTTGCGGTCCAGCTCGTACGTCAGGCCGCGGTCGCGGGCCTGCTGCTCGAACCAGGCGCGGCACTCGGCGTCGGCGGAGTTCCAGGCGAAGCGGCGGTAGCCGCCGGAGGCGGCGGAGCGGCCCACGGGGAGCAGCTCCGCCCACATCTCTTCGAACGAAGAAATCGTCACAGCTCACCCATGGGAACGCGCACGCCCCGCTCGGCGGCGACCTCGGTGGCCCGGTCGTAGCCGGCGTCCACGTGCCGGATGACGCCCATGCCCGGGTCGTTGGTGAGCACCCGGCGGATCTTCTCGCCCGCCAGCGCCGTACCGTCGGCCACGGTGACCTGGCCGGCGTGGATCGAGCGGCCGATGCCGACGCCGCCGCCGTGGTGGATGGACACCCAGGAGGCGCCGGAGGCGACGTTGACCATGGCGTTGAGCAGCGGCCAGTCGGCGATCGCGTCCGAGCCGTCCAGCATCGCCTCGGTCTCGCGGTACGGGGAGGCCACCGAGCCGCAGTCCAGGTGGTCGCGGCCGATCACGATCGGCGCGGACAGCTCGCCGGAGGCGACCATGTCGTTGAAGCGCTCGCCGGCCTTGTCGCGCTCGCCGTAGCCGAGCCAGCAGATCCGCGCGGGCAGGCCCTGGAAGTGCACCTTCTCCTGGGCCAGCCGGATCCAGCGGGCCAGCGACTCGTTCTCCGGGAAGAGGTCGAGGACGGCCTTGTCGGTCTTGTGGATGTCCTGCGGGTCGCCGGACAGCGCGGCCCAGCGGAACGGGCCCTTGCCCTCGCAGAACAGCGGCCGGATGTACGCCGGGACGAAGCCGGGGAAGGCGAAGGCGCGGTCGTAGCCGGCCAGCTGGGCCTCGCCGCGGATCGAGTTGCCGTAGTCGAAGACCTCGGCGCCGCGGTCCAGGAAGCCGACCATCGCCTCGACATGGGCGGCCATCGACTCGCGGGCGCGCTGGGTGAACTCGGCGGGCTTGGCGGCCGCGTAGTCGGCCATGTCGTCGAAGGCGACGCCGACCGGGAGGTAGGCCAGCGGGTCGTGGGCGCTGGTCTGGTCGGTGACGATGTCGATCGGCGCGTCCATCGCGAGCAGCTGCGGGACCAGCTCGGCGGCGTTGCCCAGCAGGCCGATGGAGAGCGGCTGCCGCTTGTCGCGGGCGGCGGTGGCCAGCTCCAGCGCGTGGCCGAGGTCCTTGGCCTCGACGTCCAGGTAGCGGTGCTCGATCCGGCGGGCGATCCGGGACGGGTCGCAGTCGATGCAGATCGCCACGCCGCCGTTCATGGTGACGGCGAGCGGCTGGGCGCCGCCCATCCCGCCCAGGCCGGCGGTGAGGGTGATGGTGCCTTCCAGGCTGCCGTTGAAGCGCTTGTTGGCGACGGCGGCGAAGGTCTCGTAGGTGCCCTGGAGGATGCCCTGGGTGCCGATGTAGATCCAGGAGCCGGCGGTCATCTGGCCGTACATGGTGAGCCCGAGGCTCTCCAGCCGGCGGAACTCCTCCCAGTTGGCCCAGTCGCCGACCAGGTTGGAGTTGGCGATCAGCACGCGCGGCGCCCACTCGTGGGTCTGCATCACGCCGACCGGCCGCCCGGACTGGACCAGCATGGTCTCGTCCTGCTTGAGCCCCTGCAGCGTCTTCACCATGGCGTCGAAGGAGCGCCAGTCCCGCGCGGCCTTGCCGGTGCCGCCGTACACCACCAGCTTCGACGGGTGCTCGGCCACCTCGGGGTCGAGGTTGTTCATCAGCATCCGCAGGGCGGCCTCCTGCTGCCACCCCTGCGTCGTGAGCCCCGTCCCGCGCGCCGCACGCACCTCGCGCGGCCCGCTCGCCTGCTGCTGCACCATGTCCCGGCCTCCCTGCGGATGGATTCATTCAAGCTTTGTTCGGTTGAATATAACTAAACAACCGGCTTTCGACCAGACCTGAACCAATCCGATCAGCCACGCCATTCGCCGACTTGGCGCGCTAGCCTGAATCCGGCGAACACCAGCCACTCGGCCCAGCGCCAGGGAGCGGAGTACACGATGACGGCCATCGGCGTACGGCCCGGCAGACTCCGGGATGCGGCGGAGGAGATCGAGCGGAGCACCGGACTTCGCGTCCAGATCATCGGGGGAACCCTGGTGGTGTCCCCGACACCCCGCGGCAAGCATGCGGGGACCGTGCGACGAGTGCGCATGCAGCTGGACCCGGAGCTGCCGACCGAGCTCGGCGCGTACGAGGTGTCGTCCATCTACATGCCGGGCAACGACGAGGACTACGTGACCCCCGACCTGGTCGTCCTCCCGACGGAGTGGGAGGAGGACGACGAATGGCTGACCGACCCGCGCGAGGTGGCTCTGGCGGTGGAAGTCATCTCCACCTCCGAGCGCGTCAGCCTCATCACGGCCAAAACCAGCTGGTACGCCGCCGCGGGCGTACCCATCCTCCTCGCTGTCGACCCGCGCGAGGGTGAATGGACGCTCCACACCCACCCCCGCGACGGCGGGTACCGAGGCGTCCTGCACGGCAAGTACGGCGAGCCCGTTCCGCTGCCCGCGCCGCTGCCCGCCGAGCTGGACACCTCAAATCTCCCCCTGTACGCCCCCCGCGCCTGAATCAGGCGGCGGCGCCGCCGTCCCAGTCGATGCCGATCTCGGCCAGCCAGCGGCGGTCGGCGGCGTCGGGGGCGGGCGGGGCGGGCGGGCGGGGGATGTTCTGGACCGGGCCGAGACCGTACTTCTCGGCGGTCGCGGTGGCGTGGGCGTCGGGTTCGATGACGCCGACGTGGACGGCGGACTCGTCGCCCGGGTCGAGGACGGTCAGTTCGGGTTCGGGCAGGCGCCGCAGGGTGACGCGGCGTCCGCAGGCGGGGCAGGACCATTCGTCGGCACCCGAGGACAGGCGGGCGACGAACTTCATCTCGTGGATCACGCGCATGGGCGGCACCCCCTGCTGTAGGGGATGCCCGGGTTCCTGACGACTATTCCCGGCCACCCCCACTCCGGCCCGCCGTCCACGCTATTCCAGGAACAGCCCCCGGGCCGCCGTCGACTGCTCGATCGCCTCCAACCTGGCCTCCGCGCCGGGGAGTTCGTCGCACATGCGCTGCAGCAGCACCCGGCCGAGCATCATCGGCGCGCAGGCGGTGTCGAAGACCAGTCCGGTGCCCACGGCGGCCGGCAGCATCAGGTCGGAGAGCTTGGCGACCGGCGAGAAGGCGCTGTCGGCCACGGTGAGCACGGCCAGCCCGCACTCCCGGGCGACGACCAGGGCGTCCATCAACTCCCGCGGGTAGCGCGGCAGCGCGAAGCACAGCAGGGCGGTCGCGCCCGCCGCGGTGGCCTGTTCCAGCCGGTCGGCGAGCATGCTGCCGCCCTCGTCGAGCAGCCGGATGTCCGGGTGCACCTTGGCCGCGAAGTAGGCGAAGCCGCGGGCCTGCGCCGAGGCGGCCCGCAGCCCGAGCACCGGTAGCGGGCGGGATGCGGCGAGCAGCCGGGCGGCCCGGGTGATCGGTTCGGGGTCGGCGAGGAGTTCGGCGAGGTGGCGCAGGTGCTCGATCTCGGCGAGGACGGCCTGCTGGTGCTCGTTGCGCACCGCCTCGTCCGGGGTCTCGGGTGCGGCCGGTTCGCCCGCGCCGAGTTCGCGCAGCTGCCGGCGCAGCGCCGGGTAGCCGTCGTAGCCGAGTGCGACGGCGAAGCGGGTGACGGAGGGCTGGCTGACGCCGGCGAGTTCGGCGACCTCCACGCTGGACAGGAACGGCGCCTCGGTGGCGTGCCGGACGAGGGAGTGCGCGATCCGCCGCTGGGTGGGCGTCAGCCGGTGTCCTTCGAACAGCTGGAGCAGCCGGGCGGAGGGGCCGACGGTGCCGGCCTCGTCGGTGGCGGTCATCAGCGGTACCTCCGGATGCGTGCGGTTCGGACGACGACTGTGCAGCAGCGCGCCGCCGCTGGCAAAGACGTCTCGTACGGCGGGACGCCTCATGAGACGTCCCACTGTCCGGACACCGCCTCGGACGGGGCGGGCCGGGGAGCGGGCGGTGCCGGGCGCCGCGCACGGGCCTCGGGGTAACCCTGATTTCTCCCTGAGCCCGCCCGGATTCCCCCCGCGAACGGATGGACCGGGCGGCGCGGCGGCCCCACGCTACTGGCATGGACACTCGCCAGGACGACCTGCGGCGCGACCTCGACGCCACCCTGCAGGCCCGCAAGGAACTCGGCAAGGAGTACGAGGACGAGCTCGTCGACTCCTTCATGAAGCGGCTGGACGCCCGGGTGGAGCGTTCGGTGGCCGCGCGGCTGGACGACGACGGGCCGTCCTACCACGAGCGGGACCGCGACCGCCGCCACCGCGGCTGGACGTCCGGCCGGTCCGGCAACCGGCTGGCGGTGATCTCGCTGGCCCTGGGCATCCCGCTGACCGCGATCGCGAGCAGCCCCGGCAGCGGCGGCTTCGCCGGTCTGCTGGCCTGCTGGGCGGGCATCGTCGGGGTCAACTTCGCTGCGGCGCTGGGCAACCGCCGCGACCGGGAGGAGCGCCGGCCGCGGGGCGACTGGGACTGAGGCGCGCCGTACGGATCCCGGTCGGATCCGCACGCCGCACCCCGGCCGACGGTCGCCCCGCAGCGGAGGCACGTCAGGCCAGCGGCCCGGTGACCCGCTCCACCGCCCGCACCAGGTCACCGGTGGCGACCAGCGCGGCGGCGGCTTCCAGGTCCGGTGAGAGGAAGCGGTCCCGGCCCGCGCCGCCGACCCCCGCCTCGCGGGCGGCGGCCATCGCGGCCTCGGTGGCCGGAGCCACCCGGACGGCCGAGTCGGCCTGCTGACGGATCTCCAGCGCGCGGGCCGCGGCGGTGAGTTCGACGGCCAGGATGCGGCCGAGGTTGTCGACGGCCTGGCGCAGCTTGCGGGCGGCCGACCAGCCCATCGACACGTGGTCCTCCTGCATCGCGGAGGACGGGATCGAGTCGACCGAGGCCGGGACGGCGAGCCGCTTGTTCTCGCTGACCAGCGCCGCCTGGGTGTACTGGGCGATCATCAGACCGGAGTCCACGCCCGGGTCGTCGGCCAGGAAGGCGGGCAGGCCGTGCGAGCGGGCCTGGTCGAGCAGCCGGTCGGTGCGGCGCTCGGAGATCGAGCCGAGGTCGGCGGCGGCGATGGCGAGGAAGTCCAGCACGTACGCGACCGGCGCACCGTGGAAGTTGCCGTTGGACTCCACCCGTCCATCCGGCAGCACGACCGGGTTGTCCACCGAGGCGGCGAGCTCGCGCGAGGCGACCAGCTGGGCGTGCGCCAGGGTGTCCCGGCCGGCGCCGGCGACCTGCGGGGCGCAGCGGATCGAGTAGGCGTCCTGGACCCGCGGCGCGTCGTCGTGGTGGTGGCCGGTCAGGCCGGAGTCCTTGAGCACGGCGAGCATGTTGGCGGCGCTGAGCGCCTGGCCCGGGTGCGGGCGGATCGGGGCGTGCAGCTCGGGGGCGAGCACCTTGTCGGCGCCGAGCAGCGCCTCCAGGGTCATCGCGGCGGTGATGTCGGCGGTGGTGAACAGCCGCTGCAGGTCGGCGATGGCCATCACCAGCATGCCGAGCATGCCGTCGGTGCCGTTGATGAGGGCCAGGCCCTCCTTCTCCAGCAGTTCGACGGGCTCGATGCCGGCGGCGGCGAGCAGTTCGGCGACCGGCCGCTCCACGCCGTCGGGGCCGGTGGCGGTGCCCTCGCCCATCAGCACCAGCGCGCAGTGCGACAGCGGCGCGAGGTCGCCGGAGCAGCCGAGCGAGCCGAACTCGCGGACGACCGGGGTGATGCCGGCGTTGAGCAGGGCGGCCATGGTCTGCGCGACCAGCGGGCGGACGCCGGTGCGGCCGGAGGCCAGCGTCTTCATCCGCAGGAATATCAGCGCGCGGACCACCTCGCGCTCGACGGCCGGGCCCATGCCGGCCGCGTGCGAGCGCACCAGCGAGCGCTGCAGCTGGGCGCGCAGCTCGGGGCTGATGTGCCGGACGGCGAGGGCGCCGAAGCCGGTCGACACGCCGTAGACGGGGCGCGGCTCGGCCGCGAGGGCGTCGATCCGCGCGCGGGCGGCCGCCATCTCGGCGAGCGCGTCGGGGCCGATCTCGACCCGGGCGTTGCCCCGGGCGACGGCCAGGACGTCCTCCGCGCTGACGTCGGCCTTGCCGACCTGGACCAGCGGAGCGTCGGGGACCACAGCACTGTGCATATCCATATACACAATCACACCAGGTGAATGAAGATATGACAACAGCTGCTCGCCATCCGGATTCTCCGTCGCCCCGATCGCGGCCGCACCCCCCGGGGGGTGTGGCCGCGATCCGAGCCCTACCTCGCCAGCTCGGCCTCGATCAGCTCCACCGCCCGCGCGGTGCCGCCCTCGGCCCGGCCGGCCGCGGACAGCACCGCCAGCCGTTCGGCCACCGTCGGGTCCCCGACCAGCTCCAGCAGCGCGGCGCGCAGCGCCTCCGCAGTGGCTGCCTCGGTGTCCACCCGGCGGGCGACGCCCAGGCCCACCAGCGCGTCCGCGTTGGCGAACTGGTCGACGGCCTGCGGCACAGCGATCATCGGCACGGCGTGGAACAGCCCCTCACTGGAGCCGCCCATGCCCGCATGGGTGACGAAGGCGTCCGCCTGCGCCAGCACCGACAGCTGCGGCACCCAGCGGTGCACCTCGACGGTGTCCGGCAGTTCGCCCAGCTCGGCCGGATCGGTGTGCCTGCCGATCTGGAGCACGACGTGCCAGCCGGGCAGTTCGCCGAAGGCCTCGACGCAGGCCCGGTAGAAGGCGGGCCGGTCGGTGAAGGCCGAGCCCAGCGAGACCAGCAGTACCTTCTCGGCGCCCGCCGGGCGCTCCCACCGCCCCTGGTGGGCGCGGTCGCCGAAGCAGGGCCCGACGAAGCTGAACCGCCGCTCGTCGACCCGCTCCGCCTGCGGCTGCAGCGCGCGCGGCACCAGAGCGATACACCGCTCCGGACGGTTCTTGAACGCCTCGACGTCACGCTCCACCGCACCCGCCTCCGCCAGCCAGCCGGCGAACCGCCGGTAGTGCTCCGGGCCGCCCGGACCGTTGCGGATCGCCTCGAAGACCTCGGCCAGGTCCTCGTCGACGCCGTCCCAGCCCACGAAGCTGGAGGACAGCTGCACCACCGGCACGCCCAACCGCTCGCCGAGCGCCCGTCCGGCGAAGCCCGCGATGTCGTAGAGCACCAGGTCGGGGCGGTCGTCCTCGAAGGCCTCCAGCATGACGGACCACATCGACAGGGTGTCGTCCAGGAACACGTCCTGGACCGCCACCGGGTCGTCCGGCCAGCCGGCCGGGTCGTCGACGAGCGGCAGCGCGGTCGGATACGGAACGAGGGTCGCACCGGTGGACTCGACGACCTCCCGGAAGGACGGGTCGTTGACGTAGCTGACCCGGTGGCCCCGGGCGACCAGCTCGGCGATCACGGCCAGGCTGGGGTTGACGTGCCCGTGTGCCGGAACGGAGACCATCAGGATGTGTGCGGGGCGGATCACGGGCACCTCCGGGGAGAGCGACTGAGACGAGACGTGCCGTCTCGCAATCTTGAGAAGACAATACGTCTCGTCTCGCTGTTTGGCATAGACTTTTTCCCATGGCCCCCAGAACCGCCCCCGACCCCGCCCGGCGCAGCGAGCGCTCACGCTCCGCCGTCCTCGCAGCCACCACCGAGCTCGTCGCCGAGGTCGGCTACGGCAAGCTGACCATCGAGGCGATCGCCGCCCGGGCCGGCGTCGGCAAGCAGACCATCTACCGCTGGTGGCCCTCGAAGGGCGCCGTCGTCTTCGACGCCTTCCTCGCCGTCAACCAGCGCGAGGGCGGCCTCGCGCTCCCCGACACCGGCGACCTCGCCGCCGACCTGCGGGCCGTCCTGCGCCCCACCAGCGACGAGCTCACCGACCCGGGCGCCGACCGCACCTACCGCGCCATCATCGCCGAGATCCTCAACGACCCGGCCCTGCACGCCGAGTACCGCACCCGCCTGCTGGACCCCCTGCTGGAGATCACCCGCGACCGCCTGCGCGCCGCCCGCGAGACCGGTCAGCTCGCCCCCGACGCCGACCTCGACCTGGCCGTCGAACTGGTCTACGGCCCGCTCTACTACCGCTGGCAGTACCGACTCGGCCCGCTCACCCACGAACACGCCGACCAGCTGGTCGACGCCGTCCTGCGGGCCCTCGCCCCGACCCCGGCTAGCGGCCGTTCCGACGCCTGACCACGTACACCAGCAGCACCACGACCAGCAGCACCGCCAGCACGCCGAACGCGAGCCAGCCGAACACCGCGTCCAGCGCCCGGCCGGCCACGCTGCGCCGGGCCTTACGGGTGCGGTGCGAGGCCGTGTGGTCGGTGATCTGGTGTGCCCGCAGCCCGGCCCGCGGCTGCTTCACCCGCGCCGGCGCCGTCCGCACGGCCGCCGGACCGCCCGCCGGACCGGTCGCCCCCGAGG
>NZ_MECK01000628.1 GCF_014596465.1 Streptomyces sp. CBMA123 | reverse complement strand
CGGCGTGCTCGGCCTGTGGTGGGTGAACACCGCCGCGGTGGTCGGCGCGGCCGGCTGGCTGACCGGCGCCGGGCGGATCGCCGGACTGCTCGCCGGGTACGCCGCGCCGGTGCTGCTCCTGCTGATGGCCCGGCTGCCGCCGGTGGAACGCGGGGTCGGCGCCGACCGGCTGGCCCGCTGGCACGCGTACGGCGGCCGCTGGCTGGTCGGCCTGGTCACCGTGCACCTGCTGACCGTGATCTGGGGCTACGCGCTCACCGACGGACGCGGGCCGGTCGGCGAGGGCGTCGAGATCGTCTTCCACTACCCCGACATGCTCAAGGCCACCGCGGGCACCCTGCTGATGCTCGGCACCGGCGCGGTCTCCGCCCGGGCGGCCCGGCGCCGGCTCTCCTACGAGACCTGGTACTACCTGCACCTGGCCACCTACCTCGCGGTCGCACTCGCCTTCGCCCACCAGCTGACCACCGGCGCCGACCTCGGCGGCGGCCCCGGCCGGGCCGGCTGGTACGCGCTCTACTTCGGGACGGCGGCCCTGCTCGGCTGGTACCGGCTGCTGCGGCCCTGGCTGCTCGACCGGCGGCACGGGCTGAAGGTGGCCGAGGTGCGGCCGGAGGGCCCCGGCGTGGTGTCGCTGTTCCTGTCCGGCCGGCGGCTGGACGAGCTCCGCGCCGAGCCCGGCCAGTTCTTCCGACTCCAGTTCCAGGCCCCCGGACTGCGCTGGGCCGCCAACCCGTACTCGCTGTCCGCACCGGCCCGCCCCGACTTCCTCCGGTTCACCGTCAAGGACCTCGGCGGGCACAGCGCCGCCGTCGCCCGGCTGCGGCCGGGCACCAGGGTGCGGGCCGAGGGACCGTACGGGGCGTTCACCGGACGGCGGCAGCGGCAGCGCCGGGTGCTGCTGCTCGGGGTGGGCGTCGGGATCACCCCGCTGCGGGCGCTGTTCGAGACCCTGCCGGGCGAGGTCACCCTGGTGCAGCGGGCCCGGCGCGCCGAGGACGTGCTGTTCCGGGCCGAGCTGGCGGAGGTCGCCCGGCAGCGCGGCGCGGTGGTGCACGAGCTGCTCGGCTCGCGCGAGCAGGTCGGGGACCTCGGCGCGGCGCTCGCCCGGCTGGTGCCGGGGCTGGCCGAGCACGACGTCTACCTGTGCGGGCCCGAGGCCGTCACCGAGGAGGCCGTGCGCGCGCTGCGGGCGGCCGGGGTTCGGGCGGGGCGGATCCACCACGAGTCCTTCGTCTTCTGAGCCTGATTCCGAGCTTGATCCCGAGCCTGATCCGAGCTCGATTCCCCGCCTGCTTCCCCGCCTGCTTCCGAGCCTGAGCACACCAGGAGTTGTCCATGCGCCGAGCCGTCGTCACCAGTGCCGCCACCGCTGCCGGGGTGGTGCTGCTGCTCTCGCTCAAACCGCACCAGGCGACCGGGTCCGCGCCGGTGATCAGCTCGGGAGCGGGATCCTCGTCGGGGTCGGGCTCGTCATCCGGGACCGGCTCCGGGACCGGCGCCACATCGGGCTCCGGGACCCCGGGTGCCGCCGACACCTCCGCCTCCCCCACGCCGGCGCCCGCGCCCGCCGGCGGCGGTGCCACCCGGAAGATCAGCGGGGACACCGTGAACACCCGGTACGGGCCGGTGCAGGTGCAGGTCACCCTCGCCGGGAGCCGGCTCACCGGCGTCGACGTGGTCAAGTACCCCACCGAGGACCGCCGGGACCGCGAGATCAACACCGACGCCCTGCCCACCCTCAACCAGGAGGCGATCTCCGCGCAGAGCGCCCGGATCGACGCCGTCAGCGGCGCCACCTACACCAGCGACGGCTACATCCGCTCGCTGCAGAGCGCCCTCGACCGGGCGAAGGGCTGACCGCCGGTGCTGCGGCACGCCGAGCCCGTGATGGGCACCGTCTTCTCCATCGCCGTCCGCGACCCCGGGCCCGACCTGCCCGAGGCGCTGCGGCGGATCACCGAACGGCTGCACCGGATCGACGCGGTGTTCTCCACCTACCGGCCGGACAGCGACATCAGCCGGCTCGACCGGGGCGCACTGGCTCTCGCCGACTGCGATCCCGAGGTCCGCACGGTGCTCGACGCCTGCCGCGAGGTCACCGCCGAGACCGACGGCTACTTCACCGAACGGCCCGGCGGACGGCTCGACCCCAGCGGCTGGGTCAAGGGCTGGGCCGTCGAGGAGGCCGCCCGACTGCTGCGTGCCACCGGCGCCCGGCAGTTCTGCGTCAACGGCGGCGGGGACGTCCAGACCTCCGGCGGGCCGTGGCGGATCGGCATCGCCCACCCCGGGCGGCCGGGCGACCTCGCCGCCGTCCTCGGCGGCAGCGACCTCGCCATCGCCACCTCCGGCACCGCCGAACGCGGCGCCCACATCCTCGACCCGCACACCGGCCGCCCCGCGGACGCCCTGGCCTCGCTCACCCTGGTCGGCGCCCCCGGCACCGGCATCGCCCGCACCGACGCCTGGGCGACCGCCGCCTTCGCCATGGGCCCGGACCGCGCGCTGGCCTGGGCGGCCCGACGCCCCGGGGTGGAAGCGCTCGCCGTCCTGCCGGACGGAACCAAGCGCTGGACCTCCGGACTGCCCGGCCACCTGCCGCCCTCGGGCCCCGCCGACTGGCAGCTCGCCGCGACACGCTGAACCGCCGAACCCCTGGACCGCCGAACCGCTGCGGCAACTCGGTTTCCGCCACACCGAGTTCACTCCATCAGGTGGACCCCGGCGATCATGTCTCGCTCACCTCCGCATGGTGGCCGATAGTGAGGAAAACCGATCGGGCACGGACCGCCCGACCCCCCACTGGCACCGAGCCGAGGAGGCACCGCACCGTGACACCCGTCGTCGCACTCGCCGTTGACCGGGGTCCGGGCGCGGAACGTACCAGCACCCCGGTCGTCAACCCGTCCGGAGCGGCCGCGTGAGCGCGCCGCCCGGCCACACCGCCCTGGTCGTCGTCGACCTGCAGAACGACTTCTGCGCCGGCCCGGCCGCCGCCGCCCGCTACCCCGGCGACCCCACCCGGCTCCCCACCGTCGCCGCCAACACCGCCCAGGCCGTCCAGGCGGCCCGGGCCCACGGCACCCCGGTGGTGTTCGTCCGCTTCCTCGGCGATCCCGCCCACCAGGGCGCCAGTTGGCGCCACCGGGACGCCACCCTCGGCAAACGCCCCAAGTGCCTCGACGGGAGCTGGGGCGCCGCCTTCACCGCCGTGACCCCGCAGGACGGCGAGGCGGTTTTCACCAAACACGCCTGCTTCGACGCCTTCCTCAGCCCGGGCTTCGAACGGCACCTGGTGGACAGCGGCGTCCAACACCTCGCCCTGGCAGGCGTGTTCGCCGACGTGTGCGTGGACAGCACCGCGCGCACCGCCTTCCAGAAGGGCTTCCACATCACCGTACTCGCCGACTGCACCGCGGCGCTGCACCTCCCGGACGACTCCGTCCTCGCCTTCATGCGCCGGGTGTACGGCGCCCGCGTCACCACCCGTGACCAACTCACCGTCTGGACACGGATTCCCGAGACCCCCGCCCCCGAGCAGCAGGAGCGCGCATGACCGTCGGCATGAGCGAGAACACCGGCCTGGCCGAGGAACCCGGCCCGGCCGAGGACGCGCAGGAGGGCGAGGCCGAGGGCGTGACCGAGGACCTGGCCGAGGGGGTGCCGCCCACCGCCCTGCTGGTCGCCGCCGCCCGGGCCATCGAGACCCACCGCCCCGACGCCCTCGCCCGGGACCCGTACGCGGAGCACTTCGTCCGCGCCGCCCCCGCCGCCGCCCGCTGGCCCCTCCACCCCCAGGACGTCCCGGACGGCGAGGCCGACCCGTTGTGGGGCCGGCTCGGCCGCTACTTCGCCCTGCGCACCAGGGCATTGGACGACCAGCTGCTCCGCGCCGTCCAACTCGGCGCCCGGCAGGTCGTGCTGCTCGGAGCCGGGCTCGACACCCGGGCGTACCGGCTGGACTGGCCGGCCGACTGCGCCCTCTACGAGGTCGACCGGCCCGGGGTGCTGGCCTTCAAACAGCGCGTCCTGGACGGCATCGACGCCCGGCCGACGGCCCAACGCTCCACCGTCGCCGCCGACTTCCGCACCGACTGGACCGAGACGCTCACCGCCGCCGGATTCCACCCCGACCAGCCGACCGCCTGGCTCGCCGAAGGCCTGCTGCTCCACCTGCCCAGCACCACCGAACGCGAACTCTTCGCCACCGTCGACCGGTTCAGCGCCCCCGGCTCCACCCTGGCCTACGAGGCCCTCCTCCAGGAGGCCGAACCCGGCGCAGATCCCGCAGCCGGCCGCGACCACCCCGTCCACACCGCCACCCGCGAACGGACCGGCATCGACCTGCTCGCCCTCCTCGACGCCGGCCCCCGCCCCGACACCCCCGCCGACCTCGCCGCGCGCGGCTGGTCCACCACCGCCCACACCCCCTTCGAGTTCACCCGCCACTACGGCCGCGGCCCGCTCCCCGAACGGGACGACGCCCTCGCCGCCACCCGCTGGGTCTTCGCCGCCCGGCCCTGACGAGCTCCCGCCCGGAGTCCACTGGTCCCTGACGCAAGCCCGGTACACACCCCGCAGGAGCGGACTCGCGCCGTCTGCGGTCATCAGGCCCTTCGGGTCGGCAGCCAGCCGGTCTGGATCAGGGTTCCGGACGGGCGGCCGGGCGTCACCAGGATTCCCCGGCCCGGGGGGAGGGATCGGGGGGACACCGAGCCGAGCAGGGAGCCTTCCTGTTTGTCACCGGAGAGCACCACGCCGTGGGGCCCCAGCGCGCAGGCCGTCCGGAGGAACGGCGAGGCGGGGGCGGCCCGGCCCGCGCTCCTGGTGGTGCAGGCGATGATGACGTGGAGGCCGATCGCGCGGGCCTGCGGGAGGAGTTCGACGAGGGAGGACAGCGGATCCTCCTCCATGGAGGCGGTCAGATGAAAGTCGTCCACGATGAGGAAGACGGCCTTGTGCCGCTGCCAGGCGCCCGGCGTACGGCTCTCGGCCGCAACGCGCAGGATCCCAGCCAGGGTGGTCAGGCCCGGCATGTCCGACGCGTAGTGGACGAGACACTCGGGCGGCACCTCGTCGAGCAGGGTACGGCGGAAGTCGGCGACCAGGAAGCCGACTTGCTCCGAGGTGTAGCGATCGGTGAGCTGCTTGACGAGCAGTCGGAGCAGCGTGGTCTTCCCCGCGCCGTTCTCGCCGAACACGACGAACAGCGGGTTGGCCTCGAAGTCGACGAACACCGGGACCTGTTGGGCGATGTCGCGCCCGATCGCCACCCCCTGTGGCGCGTCACCACGGGGGAGACGGGCTGAGTCCACGACGGCGGGCGTGGTGGTCCCGCCCGGTGGCACGATGAGCGCCTCGGCCCGGCCGGGCCTGCGGAGTTCGAGGTCGTCCGCCTGGATCATCTGGTACAGCCCGGTCACCGCCGGGCCCGGCTCGACGGAGAACTCCTCCGCCAGCCGCTGCTGGAGTCGCCGGTAGGGCTCCATCGCGCGATCCTTCAGTCCGAGCCGGTAGTAGGCGAGCATCAGCAGAGCGCACAGCCGCTCGCGCAACGGGTGCTCGGTGAGCGACAGTTCGAGTTCGTTCAGCAACTCGTGGTGCCGCCCCAGCGCCAGCCCGGTGGCGTACAGGTCCTCGGTGGCGGCCATCCGGCGCTCGGTCAGCCGGGTGCGCTCCCAGGAGGCGTACGGCCCCGGGACGCCGTCCAGCGCGGTGCCCTCCCAGAGGTCGAGCGCGGAGCGCAGCAGCCTGTGCCCGCCGGCCAGGTCACCGGCCTGCTCCGCCTGCACGGCCGCGGCCAGCCGCTCCTCGAAGACGGCCACGTCGACCGAGCCCGGGTCGACGACCAACCGGTAGCCGTCGGCCACCGTCTGGAGGATCTCGGTCGCGCCGCGCGGCTGGGTCCGGTCGCGCAGGACGTTCCGCAGCCGGGACACGTGGCTGTGCACCACCGCCCCGGCCCGGGCCGGTGACTGGTCGCCCCAGACCGCGTCGACCAGGCTGCGGGTGGGCACGGCTGCCGGGGCGTGAAGCAGGAGGGCGGCAAGGACGGCCTCCTGCTGCGGTGAGCCGACCCGCACCGGCTGCTCGCCGCGCCGGACGCGCAGCGGGCCGAGCAGGGAGTAGCTGAGGCGACCGCCCCCCGGCGCGGTGGGCGGCGCGGTTGCGAGGATCAACTCCTCTACGCGTCGGTACAGTTCGTTGAGACGGGTCCGCTCCAGTTCTGCGGACGGCCCTGGCAGGTCGGCCAGCGGCGGCCCCTGCCAGAGGGCTTCGGCCTCCTCGGCGTAGCGTCGAAGCGCATCCGGGGCACCGTCCTCGAGTGCCGCTTCGGCGCGCTCCAGGGCCCGTTCGAAGAGGACGACGTCGATCTGCCCGGAGGTGACGTTCAGGACCCAGGTGTGGCCGTCCGCCAGTTCCTCGACCACGGCGCGCGGGGCCGAGGCCGAGTTGAGCACTCGCTCCAACTCCTGGACATGGAGCCAGACTTCGTCCAGCTCGCGGGCCGACGAGGTGTGCTGCGACCGGACCGCGTCGATCAGGACCTCGGCCCGGACGGGGCGGCCCCGGTACTTCAGCAGGGCGGCGAGCACGGCCGCCCGTTCCGGGGGGCCGAGGTCCAGCGGCTCGTCCCCGCGCCAGACCCCCACCTCGCCGAGCAGGGTGAACCTGAGCGGGGGTTCCGGGGTGCGGTCGGGCTCTCGCAGGGCGCCCGAGGCGGCGATCCGCCGGGCGGCTTCGGCGGCGGACGGCCGTCGGCGCGGGTCCGGGTGGAGCAGTTCGAGGACGAGCCCTTGCAGGGCCTCGGGGACGCCGGTCTGCTGGAGGAGGTTGCCGAGGGCGTGGAGGTCGTCGGCCGGCTCCGCCGCGCCGGATCCGGTGAAGTCGATCCCGAAGTCGCAGAGGACCGGGCTGCCGTCCGGGCGGACGAGGACGTTGGCGGGCTCGATCCTGCCGTGCGCGATCCCGTGGCCGTGCAGGTAGTCGAGCGCCTCGGCGACGCCGTGGGCGATCGCTGCCGCCTCGTACGGGGGCAGCGGCTCCCCGTCGAGTACGGTCCGCAGATCGGGTCCGTCGATGAACTCGAGGACCAGGTAGAGGCGTTCGGGGTCGCTCCCGGCGAGTCGGCAGCCGAGGACACCGGGGTGTCCGAGCAGCGTGAGCTTCCTGGCCTGGTCCAGGAACACGTCCGTGTCCGGGCGAGTGGCGTGACGGTCCCGGTCGAAGGTCTTCACCGCGACGGTCGAGCCGTCCTGTTCGTCCCGGGCCCGCCAGACCTCGCTCTGCCGCCCCTGGGCGATCCGCTCGAACAGGCGGAACCGGCTGGCCAGCAGCGGAAGTTCACTCTCGCTCCGCCGGTCGCCGCGCCAGCGGCCCTCGAACTCCCAGATGTGGACGTGGGTGTCCCGGTCGCCGATCGAGGCGATCACGCAGCGGGTCTCGTCGCCGGTGATCCCGACGATGGTCCGCGCCCGGCCGGGGTCGACCACGGCGGCGGCGAAGGACTCATGGGTCGAGGGGTCGTCGGGTCGCCAGCGGTGCAGCCGTCCGGTCGGGTCGACGCCGATCAGGAGCGAGGGCCCGTCCGGCTGGGGAAGGGTGGTCATCGCCCAGGAGCGGTGGCCGCCGGGGAGGCCGGGCAGTTCCAGGACCACTCCGTCGGTCCGGGCGTCCCAGATCCGCATCCGGCCGTCGAGGTCCGACATCCAGAGGTAGACCTCTCCGTCGGTGTGGACGAACCGGGCCATCGCCACCGGCGGCGAGGACGGTCCCCGTTCCCCCGCGGCGAAGTGGCCCTCGCGGGCGTCCCAGAAGGCGAATCCTCCACTGGAATCCGCAGTGCAGATGACGAAGATCCGGTCACGAAGCCCAGCCATCGCGACGAACTCGGTGCCGGAGTCCTCGAGCTCCACCGCGGGTTCGGTCTCCTGGCCGGTCATCACGTCGATATTGCGTACCAGCCGGTCCGCACCGTAGACAGCGAGGTAACCCCCGTCCTCGGCCGGCATCAGCGCCATCGCCAGCGCCGGGCTGGGCAGCCGGAAGCTGCGGACGTTGGAGGAGGAGTTCCCCGACCCGGATGTCCCGGCCAGGACGGCGAGTTGGTCGTCGAGGTGCCAGGCCGCCAGTTCGTCCGGGCGTCGGGGCATCCGGTCCAGCAGGTGCTGGAACTCCTGGGCGTGCTCGATCCGTTGGTAGGCGTCGCCGAGGCGATGGCGGATCTCCTCGCGCAGTTCGGCCTCGGTGAGGAAGCCGAGGGTGACCGCGACCCAGGGGCGGCCGAGCCGCTCCAGCTCCCGGTCCGAGCCGGTGGTGACGAGCAGGCAGCCGCTCCGGGCGTCGGCGAGGTCGAGCAGGTCCTGGGGCCAGGCCTCCTCGGTGGGTGGGAGACCGGCGTCGAGGCCGTCGATGACGATCAGCCAGCCGGGGTGGCTGCCGAGCAGTTCGTTCAGCGGTACGGAGCGGTCGGCCGATCCGGATCCCGCGCCGAGGGCGTCGCGGAGCCGGGCGAAGCCGTGCCGCAGGGAGTCGGCGGAGCGGGTCTCGATCCAGTGGACGAGGGTGTGGCGCGCGCCGTAGCGCCGGACGTACTCCTGGGCGAGGCGGCACCTTCCCATGCCCAGGGGAGCGTTGACGGCCACCAGTTGGCGTGTCGGATGGCGTCGGGCCGGGTCGAACGCCTGCGCGATCAGGTCGAGTGCCTCGCGCCGTCCGATCAACCGGGGCGGGTCGGGCGGACTGACGATCGGCGGCGGCGGGGTGAGCAGCTCCCGGCGGAGCGTCCGGCCGGCCACCACAGTGCCCAAGTGCCGCGCGATCGCCGCGTGCTGGCCGCCCGCCCCCGCCAGCACCGTCGCCGCGACCTCGGCGAACGGGCGGCTGCGCTCCGGGAGCCGGTGCTTCCCCTCCCCCGTGCCGGCTGCCAGGGCGCGGAAGTCGAGTGTCCCGCCGAAGGTGGCCGCGACCCGCCCGGAGACCTTGGCGAGCACGTGGTCCAGCACCCGTACCGACTCCGTCCGGGTCAGTTCCCCCAGCAGCTCCTCCCGGACGCCGTCGACGAAGTCGTACACCACCTCGTCCGGGTCGGCGGCCTTCTCCCGCACCTCGATCAGCCCGGACAGGAAGAGCTCGGCCAGCTCCCGCTGCCCCGACTCCGGCACCGTGGCCCGCTGGACCAGTCGCATCACCGGCAGGCTGAGCGGCGCCGCCGCCAGGTGGCAGGCGAGCCGGTAGGCGTTCGGAGAGCTGCCGGCCCGGAAGGCGGCAACGCGGTCGGCGGCGGGGCGTGGGTCCGTCTCCCCGGCGCGGGGGCGGCGTGGCCGGGGCACTCCGCTGAGTGGTGCGGCGAGCATGGGCGTCCAGCCGGTCGTGCGGCCGGCGGTGAGGTCGGCCCAGGGGGCGAGCCAGTCGGCGTCGATCTCCAGCACCGGGAGCCAGCCCACCGCGGCGCGTGCCGCCTCGCCGGCCCGGCCGCGCGGGATGCCGGGCAGGGTGGTGTCGCTGCGCAGGACGGGGACGGGCCGTCCGTGGGTGGCGGCCCGGGCCTCGACCGGGGCGGGGCGCAGCGCGGTGCGGTGCCAGAGGCGGCGGGGCAGGACTTGGAGGGCGGCGGCCGGGCCGGTGGCGGCGGTGCGGGCGAGGAGGGGCACCAGGTCGGCGCCGTACCAGGCGGGGCCGACGCCGTCGGTGAGGACGAACAGGATGCGGCGCCGGTGCGGCTCGGCGAGGGGGCGGGCCCAGTTGCGGTCGGGGGTGGCGGGCGGTGGTACGGCGGTGCGGCGGCGTCGGAAGGGGGTGAGGTGCGGGGTGTCCCGGTCGGTGTCGAGGGACCAGGTGCGTACGTCCTCGAAGGCGCCGTGGCGTTCCAGCAGGGTGGCGAGTTCGCCGGCCAGGTCGTGCCAGACGGCCATGGTGGCGCCGGTGTCGACCAGCAGGTCGACGGAGTACCGGGGCTGGGCGCGCTGCCAGACCGGCAGCAGGACGCCGGCCTCGGCGGTGGCCGCCGCCGTGGCCTCCTCGTCGAGGTGCAACCGCCGTCGGCCGCCGGGGCGTTGGGTCAGTGGCCGGCGCAGCGGGCGCAGGGCGCGGGCGATGGCCAGGGCGCCGGGCAGGGCGGTGGGCCGGGTGACCTGGACGACCTCGGCGCCGCGGGCGACCGCCTCCGGCCGGGCGGTGCCGGTGGGGGCGCTGCGGGGGTGCAGTTCGACCTTGGGGTCGGGTTGCGGGGTGGTGGGCGCGGGCGGTCGGGGCCCGGCCGGCCGGCCGGGCGTGGTGGCGGTCCGCTGCGGGGTTCCGGTCGGCGGGGTTCCGGTCTGCGGGGTGACGGGCGGTGGGGTGGTGGGCGGGCCGGTGGGCGGCTGCGGGCCGCCGTCGGGCAGGGGTGCGAGGCCGGCCAGCCGGGAGATCCACAGCACGTCGGCGAGGTCCTGCGGGTGGGGTCGCTCGCCCTCGGGGGCGACGAGCGCGGCCAGCGCCTGGCGCAGCGCGCTCTGCGCCGCCGCCCGATCGCCCGGACCGCCACCCCCGTGGGGACCCATACCGTGCTCGTCCACCGGCCGCCGCCTCAGCTCTCGTTGAGCGGGCGCAGCAGGACGTCGTGGATGACGTCGCGCCCCGGTCCGCTGCCCCACAGGCCGCGCTCGGCCATGAGCAGGGCGTTCAGCAGTTGGTCGTTGGCCAGGTCGGCGCCGTCCTCGCGCTGGCGGCGGAGGAACTCGGTGATCAGCGCGGCGCGTTGGGCGCCGTCGGGTGAGCCGTCGGCGCCCAGGTGGGCGGCGACCATGGCGGCCAGCCGGTCCTCGGTGGGCGGCTGGATCTCCAGGCGGACGCAGCGGCGCAGCAGTGCCGAGGGGAACTCCCGCTCGCCGTTGCTGGTGAGGACGACCAGCGGGAAGTGGGCGCAGCGCACGTGGCCGCCGCGGACGACGGCCTGCCCGCTCGGGTCGGCGGTGGCGACCTCCTGCGGGGCGGGGCCGAGGCGCTGGAGTTCGGGGATCTCGAACTCGCCCTCCTCGAAGACGTTCAGGAGGTCGTTGGGCAGGTCGATGTCGCTCTTGTCGATCTCGTCGATCAGGACGACCCGGGGGGTGCGCCAGGGCAGCAGCGCGGTGCCGAGCGGGCCGAGGCGCAGGAACTGGCCGATGGCGGGCGGTCGGCGGTCCCCGGCCGGCTCCCCGTCGGGCTGCGGGGTGCGCAGGCCCGCCTCGTGGAGCCGCCCGATGGCGTCGTAGGTGTAGAGGCCGTCGCGCAGGGTGGAGCGGCTGCTGATGGGCCAGCGCAGCACCGGGCCGAGGCCCAGCTCGTGGGCGACGGCGTAGGCGAGGGTGGACTTGCCGACGCCGGGCTTGCCGGTGATCAGCAGCGGGCGGCGCAGGTGGAGGGCCAGGTTGACGAGGTGGATCTCGCGGTCGTCGGCCTGGTAGGCGGTGGCCTGCTGGATGCGGCCGAGCCGGCGGGCGGTGAGGCCGGTGGCGTCGTCGGCCGGGGGCGGGGGCAGCTCCTCCTCGGCCTCTTCCCCGTCGCCGAAGGAGCGCCAGGCGGGGGCGGGCGGGAGCGCGGCGATGCCGCCGTGGGGCACGCCGGTGCCCCGGTAGATCCACCAGTTCTCGGGCATCGTTACCGCCTCGTCCTCGTCGTTCTCGTCGTTTCCCGCTCCGTCGGCGACCGGTCCCGGACAGTCGACGGCCATCCGCATCACACCATCCCCGGAAAGCCGGCGTCCTGATCCGGATCCATGCAGTTCGGGTCGTCCCAGAACAGGGTGACGCCGTCCTGGGCCGGCGCCGCCCTGGTCACCTTGCGGTGCCGGTGGACGGCCTCCGGCAGGTGGGCCAGTGAGCGCGGGCGGTCGCGGCGCAGGGCCTCGACCACGTCGGTCGGGGCACCGGGCGCCCGGCGCCACAACATGGCCGGGACGCCGTCGAGTTCGACGGCGTCGAGCACGGCCGCGCGCACCCGGGGGTCCAGTTCGTCGTACGGGGTGTCGAGGCAGAGGCAGGCCACGGTGGGCCGGCCGTCGAGCCAGCCGGGCAGGTCGGCGACCCGTTCGGGGTGCAGGGGTGGCCAGCCGATCCGGTCGGCGGCCTCGCAGTCGAGCGTGTCGGCGAACAGCTGCTCCCACCGTTCGTACCAGGCCTCGGTCTGCAGCCAGGGGTTGACGTAGCGGTCCAGGTAGCGGACCACCACCGGGTGCAGCAGGCCGATCCGGTGTCCGTCGGGGGTCGGGGACCACAGTTCGGCGCTGTGGCCGAGCAGGGACCTGGGCAGCAGGAACTCGATCCGGACCGGGCTGCGCCTGCTCCTGGCCAGCTCGGTGAAGAGCGCCTGCCAGCCCGCCAGCCGGGCGCTGCCCTCGGCGACCAGGTCCTCCAGGGCCAGCGAGTCGGCGGCGACCAGGTCGTTGAGGCGCTCGATCGGCCCGCCGGACAGCGGCTGGCGGTAGCAGGACGCCCGGAGGTGGTAGCGGCTCGCCTCGATGTGCTCCGGAGTCTCCGGTTCCAGCCGGATCTGCACGATCAGCCGGCCGGGCGCCTCCTCGCGGGGCGCCGGGCGGGCGGGCGTGACGCTGCCCAACAGGGCTGCCAGCTGGTGCAGTTGCGGGTGCCGGAGGGTCAGCTCCCGGTCCCGCGCCAGGCCGTCCAGGAAGGACAGCGCAGGGCCGGCGTCGGGGCCGCCGAAGCGGTCGAGCAGCCGGCCGAGGATCTCCGGCAGGGTCGTCCGCTCGTCGATCCGGTGGCGGCCGGGGGCGTTCCGGGGTACGTGGACGAGGAGTTGATGGGGGCCGGGCGGGGGTGTCAGCGCGCGCAGCAGGCCGATGACGCGCAGCAGGACGTCGGCGGCCAGCCCGGTGTCGGCGGTCAGCGCCAGCACCACCAGTTCCAGCCAGGGCAGCGCGCCGTCGTACGGGTCGTGGGCTCGGAGCGCCTCGCCGAGCGAGCCGAGCACGGCCCGGGGGTCGCGGGCGCAGCGGATGCTCCGCAGGATCTCCCGGACGTGCTCGCGGGCGGTGTCGGCCTCCTTGACGTCCAGGTGGAACAGCCGGGAGGACGGGGAGCGGCCCATCGTCTCCAGGACGCCCTGCCGGAACTCCCGCCGGGAGATCCCCTGGAAGTCGAACAGGATCTCGGCCAGCAGGCCCTCGGCCGCCTCGATCGGGGGCGCGGCGCGGTGCCCCCGCTCGCCGGCGGCCTGCGGCGACCAGTCGCCGTACGCCCCTCCGCTCATCGGCCTACCCGCTCCCCGGGCCGTCGGCCGCCGCCCGTTCCAGGACAGCTCGGAGCCGCTCCAACGCGCCGTCGTACGGGGCGAGTTCCTCCAGCGCCGTGTACAGCGCGCGCAGTGCCGCCGGGGCGTCGCGGTGGTAGCGGCAGCGGCGGACGATGCGGAACAGGTGGTCGCGGCGGTCGGAGCGCTCCTCGACCTCGAAGGAGTGCGGCAGGCCGAGGTGTTCGCCCATCCGCTCCAGCAGGTCGAACCGCCCGTCGGCGCGCGCCGTGTACGGGACGGCCATCAGGGCCGCCACCAACTCGGCGTCGGTGGGGGCCGGTTCCGCCGCGACTGCCGCGACCGCCGTGACTGCCGGAACCACCCGCCCGAGGAAGGCGAGCAGGGCGGCCAGCGGGATGTACCAGCCGCCCAGGTCCTGCTTGTACGAGCGGGTGCCCTTGAGCACGCCGCGCACCAGCCCGTCCGGCCCGGCCAGCATGCTGCCGCTGAAGCCGGGCTGGACGAGGCCGGTGACGCCGATGAACTCACCGGAGCGGCCCACGACCTGGAGCGCCGTCGTGTCGGCGCTGGGGCCCGGTGTCGGGGTTTGGGTGGAGTAGCCGAGGGCGGTCAGCCAGCTGCCCGGCTCGGCCTCGCCGTCCGCCAGCGGGGCCACCGGGTACCCGGCGCCGGCCACCGCCGGGACGTCGAGCAGGGCGAGGTCGGGGAACGGTTCGAGGGCGCCACCGCTCATGGTGTCGGGCTCGGCGCGGACCGCCCCGGGCGGCACCGGGTGGGCGCTCGACCCGTTCCGGACCACCAGCCCTTCGGTCACACCGCGCCGGTCCAGCACGACATGGGCGCAGGTGACCACCAGGCCGGGGGCGACCAGGAAGCCGCTGCCCCGGAAGCCGGTCGCCGCCTCGATCCGGACGGCACAGCGGTGCAGCGCCTCGGACCGGGCCCGGTCGAGGTGCGGGCCGGTCACTCCGCGGCAGCGGGGGTGGTGGCCTCGGTGCCCTCGGTGCCCTCGCCCTCGGTCGCGGCTCCGGCTCCGGCTCCGGCTGCCGCACCGTTCGCCCGCTCGCGCCGCGCCGCGAGGTCCCAGGAGAGCTTGACGGTCAGCCCCGCCTCGCTCCCGGCCTCCGCGATGATCCCGAGCAACTGCCCGGACTTCACGGCCAACTTGAGCCCGAACTCGACCTCGAAGGAGTCCGGTGCCCCGGACCCGCCCTGGGCGATCGTCTCCGCCGCCCAGCGCCCGATGCCCTGCACGGTGCCGCGCACCTGGTCCAGCGACAGCGCCACCGCCGAGCCGACCCGGGCGGCCCGGTCCCGCAGCCCCACGTCGCCGAAGCCGTCCTCGTCCCCGGCCGTGGTGAAACCCACCTCGCCGATGACCTCGGCCCGCACCGTGGTGCCGTCCCCCAGGTCGATCGTCTCCACCGTCACGTCCCCGGCCACGCCGCTCCCCTCCCCAACGTCCGGACCGCGCACGGGAACCACCGGCTCGGGCCGCACGCCCGCACCGCCGTCCCCACCCGCAACCACCCCGACTGCGCGCGCCACAATACCGCGACCGCCGAGCCACCCACCGTTACGGGGTCGGACACCTCAGGACTCGCCTCCGGACTCGCCCTCGGACTCCCGTCAGGGCACCCCTCAGGACTCCCACCGGAGCACCCATCAGCACACCCATCAGCACACCCGTCAGGACTTCCGCTCGGCCGCCAGCCGCAGCTGCTCGTCCTCCACGATCCGCACCGCCAGCGACTGCTCCGACACGTCCACGGCCTCCGGGACGGACTCCGCCAGCTCGCTGCGCCGCGCGTACGCGTCGAACAGCCGCTGCTTCGCCCGCAGGATCTCCAGCATCCGCTGGTCGACGCTGTCCGCCGCCAGCAGCCGGTGCACCTGCACCCGCCGCACCTGGCCCATCCGGTGGGCCCGGCCCACGGCCTGGTCCTCCATGGTCGGCTTCACCTGCGGCTCGCACAGGATGACCACCGAAGCCGCCTGGATGTTCAGGCCCACGCCCCCGGCCAGGATCTGGCCGAGCAGCACGGCGTGCCCCGGCGCGGCGGTGAACTCGTCCACCACGGCCTGGCGCTTCTCGGCCGCGAGGCTCCCGTCGACCGGCCCGAACACCCGGTGCCCCAGCGCCTCCTGCACCACCGCCAGCACGTCCCGGAAGAAGGAGAAGACGACCACCTTCCGCCCGTTGTCGGCGGCCTCCCGGACGATCTCCCGCAGCCGCTGCAGCTTCGCGGAGTGTTCCGGGGCGGCGTAGGCAGCGCGTCGCATCGCCGGGAAGTTGCCCTCGGCGACGGCGGAGCGGTAGGCGGCGAGGTCGGCGGGCGTGAACTCCTCCCACTCGTCGACGTGGACGACCTCGGGCAGTTCGGTCAGCACGTCCTGCTGGTTGCGCCGCAGGTAGGCCGGGGCGACGGCCCGGCGGAACGCCTTCGACCCGGCGGCGGCCGAGCCGGCGTGGATGCCCGACAGCAGGTCCGGCTGGAGGTAGCGGACCAGGTTGCGGAACTCCTCCACCCGGTTCTCCATCGGCGTGCCGGTGAGGAACAGCACCCGCTCGACCCGTTCCGTCCAGGCCGCCACCGCCTGCGAGCGCTGCGCCGTGTGGTTCTTGACGTAGTGGGCCTCGTCGACCACCACCAGGCCGACGGCCTGCTCCGGCGGCACCTCCAGCCGCCGCAGCCCGTCGAAGGTCACCACGGCCACGCCGCCCCGCCGGAGCCACTCGGCGCGCGCCGCCGCGCGCTCCTGGCCGTGGCAGCGGTAGGCGTCCAGCGTGCTGCGGGCTTCGACCTCCCGGCACCAGTTGATCAGTACGCTCGCCGGGCAGACCACCAGGAAGTGGGTGCTCCCCCGGGCCCGCAGGTGCGCCATCACGGCTATCGCCTGGACGGTCTTGCCCAGGCCCATCTCATCGCCCAGGATCACCCGCTTCTGCCGCAGCGCGAAGCGCGCCCCGAAGGCCTGGTAGCCACGCAGCGAGACCCGGCAGCGGGCGTCGTCCAAAGGTTCGGCCCGCACCTGTTCGGACAGGTCACCGGGCAGGTGGCCCTCGGCGGCGGTGTGGTCGGCCGGGCCGCCGAGCGCGGCGACCTCGGCGAGCACGCCGTAGAACTCGGCCGAGCGGTGTTCGAAGTCCGTCCACGCCTCGATCGCGTCGGCCTGCGGGCGCAGCAGGTCGGCGGAGGCCTGGGCGAACAGGACCGGCGCCGCCTGCTCGTCGAGTTCCGCCAGCAGGGCGGCCAGTTGGTCGGCCGCCGCGAACGCCGCTTGCCGGCGCTCCCGCCCGGCGAGCAGTCCGCGCACCACCCCGCGGGCCGGCCCGGCGGCCTCCACCAGGGATCCGGCCCGGTCGGCGACGCGCTCGCCCAGCTCCGCGGCCCGGGCCGCGTCCGGCCCCGCGACGACCAGCCGTTGCAGCGCCACGACCAGTGCCGTGCTCAGCTCGTCCGGCCGGTCCACGTCCAGCCGCACCGCCACCGTCTGCTCGGCCGCCCGGGCGATCTGCCCGGCCGCGGCCACGGCCTGCGCCGCCGTCTGCGCCCCGACACCCGGCAGCAGTTGCAGCGCGTACGCCGACGCCTCCACCACCTGCCGGACCGTCCCGAACCCGGCGGCCTCCAGCGCCCCGGTCCGCAGCCGGCCCCCGGTCACGTCCCGGAGCCGGCCCACCGCGATGGCGCCCAACTCCTCCCGCACCAGCCGCTCCCGCAGCGCGACCGCCGCCCGCCGGGCCTCCTCCACCGCGCCCCGGTGGTCCCCCGCCACCGCCCGCGCGGCCACCCCGAGACGCTCACCCTCCGCCAGCAGCTCCCTGACCGCCCGGGCACCCCACCGTCTCTCCCCCACTGACGCCCTCCGCCCCACCGTCTGCCGTCCGGACCCGGTCATGATCCCACCTGCGGTGATGCCGTCGCCCGGCCGTCGGGAATGTCGGTGCGGACTGCCACGCCCGGGAACTCCGGGCCAGGACGCGGGAAGTGGACGGGTCCGGGGTGAGCCGGGGCACCCCGCGGTTTGAGCGTTTCTGCGCAGAGCGCCTCCGGCCTGCCCGGGTCGGCGGCGTCTTCATGCTCAAAACTGCGGCCAGGATTGACATGAACCGCCCGAAGCAGCAAGCTGCTCTTTCGAAACTGCTCAAAACCTGCGTTCTTCAAGCATCTTGGATCATCCGATCAAGCACGCACGAAGGCGGTAACTGCGGTGGACAAACGTGTGCTGGCCCTCGTCTCGGCGTGCGCCCTCGGTGCCCTCGCCCTCACCTCCTGTGGCAGCGGTGGCAGCGGCGGTGGGGGTGGCGGGACCGACGCCGACGGGAAGGCGACGCTGAAGCTGGTGGCCGCCGACTACGGCGACAAGGAGTCCAACAGCTCGAAGAACTACTGGAACAAGGTCGCCGCCGCCTTCACCGCGGCCAACCCCGGGATCACGGTGGACGTCCAGGTGGTGAACTGGAACGACATCGACAAGCAGGTCAAGACGATGATCCAGAGCGGCAACGTGCCGGACATCCTGCAGACCGGCGGCTACGCGGACAAGGTCGCCGACGACCTGCTGTACAAGGCGGAGGACGTGCTGTCGCCCGCCACCCGGGGCGATCTGATCGACAGTTTCGCCACCGCCGGGCAGGTCAAGGGTGTCCAGTACGGCATCCCGTTCGTCTCCTCGGCCCGCGCCCTGTTCTACAACAAGGCGGTGTTCCAGCAGGCGGGCATCACCCAACCGCCCACCAGCTGGGAGGAGTTGCGCAAGGACGCCGAGCTGGTGAAGGCGAAGGTGCCCGGGGTCACGCCGTACGCGCTGCCGCTCGGCCCGGAGGAGGCGCAGGGCGAGAGCATGATCTGGGAGCTCGGCGACGGTGGCGGCCCTACCGGCAAGGACGGCGCGTACACCCTGAACAGCCAGGCGAACGTCGACACCTTCCGCTGGCTCAAGTCCGGTCTGGTAGACCCGGGGCTGACCTACGCCAACCCGGCCACCACCGACCGCAAGACCGCGTTCGCCGACTTCGCGGCCGGCAAGGCGGCCATGCTCAACGGGCACCCGTCGCTGATCCAGATGGCGCAGGCGGGCAAGGTCGACTACGGGGTCGCGCCCATCCCCGGCAAGGACGGCCCGCTGAGCTCCACCCTCGGGGTGGCGGACTGGATGATGGCCTTCAAGAAGAACGGGCACCGCGACCAGATCCGGAAGTTCCTGGACTTCGCGTACGCCAAGGACAACCAGCTCGCCTTCGACGAGACGTACAACCTGATGCCGGTCACCCAGAGCGCGTTGCAGGAGCTGACCACCGGGGGCAAGCACCAGGACCTCCAGCCGTTCTTCGCCCTGCTGCCGCACGCCGTGTTCTACCCGCTCGGCGACACCACCTGGGACGCGGTCTCCGCCGAGATCAAGAAGTCCGTCGGCAGCGCCGTCTCGGGGGATCCGGCCAAGGTGCTCGGCGACCTGCAGAAGAAGGCCCAGGACGCCGTCGCGAACAAGTGACGGCGCCGGGCGAGCGACGGCTGTGAAAGGCGCCCCCATGACTCCCGACTCCCCTGTGCGCAGCGGCCGTCGGCCAGGCCCTGCGCTGGGCCCGCTGCCGTGGATCGCCCCGGCCGTGCTGCTGATCGCGGCCGTGGTGCTGTGGCCGGTGTACGAGATGGTCCGCACATCGTTCCTGCGGGTCAGCACCAGCGGTTTCGTCCGCGGCTCGGCCGGGCTGGACAAGTACCGCAAGCTGTTCGGCGAGGCCGACCTCGGCCGGGTGCTGCTCGCCACGGTGGTCTGGACGCTCGCCGTGGTCGGTCTGACCATGCTGCTCTCGCTCGCCCTGGCCCAGCTGTTCGACCAGCGCTTCCCGGGCCGGCGGTACGCCCGCTGGGCGTTGATCGCGCCGTGGGCGGCGTCCGTGCTGATGACGGCCATCGGCTTCCGCTGGATGCTCGACCGGACGGCGGGCGTGCTGAACACCGCGCTGACGGACCTCGGTCTGGTCGACGGCCCGCGGGACTGGCTGGGCGATCCGTCGACGGCCTGGCCGTGGATGGTGTTCGTCGCGGTGTTCGTCTCCCTGCCGTTCACCACCTACACCCTGCTGGCCGGTCTGCAGACCATCCCCGGCGAGCTGTACGAGGCGGCGCGGGTGGACGGCGCCTCGCGCCGGCAGGCGTGCCGGCGGATCACCCTGCCGCTGCTGCGCCCGGCGTTCCTGGTCGGCGTGGTGATCAACCTGATCAACGTCTTCAACTCCTTCCCGGTGATCTGGGGCATGACCCAAGGCGGCCCGAGCAGTGACACGGCCACCAGCACGGTGTTCATGTACCAGCTGAAGGACACCGACATCGGGGAGTCGGCGGCGATGTCGGTGGTCAACTTCGCGCTCGTGGTGCTGCTGGTGCTGGTCTTCCTGAAGGTCAGCCGCTGGGGTCGGGAGGAGAGTTGACGATACGTCAGAGAAGGTCACGGATCGGCCCGCGCACCCTGGCCCTCGCGGGGGCGGCCTGGCTGCTGGCGGCGCTCTTCCTGCTGCCGTACCTGGAGATGGTCGTCACGGCGCTGCGCCCGGCCGACGAGCTGCGCGACGCGACATACCTGCCACGGCACTTCGCCTGGTCCAACTTCGTCGGCGTCTGGCGTGACTCCACCCTCGGCGGCAACCTGCGGGTCACCCTGCTGGTGGCCGGCGGCTCCACCGTGCTGGCACTGCTGGTCGCGCTGCCCGCCGCGTACTACACCGCCCGGGTGCGGTACCGGGGCCGCCGGCTGTTCCTGCTGCTGGTGCTGGTCACCCAGATGTTCCAGCCGACCTCCCTGCTGGTGGGCCTCTACCGGGAGTTCTACCAGCTGTCCATGCTCAACTCGGTCTGGACGCTGATCCTCTGCAACGCCGCCTTCAACCTGGCCTTCGCGGTCTGGATCCTGACCGCGTACATCTCCTCGATCCCGGTGGAGCTGGAGGAGGCCGCCCTACTGGACGGCCTCGGCCGGCTCGGGGCGCTGCGCCGGGTCGTCCTGCCGCTGGCCCTGCCGGGCGTGGTCACGGCGGTGATCTTCACCTTCATCTCCGCCTGGAACGAGTTCGTGATGGGCCTGACGCTGTCCACCGATCCGAGCAGCCAGCCGCTCACCGTCGGCATCAACAGCTTCATCGGCAACTACACCGTCCAGTGGAACTACCTGTTCGCCGGTTCGGTCGTCGCGATCGTGCCGGTCGTGGTGCTGTTCGCCGTGATCGAGCGGCACGTGGTGTCCGGGCTGACCGCCGGATCGGTCAAGTAGCGCTCCGAACCGGCGGATCCAACCACCAAGCGGATCCAACCACCAAGCGGATCGAGCCAACGAGCAGATCGAGCCAACGAACGGATCGAGCGAACGAGCAGAACGAGCAGATCCAGCAGATCGACCCACCGAGTCGACAGGAGAACCCCCGTGCGCCTGCTCCGACCCCACCTCCGACGAGCCGCCCTCGCGGCGGCCCTCACCAGCCTCGCCGCCGTGGCCGGCCCCGTGCTGCCGGCCCGCGCCGCCGTCCCCGCCGCCGTCCTGGACGGCGGCCACCAGAACGCCGGCTGGCAGAGCCCCGCCTACGCCAAGGGCACCATGGGCGGGGCCGCCTCCTGCCCGGCCGCCGCCCAGGACCCGGACGGCGCCGTCTGCGGCCGCTTCGACCTCACCGTGAACGTCCCGAAGGGGTACTGGGACGACAACCCGGAGGGCGGCGTCCCGGTCTCCGTCCAGTGGCAGAACCCCACCGACGACTTCGACCTCTACATCTACGACGCCAACGGCAAGGAGGTCGCCGAGAGCGCCGGCACCGCCGACCCCGAGGCCACGGTGATCCCCAAGGCCTCCGGCACCTACCACGTCCTGGTCGTCCCGTACGACGTCCACGGCGGTTCCTTCACCGGCCGCGCCTACCTGCCGCAGACCGCCGACGCGGGCGACCTCACCTCCTTCACCGGCGGCAGCGGCAGCTACGACATCGCCGCGGGCACCCTCAAGGCCAAGGTCGACTTCCTCGCCGACGACCAACTGCGCCTGCGCGCCGCCCCGGACGGCACCATCACCGACCCGGCCGACAGCGCGATGATCCGCAAACAGCCCGAACTCCAGCCCCGCACCTCCTCGTTCGACGCCGGCGACTACTACGGCATCCGCTCCGGCCACGTCGTCCTGCGGGTCTACAAGCACCCCCTGCGGTTCGGCCTCTACCAGGCCGACAACCGCACCGCGATCTGGCAGGAGAACGCCCCGCTGCGCTGGTCCACCAGCGGACTGCGGCAGAGCCTGACCCGCGGCGCCGACGAGCAGTTCTTCGGCGGCGGCGAGCAGAACGGCAGCTTCTCGCACCGCGACCAGACCGTCCACGTCGCCAACAGCACCGACTGGAACGAGGGCGGCTACAACAACTCCCAGCCGTTCTACGTCTCCACCGCCGGCTACGGCGTCTTCCGCAACACCTTCGCCCCCGGGATCTACGACTTCGGCTCGCCGGTGCACACCGGCCAGCAGGAACGACGCCTGGACGCCTACTACTTCACCGGCGACGTCAAGTCCGTCATCGGCCAGTACACCGCGCTCGTCGGCAAGCCCTTCATGCCACCGGTCTACGGCCTGGAGCCCGGCGACTCCGACTGCTACCTGCACAACGCCAACCGCGGCGAACGCCACACCACCGACGCCCTCAAGGTCGCCGACGGCTACGCGCAGAACCAGCTGCCGCTCGGCTGGATGCTCGTCAACGACGGCTACGGCTGCGGCTACGAGAACCTCCCGCAGACCGGCGAGGGCCTGCGCAAGGACCACGCCCAGCTCGGCCTGTGGACCCAGAACGGCCTGCCCAACCAGGCCGAGGAGGTCAAGGCCGGGGTCCGGGTGCGCAAGCTCGACGTCGCCTGGGTCGGCAACGGCTACGGCTTCGCCCTCAACGCCTGCGACCAGGCCAAGGCCGGCATCGAGGACAACAGCGACGCCCGCGGCTTCGTCTGGCTGCCGGTCTCCTGGGCCGGCGCCCAGCGCTGCGGCGTCCTGTGGAGCGGCGACCAGAGCCTGTCCTGGGACTACATCCGCTGGCAGATCCCCACCTACGCCGGCGCCACCATGTCCGGCATCGCCTACGACACCGGCGACGTCGGCTCGATCTTCCGCCGCGACCCCGGGATGTACACCCGCGACCTCCAGTGGAAGGCCTTCCTGCCGACCATCATGACCATGGACGGCTGGGCCAAGGACATGACCGGCAAACAGCAGCGCGACCAGCAGCCCTGGCTGGACGGCGAGCCCTACACCTCGATCAACCGCAAGTACCTGCAACTGAAGGAGCGGCTGCTGCCGTACATGTACACCCTGTCCGCCGAGGCCACCCGCACCGGCATCGGCGCGGTGCGCCCGCTCGCCCTGGAGTACCCGCACGACCCGGCGGCCCTCGGCCCGAACGCGAAGTACGAGTTCCTCGCCGGGCCCGACTTCCTGGTCGCCCCGGTCTACTCCGACACCTCGGTGCGCGACGGCATCTACCTGCCCGAGGGCACCTGGACCGACTACTGGACCGGGCGCACCTACCAGGGCCCCACCACGGTCAACGGCTACTCCGCCCCGCTCGACACCCTGCCGCTGTTCGTCAAGGGCGGCGCGATCGTCCCGATGTGGCCCCAGGGCACCCTGTCCTGGCAGACCCGCGACCGCACCGAACTGGACTACGACCTCTACCCCCAGGGCGACTCCTCCTACACCCTCTACGAGGACGACGGCGTCACCCGGCAGTACGACGCGGGCTCCTCCGCCACCCAGCGCGTCGACGTCCACGCGAACGGACCGGTCACCACCGTCAAGGTCGGTGCCAGCGAAGGGAGTTACACCGGCAAGCCGGACGCCCGCTCCTACCGCTTCTCCGTGCACGGCCAGTCCGCCCCGCGCCTGGTCGTCACCCGGGGCGGCCCGCTGCCCCACCTCGACTCGGCCGCCGCCCTCGACGCCGCCGACTCCGGCTGGTACCACGACGCGGCCACCGGCGTGACCCACGTCAAGACCCGGCCGGTCTCCACCGACGACGACTTCTCGCTCCACCTGATCCGCGGCGGCCACTGACCCTCCGCCCGCGCGCCGTGACCCCGCGCCGCCCGGCCCTCCCGCCGGGCGGCGCGGGGTCGCGGTGCGGATCGGTGCGAATCGGCGCGGTGCGCCCGGTCGGCCCCGGCGGCACTCCTTCTGTCGACGCCTCCTCAGGGGCCGGTGGTCGGGCGGCTCGTCCGGGCGAGGGCCTGTCGGCGCAGCGTCCAGAGCCGGTCCAGCTGGGGCCGGTCAGAGCCGAGGACGGTCCGTTCGATGTCGGTCTGCGCCTGGGTGACGGCGTCGGTGAGTCCGGCCTGGGACTGGCACCGAGCCGAGGTCCTGGCGAGGGCGAGTTCACCGCCGATCAGCTCGTGCGTCCTGCCCGGGTCGCCGCCGTCCTGCTTCACCCGCTGGTCGATCGTCGCCACCGGGTCCCCGAGGTGGGCGGCCGGCTGGTGGGCGGCGGTCATGCAGTCGCGCCAGCGGCCCTCGGCGGCGGTGAAGCGGCCGTCCGCCTGGACGCCGGTGACGACCTTGCTGCTGAGCACCTGGAAGGTGTTGAACAGGCGGTAGTAGTCCGGGCCGTAGAGCGCGTCGCCGGCCTGGGTGAGGCAGGAGTCGCCGTTGTAGAAGAACTGCTGCCGGTCCGGGAGGTCGACGGTGACCCGGTGCGCCTCCGTCCCCAGCAGCGCGTCCTTCCAGGCCTGGTCGGAGGCGTGGTCCTGGTTGGGGTCGGCGACCGGCTTCAGGTTCAGCTCCGTGCTGATGACGCCGAAGCCGTCGTCGGTGGCCTGGGCGGTGGTGAGCAGACCGTACGGGTTGGCGTCCACCCGGTGGTCGCCGGTGCCGAGGGCCTGCGGGCGGTACTCGAATCCGCGCCCGCGCATGCAGGCGGCGACGAGTCCCTCCTCGGCGTCGTGCAGGGCGACGCGCTGCTGCTCGTCGTAGTGGACGACACCGTCGAACGGGCGCGGCTCGGCCCCGGGCGGGGTGGTGCCGCCGGACGAGGAGCATCCGGCGGCACCGAGGCCCAGGAGGACCGCCGCGAGGGCGAAGGTGATCCTGGTCTTCATCACTGGATCAGACCGTGCACCAGCGGTCGGAGAGGATGGACGGCAGGTTGTCCTGAATCTGGGTCCAGCCCGTGCCGCGGTACAGGATCCAGCCCTGGCCCTGGGCGTTCTTCTGGGCGTAGACGACGACGTTGCAGCTGTTGCCGTTGTTGAACGCCGAGCCGCCGAGGCTGTTGTTGAAGTTGCGGTACTGGCTCAGGTCGTCGTTGTCCCGGTAGACGGTCTGAACGCTGCCGTTGTAGCCGGCGTTCCAGTACACGCACAGGCCGCCCGCGTTGCAGCCGGACGGGGCCGCCTCGGCCACGGGGGCGAGGGCGACGCCGGCGCCGAGGGCGAGGCCCGCAGCTACGGCGAGGGAGGCGATGGTCTTCTTGAACATGAGCAGGCTCCTCGAATCGAGTGAAGGTGCTTGCCGTTCCCACCGAGCGGGACCGCCCGAAGCCACGCGGGATCACTGAAACCGCCTGGAGACGAAGGATTCTGACGTTCCGTCGGCTGTTCGTCAGTCTGCGCCACACCGAGGCGGACGCCACCGGCCCGTACCGACCCTGGGACGGCGTCCCACGACCCCGCGCCGCTGAGCAGCGGCGCAGCCGCCCTCCCGGGCCGACTGTGGGACATCGCGTGCCCGTTGGGACGGCGTGATGGGGCGATGCCGACGGCCACCACGGTTTCCTGCCGGCGGGCGGCCGTCAGCGACTCGGGACAGGACGACCCGCGACGTCGAACCGGGCCGCCTCCGGTGGAACCCGGCCAGGTGTCTCGGGACTACCGGAGGCGTGTCGCGGTCCGGACGAGGTCGGCGACGGCCCTGGACCGGCTGTGCGGGGGCCAGGCGATCACGGTGGTGACGTTCGGCGCGTCCAGCACGGGCACGGCGGCGAGGTCACCGTGCAGTTGGGCTCGGCAGGACTCCGGTGAGACCGCGCAGGCCCGGCCGAGCGAGACGAGCTGCAACAGCTGCGCGTGGTCACGGACCTGGGGGCCGGGGCCGGGCGGGTAGCTGCCGTCGGGGTCGGGCCAGCGCGGCAGGGGCAGGCCCGGCAGCCCGGTGATGTCGGCCATCCGCACCTGGGCCCGGGCGGTGAGCGGATGCCCGGCCGGCAGGACCACCACCTGGCCCTCCGTGCTGAGCTCCTCGGTGTGGAGCCCGGCTGTCGAGTCGAACGGCCGGTGCAGCAGCGCCACATCGGCCCGGCCCTCGCGCAGCAACCGTCCCTGCTCGGCCGGGCCGCACAGGAGGACCTCCACGGACGCCGCGCCGGGTTGGGCGGCGTACGCGTCGAGCAGTCGCGCCAGCAGTTCACCGGACGCATTGGCCTTCGTGACCAGGACGAGTCCGGGACGGCCGTCCGCCGGGAGGGCCGCCCGGCGGGTCCGGCGTTCGGCGGCGTCGACCGCCGCCAGCGCCGCTCGGCCCTCGACCAGCAGCACCGCACCGGCCTCGGTCAGCGTGACGGTACGGCTGGTCCGGTCCAGCAGCACCGCCCCGAGGCGGCGTTCGAGCCGCTGGACCGCCCGGGACAGGGGCGGCTGCGCGATCCCGAGCCGCTGCGCGGCGCGCCCGAAGTGCAACTCCTCGGCGACAGCGACGAAATAGCGCAGTTCCCGCGTCTCCATGCGCCCACGCTACTCCGGATCAATACCCGAACGGTATCGATGCCCACCCGATCGGTCTTGGACCTCGGCCGGGGGCCGGGAGCAGCATGGTCCCCATGAGCGAACGAACGATTGCGCTGGTCACCGGCGCGAACAAGGGAATCGGCTACGAGATCGCCGCCGGCCTGGGCGCCCTCGGCTGGAGCGTCGGCGTCGGCGCCCGCGACCAGCAGCGCCGTCAGGCCGCGGTGGAACAGCTGCGCGCGGCCGGCGTCGACGCGTTCGGCGTCCCGCTGGACGTGACCGACGACGCGAGCGCGACAGCGGCCGCACGGCTGATCGAGGACCGGGCCGGACACCTCGACGTGCTCGTCAACAACGCCGCCATCACCGGCGGCATGCCGCAGGAGCCCACCCGGGTCGATCCCGCCACCATCCGAACGGTCGTGGAGACCAACGTGATCGGAGTCATCCGCGTCACCAACGCGATGCTGCCGCTGCTGCGCCGCTCCGCCTCACCGCGGATCGTGAACATGTCCAGCAGCGTCGGCTCCCTCACCCGGCAGTCCGGAACCGGTGGCGAGCAGACAACCGGTCCGGTGGCCGTGGCGTACGCGCCGTCGAAGACCTTCCTGAACGCCGTCACCCTCCAGTACGCACGGGAGTTGAGCGGGACGAACATCCTGATCAACGCCGCCTGCCCCGGCTACGTCGCGACCGACCTCAACGGCTTCCGCGGCGTGCGCACCACCGAGCAGGGCGCGGCGATCGCCATCAAGCTCGCCACCCTGCCCGACGACGGCCCGACCGGCCGGTTCTTCGAGGACGCCGGCGTCGTGCCCTGGTGACGGGTACGACGGCTGCCCCTCGGGGGGCGGGCACGGCAGTGCGGACCGGAGGCCGGGGAGGGGGACGAGGCCACCGTGCCGCTGCCGCGCGAGTCCTTGGCCCTCTGGCGCGGGCCGGCTGAACAACCTGGCCGACGCCCTGGTGAGGGCCGACCGGGCCGCGGACGCCCTGGCCCCGATCACCGAGTCGCTCGACCTGCCGGCGGGTCGGGACTCCGACCCGTACCTGGTGATCTCCACCAAGACCCACGCCCAGGTGCTCAGCGCGCTCGGCCGGTCCGAGGAGGCGGTGGAACAGATCCACCGTGCCCGCGAACTCGGCCAGGCGCAGGGCACCCAGGCCCACGCGGAGTTCGACTTCGCCGACGTCATGAGCCAGGTGCTGTACGACCGCGGGCGCACCGCCGAGGCCCGTGCCCACGGGGAGCGGGCCCTCGAACTCGCCGCCGAGCAGGGGCGGCTGACCCGCCAGGTGGAGCGGGTCGGGGCCCGCCTCGCGCAGTGCGGGTCCTGACCGGCGCGAGGTCAGACGCCCCGGCTCCGGTACGGCGAGGCGGGCCGGCCGGGAACAGCGGCCGAGGTCGCGGGGCTCGCGACGGCGGCCGGGACGGTGGGGACGCCGGGGACGGCCGGGAATCCGGGGACGGCCGGGAATCCGGGCGCGGCCGCGCCAGTGGAGGTGGTCGGGCGGGTGGAGGTGGCGGGGCGCCGGAAGTCCGGGTCCGCCGCCGAGGTGGTCGTCCGCCGTCCCGTGGCCGCCGGGGCGGCCGGGGCCCCCGCGGTCGTGGTCCGGCGCACGGTGGACACCCCCGGCACGGCCGCGGGCGTGCCGCCGTCCGGCTCCACCCGCTCGATCCGCAGCACCAGGTTGCGGTCCCGACGGTCCCCCGCCCGGTCCCGGTTGCGGCTGTGCACCAGCTGGGTCAGCACACCCCGGACCTCCTGCCAGCGCCCCTGCACCGCACGGATGTTGGGGCACCACTCGGACCCGAACCGGTGCTCCAGCGCCAGCTGCCAGCTCTCCGCCTCCACCAGGTGGACCGCACCGACCGCCGCCGGGATCTCCACCGGGGCGGCGCCCCGGACGGTCACCACCGCGCGCTGCGGCCAATCCCCCTCCACCGCCGTCACCGTGATCCGGCTCGGCCCCTGGTACCAGGCCATCGCTGCTGTCCTCCCGCGTCCGTCCGCGCCGGCTGTCACCCGGCCTCACCCAGTACCACGGACGGCGGCGCCGATGGGTTCGAGCCGGGCTGAACCGGGCGGCCGCCGCGATCCGTGCCACCTGGCGAACACGGCCACCCGGGGAGCGGCCACCAGCACGTGACCAGGACCGCATCGCCCACCGGAGCACCGCGGCGGGCGCACCTGGTCTGCGGCGCGGCAGCCCTCGGCCTCGCCGCGGCCGGACTCCTCGCGGTGCACGTCCCGCCGCCCCGGGCGGTCCCCGACCGCCCCCACCAGGGGGCCCGACCGGCCCCGCCACCACCGACCCCGACTCCTTCACCGTCGACCAACCCCCCCACCGCGGCGGCTGGGCCGACGCCGGCACCTACCACCCCCGGCCCGGCCCCCTCACCGTCCGCCTCCACAACCTCGGCCAGGACTGGACCGGCTCCGGACAGCCCACCCACGCCCACCTCGCCGCCGCCCTCCGCCTCACCTGTCAGGGCTGACCCCGCCCACCGCCGCCCCGCACCGGCGGCGACACGGCGAAGCCCGTCCTCGAACTCCCTCCCCCAGGGGAGAGTTCGAGGACGGGCCGGGTCTGGGGCGTCAGGCCGAGACGTGGTACCAGTAGCCGCCGGTGTGCAGGGTCACGTAGTGGACGTTGGTGTTTGTTTCCTTGGCCTCGTACATCATGTCGGCGCCGGTGGCGGGGTCGGTGCCGGCGTAGAGCACGACGTGCACGGTGTTGTGGGCGTCGGTGCCGAAGTACTCGACGTCGCCGGGCCGGCGCTGGGCCTCGGTGATGGGGGTGAGGTGCTTGTCCAGGGTCTGCTCGGTGGTGTCGCCGCCGTTGGCGAGGTCGATGCCGGCGCCGAACCAGAAGGCGGCCCGGACCAGGCCCGAACAGTCCAGGCCGGCCGTGGTGTTGGCCGGGCAGGGCTGGATCGAGCCGGTGTAGCCGTCACAGGTGCCGAGCGACGGGCCGGGGCCCTCGCCGCGCAGCGAGTGGCCGCCGCCCCACACGTACGGCACGCCCAGGTAGGACTTGGCCGCGTTGAGGACCTTGGCGGAGTCGATCGGGCCGCTGGGCCGCGGGGTGGGGGTGCTGTCGTAGAGGGCGTTCTTGGTGGCCGTGTCGGCGATGCCGGTGATGGGCAGGGAGTGCGAGGCCTGGAAGTTGCGCACGGCCGTGTCGGTGGCCGGCCCGAACTGCCCGTCCACGCCGAGGCCCGCGCCGAAGGTGTTCAGCATCGTCTGCAGGGTCGTGGCGCACGCCCCGCTGGCGCCGGTCCGCAGGTCTCCGCACTGGGTGCGCAGGTCCACGGTGGTGCCGGAGGCGGCGGCCGCCGCCGCGTCGAGCTTCGACTTGGTGGCCGGGCCGACGATGCCGTCGGCGGTCAGCGAGTGCGAGGACTGGAAGCCGCGCACCGCCGTACCGGTGGCCGGCCCGAACTGGCCGTCCACGGCGATCTTGGCGCCGGTCAGGTTGAGCTCCAGCTGGAGCTGGGTGACACAGCCGTCGGCCTCACCCTGCGTCAGGTTGGCCGGGCAGGCCGCGGAGGTGAGGGGTATCGGGCTCGGCGCGGTCGCGGCGGAGGCGGCCGAGGCGGTGTACGCGCCGACGCCGGTCAGCACGGATGCCAGGGCCAGGCCCAGCGACAACCGGCGCCGGGTGGGGAGGAGGGTACTCACAGGGGTCTCCGGTTCCATGAGGGTTCGTCACAGGAGCGGTCCCGGAGGCCCGCTCGTGAGCACTGGGTCGCAGCAGAACTGTGCCTCACTCCCCGTCCGCCCCGGGAGACGGCTTTCCGTCCCACCGGGCCGCGGGACGCGTCTCACCGCGCTGGCCTGCGCGGTGAGACGCGTCCCCAATTCGGAGTGGAACCCGTCCCGGTCCGAACGGCTCGTCCCCTGGGCCCGCTTCGGCCGTCCGACCGGGCCGTCCTGCCCGGCCCGCTCGGCCTCCCGGCGGACACCCGTGCCTGCCCCCACCCCGGCCCGCCGACCACGCCTGCCGACACATCCCCCGAGCCCGCGCCGCCCACCAGGCTCCAGCCGCCGCCCCCGACCGGCCCGGCCGGCAGCCCGTCGACGGCACCCGCCCGACGCACCGCGCCGGCCCACCCTGCCCACCGGGGCCAGCCGCCTTCCCGGCTCTCCGCCCGGAGGGTACTTCGTGCCGGCATCGATTTGTGACGTGCCCCTGCCTAGTTCGTTCCCGTTCCGGTGTGGTGGGATGTGGCCAACGGGGTGGGACGAGCGCAGGTGGGGGTGCGTGGTGCGGAGCGGGCGGCTGCTGGGGCTGGACGGGGACGCGGCGGATCTGGTCGCGGTGGGGCTGGTGCGGTTGGGGGCCGATGAGTGGCTGGGGGCCACGGGCGGGGCGCCGGCGTGGGTGGGCGGGCTACGGGCGGCCTCGTTCGCGGACGCCTGGGTGTCGTTCGGCGACGCTCCGGCGCCCGGCCTGCGGGTGCCGGCCTCGGCGGTGCTGCGGGCGGTGGCGGAGCAGGCGGCCGAGCTGCTGTTGCGTTCCTGCGGGGAGGACGGGCCGACGGCCCTGGAGTGGCTCGGGCAGCGCTCGGCGGAGGCCCGTGAGCAGGCGGACCGGACGGGCGTGACCCACCCGGCCGAGCCCTGCGCGCTGACCCTGGTGTGGCACGGGGTCCAGGCCCTGACCGGCGGGGACGGCCCGTCCCACCGGGTCCGCGTCGAGGAGCGGGCCGAGGCGTACGTGCGGGAGCGGCACCGCCGCCAGGACACCCTGGCGCTGGTGCTGTGCTGCGCCCGGATCGCCGCCGCCTCGCTGGTGGAGCTGAGCGGGGGCGATCCGGCGCGGGTGGACGGGTGGCTGGAGGAGGACGCCGCACGGGCCATGCCCCGCGTCGGCCCCGTCCCGCTGTGGGTGCCGGGCCGCCCCTGGCAGCCCGCCGGCTGACGGCGTAGGGCGGGTCGCCCGCCCCACGGCTGTGAGGCGGGCAACCCGTCGCCGTTCCCGGCCCGGGTCAGCGCGGACCGGGGTCAGCGCGGACCGGGGTCAGCGCAGTCCGGGGTCAGCGCGGACCGGGGTCAGCGCAGTCCGGGGTCAGCGCGGACCGGGGTCGCTGGTGCCGGGGCGGCCGTTCTCGAGGTGGCCGGCCCAGCGGCGGCGGAACGCCGGTCCGTCCGCGGCCGTGACGGTGACGTCGTACCAGCGGCTGTCGGCGCGCGGTTCGAAGGTGAACCGGGCGTCGTCGCCGGGGCGGAGGGTGCGGCCCTGCTGGGAGCCCTTGGCGTAGGCGTCCTCGACGGTGACCGTCCGGGTCGTCTCCCCGTGGTTGGACACCGTGACCCGCACCTTGTTCTTCGCGGGCTCGAAGCGGGCGACCAGGCCGCCCACCGTCTTGCCCTCGAACTCCTGCACCGAGCCGTTCGGCCCGTGGGCGACGAGGTGGTAGCCGCCGGCGGTGAGCGGCCAGTGGTCCTCGAAGCTGTCGCCGGCCGTGATGGTGTAGCGGCGGGGGGCCGCCGTCGGCGCCGTCCGGTCATAGACGTAGAGCCAGGCGCCGGCCGTGCCCTTGTTGTCCAGGTTGAGCTGGAACACCGTCGCGTCGTCGGTCTCGTCCTCGTTGACGCGCAGGTCGTACGGGAGGGCGCGGGCCGGGCGGGTGCCGGGTTCCTGGGTGGGCATCCGCTGGGGCAGCGGCACCTGGTAGGGCTTGCCCTGCGAGACGATGGGCGCCGGTACGGGGATGGTGACCCGCCGCGGGTCGGCGCCGGAGAAGTCGAGCGCGGAGGTGAGGTCGCCGCAGACGGAGCGGCGCCAGGCGCTGATGTTGGGCTCCTCGATGCCGAACCGGGCTTCCAGGAACCGCAGGACGGAGGTGTGGTCGAAGGTCTCCGAGCAGACCCAACCGCCGCGCGACCACGGGGAGATGACGAGCAGTGGCACTCGCGGGCCGAGGCCGATCGGCTGCAGCCCACCGCGGTCCGCGCCGGGGACGAGCGGGCTCATCTCGCCCGGGTACTTGGCGAGGTCGAGCAACTCGTCGCCGAGGCTGGCCTCCAGTTCAGTGGAGACCATTCCCTGACCGCCCGGGCGGCTGACGACCGGCGGCATCGGCGGGACGACGTGGTCGAACAGGCCGTCGTTCTCGTCGTAGTTGATGAGGAAGACGGTCCGGCCCCAGACCTCGGGGTTGGACGTGAGGGCGTCCAGCACGAGGTTGATGTAGTAGGCGCCGTCGGTGGGGGTGGCGGAGGGGTGCTCGCTGTACTGGTACGGCGGCACGATCCAGGAGACCTGGGGCAGCCGGCCCTGCTGGACGTCGGCCCGGAACTCCTTGAGGGTGTGGTCGCTCGCCCCCTTCTCCACCAGCGGGCCGGAGGCGCCCTCGGCGACCTGGTACCGCTCGAAGAACATCAGCGAGTTGTCGGTGTAGTTGTCCGTGGGGGTGCCCGGCTCGCCGGAACCGCCCTGGTACAGCTTCCAGCTGACCCCGGCGTCCTCCAGCCGCTCCGGGTAGGTGGTCCAGGTGTAGCCGTTCTTGTCGTTGCGCTCCTCCAGCCCGGGACCGTTGGGCTTGCGGCCGTACGCGTTGCGCGGGTCGCTGGTGCCGGTCCACAGGTAGATGCGGTTGGGCGCGGTGTCCGCGTGGACGGAGCAGAAGTACGAGTCGCAGACGGTGAACGCGTCGGCGAGGGCGAAGTGGTACTGCAGGTCCTGGCGCTTGAGGTGACCCATCGTCATGACGTCCTGCTTCTGGTTCACCCACTGGTCGTGGCGCCCTTCGTTCCAGGCGAGGTGGCCGCTGCTCCACCCGTGGTCGGTGCCGGCCTGGTGCTCGGTGGTGTTCCTGGGGTCGATGTACCAGGGCAGCACCTCCTGCTCGGTGGCGGGCAGGCCGCGGTCGTGGTACCGGCCGGTCTTCACCGCGGCGGCGGGCTGGTGCCAGTTCGGTCGGCCGTCGGGCAGCGGCGCGGGTCGCGGGTCGCCGAACCCGCGGACACCGCGGAGGGTGCCGAAGTAGTGGTCGAAGGAACGATTCTCCTGCATCAGGATGACGACGTGTTCGACATCCTGGATCGAGCGGGTCCTGCTGATCGCGGGCAGGGCCAGCGCCTTGCTGACCGCGGGCGGGAACGCCCCGAGGCCGGCGGCGGCCACGGACGCGCCACCCAGTTGGAGGAATCGACGCCTGTCGATGGAGGCCACGTGTTGTCCTTCCCAGTCGTGCACTGCACGGGTACGGAGAAGGCTCGAACATAGGCATCGCACACGGGCCGTACACAGTCCTCCAGCGAACGCCGCATGAGCTTTCGGCCAACTGTTGTCCAGTCAACTTCCCACTGTGGACGCCGGGAAGGCCGGAGAACTCCCGAGGGCCGTCGGAAACGCGAAAAGCCCCCGCCCGGTTCACCCGGCGGGGGCTTTTCTGAAGAATTGTTCGGCGGCGTCCTACTCTCCCACAGGGTCCCCCCTGCAGTACCATCGGCGCTGTGAGGCTTAGCTTCCGGGTTCGGAATGTAACCGGGCGTTTCCCTCACGCTATGACCA
>NZ_MECK01000627.1 GCF_014596465.1 Streptomyces sp. CBMA123 | reverse complement strand
CCGCGGTGACCCCGCCGCCGGACGGCGGCACCCCCGCCGCCGGCTCGCTGGTGGTGTACATCGGCGGCCCCGCCGAGGGCGCCGACGGCGAGACCGACCGGACGCTGCGCCAGCTGACCGCCGCGGCCGGCGGCAAGGACGGCTCCGCGCCCTCGACCGCGGGCATGCCACCGGGCGGCTACGTGCTGTCCGCCGGCCAGCTGCCCGCCCAGGGCGGCGGGACGTACGGCGCGGTGGTGCTCGCGGGCGCCGACGCGGCCGGCACCTTCTACGCCGCGCAGAGCCTGCGCCAGCTGCTCGCCGCCGTACCGGCCGGTCAGGGCCAGGGTCCGGGCGCGGCCGGGCTCGGCCTGCCCGGGATCACCCTGCGGGACTGGCCGAGCGGCGCGGCGGTGCGCGGCACCGCGGAGGCGTTCTACGGCACCCCGTGGACCGCCCAGCAGCGGCTCGACCAGGTCGACTTCCTGGGCCGCTCCAAGCAGAACTTCTACCTCTACGCCCCCGGTGACGACCCGTTCCGGCTCAACCGCTGGCGCGACGCCTACCCCGTCAACCAGCAGTCCGAGCTGCGCGAACTCGGTGACCGGGCCCGGCAGAACCACGTCACCCTCGGCTACGCGATCGACCCGGGGCAGTCCCTCTGCTTCAGCTCCGGCACGGACGTCGACGCGCTGGTCGCCAAGCTGGACGGGCTGCGCAAGCTCGGCTTCACCGCGTTCCAGCTGCAGTTCCTGGACGTCAGCTACGACGAGTGGCACTGCGACGACGACCGGGACGCGTACGGCAGCGGCCCGGCCGCCGCCGCCAAGGCGCAGGCCGCGCTGGTCAAGAAGGTGCAGGACCGGCTGATCGCCAGGAACCCCGGGCTGGCGCCGCTGTCGGTCGTCCCCACCGAGTACCACAAGCAGGGCACCACGCCGTACCGCAAGGCGCTGGCCGACGCGCTGCCCGCCGGCGTGCAGGTGGCCTGGAGCGGCGGCGGGATGATCCCGGAGAAGATCACCGGCGCCCAGACCTCGGACACCGGCAGCCTGTACGGGCACCCGCTGGTCACCATGGACAACTACCCGGTCAACGACGCCAGCCCGGACCGGCTCTTCCTCGGCGCCTACACCGGCCGCGACCCGGAGGTGGCGACCCGCTCCGCGGTGCTGCTCACCGGCGCCATGCAGCAGCCGGTGGCCTCCCGGATAGCCCTCGCCACCGCCGGGGACTTCGCCTGGAACCCCACCGGCTACAAGCCCGACGACTCCTGGCAGGCCGCGGTGCGCTCGCTCGCCGGGCCGACCGGCGCCGCCGCCACCCCCGCCGGATCGGCGCTGTCCGCCGTCACCGCGCTGGCCGGCAACAGCACCTCCTCGCCGCTGGCCAAGCAGGAGTCCGGCTACCTCCAGCCGCTGCTCGACCAGTTCTGGGCCAACGCCGAACCCACCTCAGGCGCCGCCCCCGACCTCGCCAGGCTGATAGCGGCGGCGGGCCCGCTGCGGGACGCCTTCACCGCGATGGCGGGCGCCCAGCAGACCCTGGCCGGCACCCAGGCCACCGCCCAGCTGGCCGCCGAGGCCGGGCCCTGGCTGGGCCCGCTGCGCGACTACGGGCTGGCCGGGCAGGCCGCGCTGGACATGCTGCTGGCCCAGCACGGCGGCGACGGCACGGCGGCCTGGAAGGCCCGGGTGCAGCTCAACCGGCTGCGCGCCCAGCTCGCCCAGGCCCCGGCCACCATCGGCGCGGGCGTGCTCGCTCCGTTCCTGGACCGGGCCGTGCGCGCCGCCGACAACTGGTCCGGCGTGGTCAGCGGCGGGGTCACCCCGACCAGCAGCATGGGCACCGCGCACGACCACCTGCCCGCGCTGATGACCGACGGCCAGGCCGACACCTTCTACTGGAGCTCCGCTCCCCCGCAGCCCGGCGACTCGGTCGGCGTGGACCTCGGCGCGGGCCGGCCGATCAGCGGCGTCACCGTGCTGATGGGCGGCTGGGGCAACGGCCCGGACGCCCAGACCGCCGTCGACGACTACCTCCGCGACGGCGTCCTGGAGTACAGCACCGGCGCGGGCGGCTGGCAGCAGCTCGCCGTGGTGAAGAACCAGAAGACGGTCAGCGCCCAGCTGCCGCCCGGCACCGTGGTCCGGGCGGTGCGGCTGCGGGCCACCGCCGCCCAGAAGACCGCCATCGCGGTGCGCGAGTTCACCGTCACCGCACCGGACGAGTCCCCGGCCAGCGTCTCCGGCGGCCCCGCCGCGCTGCCCGACTCCTCGGCCGCGGCCGTCCTGGACGGCAACCCGGACACCGCGTACCGCGCCGCCAAGGCGCCCACCGCGCAGGACGAGCCGCTCACCGTCGCACTCGGCGCCGCCCGGCCACTGGACCGGCTCACCGTGCTCACCGACCCGAACGTGCACGCCACCGCCACCGTCGCGGTGCGCCGCTCCGACGGCAGCTGGACGGACATCGGCACCGTGCAGCCCGGCTACAACGAACTGCCGGCCGGCGGGCAGCTCGCCGACGCGTTCCGGCTGACCTGGAAGCCCGGTGGCGACCCGCCGGTGGTCAACCAGGTGATCCCCTGGTACGCCGACGCCCCGGCGGCCCGGCTGAGCCTCGCCGACCCGGCCCTGGACGTGGTCACCGGCGCCGCCGCCCCCGCCAAGACCCAGGCCACCGTCGAGGCCGGCCGCCCCGAGGGCACCACCGGCGAGCTGCGGATCGACGTGCCGGCCGCCGCCAAGGGCCTCACCGTCACCCCGGCCGGCCCGGTCACCGTGCCGCGCGGCGGGCGGGTCGGCGTGCCGCTGCTGGTCACGGCCGCCCAGGGGACGCCCTCCGGGACGTACCAGGTGCCGGTGTCCTACGTGGCGGGCGGCACCACCGTGAAGCAGGTGCTGCAGGTCCACGTCGTCCCGCCGACCGGCGGACCGGACCTGGCGCTCGGCGCCCAGGCGTCGTCCTCGGGCGACGAGACGCCGAACTTCCCGGCCGCGGCGATCGCCGACGGCGACCCGAAGACCCGCTGGTCCTCGCCGGCCAAGGACGACGCCTGGGTGCAGCTGGCGCTGCCGCAGGCCGGCCACCTGGGCGCGGCGGTGCTGCACTGGCAGTCCGCGTACGCCTCCTCGTACAAGATCCAGGTCTCGGCGGACGGCAGCACCTGGACGGACGCCGCGACGGTGGACAACGGCAAGGGCGGGGACGAGACGGTGCGCTTCGACGCCCCGAACGTCCGGTACGTGCGGATGCAGGGCGTGGCGCGGGCCACCAAGTTCGGCTACTCGCTGTACGGCATCGAGCTGTACGGCGTCACCGCCCCGGCCGCCCCGCCGCAGCAGCCGGCCAATCCGCCGGCCAACCAGCCGGCCCAGCCGGGGGCGCCGGCCGCCCCGCCTGCGGCGAAGCCGTAGGTGCAGCCGTAGGTGCAGCCACTGGGAGCCGGCGAGCGGGCCTTGGGCGAGCGGGCTCGGAAACTGCGGCGGGCCGGAGTCGGCTCGGAAACAGCGGCGGGCCGCCGGGCTCCCCTTCGTGGGGGGCGCGGCGGCCCATGAGGCGCGTACCGACGGTGTGACGGGCGGGCCCTGTCGTGCTGTGGTCAGGCGGAGAGCGGTTCGGGCTGCTCGCCGCGGCGGACGGGGGTGGGGTGGGCGACGTGCGCCCGGCCGATCGGGACGGAGTGGGTCGGCTCGGTATGGTCGTGGTGCTCGTACTCGCCCCACTGCGCGGCGCGCAGCTGGTCGCCGCCGCCGTAGGGCTCCAGGTAGGGCCGCCAGCGCGGGTCCTTGATCCCGGTGCCGATGATCCGCCAGGCGAGGCCGCTGGGCGGTGCGGGTGGGCGTTTCATCCGCCAGCCGAGTTCGGTCAGGTGCCGGTCGGCCTTGGTGTGGTTGCAGCGGCGGCAGGCCGCCACCACGTTGTCCCACCGGTGCTGGCCGCCCCGGCTGCGCGGGATGACGTGGTCGACGCTGGTTGCGGCGGCCCCGCAGTAGACGCAGCGGCCGTGGTCGCGGGCGAACAGCGCCCGGCGGGTAAGCGGGACGGGCCCGCAGAACGGGACCCGCACGAAGCGGGTCAGTCGGACGACGGACGGCGCCGGAAGGGCGCTGGTGGCGCTGTGCAGAGTGACTCCCGAGTCCTCCAGGCTGACCGCCTTGTGGTTGAGGACCAGGATGAGTGCGCGGCGCATCGATACGACGCCGAGTGGCTCGTAGGACGCGTTGAGGACCAGGACATGCGGCACGGATGCCTCCTTGGACGCCTGCGGCGCGTGGCTCGCGCCGGGACGAGCGGTTGGATCGCGCAACGAGTGCGTGATCTCCCCCAGTGTCGCCTTACGCCTTCGTACGGCGCCACCACTCCTGTGTAACGGACCTGACGTCAACGGCCCGACCTGATCGATCGGGCTTGCGGATCACCATGCTTCCGGCGGGTCGCCCCGTCGGTGGCGTCCGCGTCTGACCGGCGCTCTACGCGCTGGTGGGACGGTTGACAGCGCCCCGCGTCCACGCATCAGCCGCACGGTGGCGAATGTTGCGGGAGCCATTGACGTCCGCGTGCATGGTGGTCCCGCATGCACGACAGGCAAAGGTGGCCTGATTCACCCGGTTGTGTCGGTGGGTGTGCCAGCAGGCGGAGCATTGCCGGGAGGTATGGGCCGGGTTGACACGCACGACCGGCACGCCGGCGCGCTTGGCCTTGTACTCCATGAATGCCCCGAGCTGGCCGAACGCCCAGGAGTGAAGGCGGTACCGCTGGTCGTGCTTGGCCTTGACCCTTTCGCGAATGCCCGTGAGATCTTCCAGGGCGATCCCGCGCGAGGTGCGTTCAGCGGTTGTGATGATGGCCTTGGAAATACAGTGGTTGGTATCCGTAGCGAAACGCTGCTCACGTCGACGCAGGGCCTTGAGACGCCTTTTCGCGCTCTTGGTCTTCTTCGTCTGGAGCTTGGCACGCAGGTGGACCATGCGCTTGCGGTAGCGCTCCAGACGTCTACCGGACAGCACCGTACCGTCCGAGGTGGTGGCGATGTTGACGATCCCGAGGTCCACGCCGAGCCAGTCGGAGGGCTGGTAAACGACAGGAGCCGGGACGTCGCAGGTGGCAAACAGATACCAGCGGCCATCGCGGTGAACGAGATCCGACTCACCTCGTCGGTGTTCGGCCAGCATTCTCGCCGCCCCGTCCGAGCAGGTGAACCGAATGCCCTTCAATCGTCCCGAAACTGTCCAAATGCTGACGCTGCGCTGATCCGTATTCCACGACAGACAGCGGTCGTCGAATGCCTGGGCCGCGTACTCGCGAAAGGAGATCGGCTTTGACTCTGCCCGGTTCCGCCGTTTGTCGCCGACCGGGCCGAGGTTCCCGGCCTTGATGGTCGCATTCAGCGTGGCATAGGCGTCGCAGACCTTCTTCACCACGCGACAGGCAGGCTGCGCGGAGAGGTCGAATTCATCCTTGACGTGCCGGTACACCTTCGGTTGGAGACCGTTACGCCGAATCTCCCCGGAATCGAATGCAACCCGGGAGACGTGGTTCGCCGCCCAGTTGCACGCACGCAAGGTGGCTGCGAGGGCGTCCGCCTGGTAGGCCGACGCCTCCAATCTCACACGCACCACGATCTTCACAGCACGGACGGTAGTTCAAGCATCCGGGGGTTGTGCAAGAGGTGCGGAGGAGCACTGCCCGGGCGTGAGGTTCGGCCGATGCGCCTGCGGCCGGTCCGGGCTGGTGTTCGGTGCCGGATAGGCTAGCCCGCACGGTCCGCGGGCCGCTTGCGCGGCGCGGACCGGTCACGCCCCCAGCAAGGAAGGTCCCGCACGTGTTCCGCTCCGGCGCCACCGGTCCGACCGACGCGTCCCCGACGCTCTCCACCCCGACGCCGGTCCCCTCGCCCACCGCACCGGACCTGCCGCAGCTGCGCATCCCGACCAGCGCGCAGGACGTCACCGACACCACCAAGCAGGCGGCCAGCTGGTTCGACACCCACTGGCAGAGCTGGCTGGCCGGCGGCCTGCAGATCGTCCTGATCATCGTGCTGGCGCTGGTCCTGCGGGCCGTGGTGAACAAGCTGGTCACCCAGCTGATAACGAGGATGGCGCGCAGCCACGACCACCGGGAGGAGAGCCGGCTGGGCGGCCTGCTGGCCAACCACGGCGTGGTGAACCCCGAGCGGCGCCAGCAGCGCTCCGAGGCGATCGGCTCGGTGCTGCGCAGCATGGCGTCCTTCACCATCCTGGGCACGGCGGCGCTGATGGTGCTCTCCGCGCTCGGGATGAACCTGGCGCCGCTGCTGGCGAGCGCCGGTGTGGCCGGTGTGGCGATCGGTTTCGGCGCCCGCAACCTGGTCACGGACTTCCTCTCCGGGGTCTTCATGATCATGGAGGACCAGTACGGCGTCGGTGACGAGATCGACACCGGGGTGGCCAGCGGCACGGTGCTGGAGGTCGGCCTGCGGGTGACCAAGCTGCGCGGGGCCAACGGCGAGATCTGGTACATCCGCAACGGCGAGGTGAAGCGGATCGCCAACATGAGCCAGGGCTGGGCGACCGCCTCGGTGGACGTCCAGGTCGGGTACAAGGAGGACCTGCAGCGGGTCGAGGACCTGATCCAGGAGACCGCCGAGGGCCTGTCCAAGGAGGCGCCGTACGACGAACTGGTCTGGGCGCCGGTGTCGATCCTCGGTGTCGAGTCGGTCGCGGCCGACTCGGTGATGGTGCGGATCGAGGCCCGGACGGCGCCGGGCAAGGCCCCGACGGTGTCCCGGGCGCTGCGCCAGCGGCTGAAGACGGCCTTCGACCAGGCCGGGATCAAGGTCAAGGAGGAGGCCGCGGCGGTCGCCACCGGCGTGTCGATCACCGCGGTGGAGCCCTCGCCGCCGTCCGCCCTCTCCGACCCGACCTCGCCGCGCTACCGGGCGGCCGAGCCGATCCCGCTGCCGAAGCCGCCGGCGGACGACCCGACGCTGCAGAAGCCGTAACGCTCCGCCCGGCCGTCCTCGACAGCCGAAGGCCCCGCTCCCTAGAAACCGCCTTCGGCGGGACTGCGGCGGGGCCTGCACGTCGTGTGGGTGAGCCCGTCAGACTCGACGCGCCCACCAGGGGATGTCCCCCGATGCCGAGGGGTTCGGCAGGGTCCGATCCCGAAGGTCCTCGTCCAGAGGCTCGATCAGACGTTCAAGCGCGCGGGCAGCCGGAGCGGAGAGCATCGCGAGTACCTCGTCCAGCAGTCCGCGACTACTACGGCCGCAGCAAGCACACGGATGAAAGTGGCGCCGGGCAGGGGCGCGGGAGGTGTTTGACCACCCCGATAGGGCTTCCGCCACGGCTCCGGGCCAGAGGCCGGAGGCCGCCCAGTTCGCGGCGGTTCGGATCTCGATCTGGGAGATCTCCTGCTGCACGACTGCTGGGAGGCCAGGAACGTGAGGCACGACCCTCCAGTGATGCCGATGGCTGGCGGCGCGGCGCAGATCATGGGGCCGCTTATGCGGCATGAGCGTCTTTTTTCGCAGGTCAGGCTCGTTGATTGCACGTCAGGCTACCAGCCTGGGAGCAGCTTCAGGCCAGCCTCGCTCGCCCTGCTCTGCCAGAGCGAAGGAGTACTTCAGCAGGGCGGAACCTTGACATTTTCGATTCCGCAGAATGCTGCGCGTGGTCGACCCGGTGGACGACACCTACCGGCGGCAGATGAACCGGCGGCTCACCGTGCAGGAGTCCCGCCACAAGCTTGCCCGGGACGTGTGCCACGGCAAGCGCGGCACCATCCACCAGGCGTACCGGGACGGCATGGAGGACCAGCTCGGAGCGCTCGGCCTGGTCCTCAACGCCATCGTGCTGTGGACCACGAAGTACATCGACGCCGCCGTGGAGGCGCTCCGCGCCGAGGGCCACGAAGTGCGGGACGAGGACGTTGCCCGGCTCTCCCCCCTCAAGCACAAGAACCTGAACCTGCTGGGCCGCTACAGCTTCACAGCCAGCGTTCCTGCCTCCGGCAACCTCCGCCCGCTACGCGACCCGGACGCGCCGGAGCTGGACGAGGACGACTCTGGCGAGGACGGAAGTTGAGAGTGGCTTACCCGGCGGCCGCATGTCGTCAGCCGAGAGCGGGTTGGCCGCCCATGGCGCTGAGGGTGGCGCCGTTGACGTAGCTGGCGTCGGGGGAGGCCATGAAGACGATGGCTCCTGCGATCTCCTCGGGGTTGGCGAGGCGTTGGAGGGCGACGGCTTGTCCGGCTGATTCGAAGGCTTCGCCGTAGGCGGCGGTGCCTTCGGTGCGGGTGGGGCCGGCGGCGACGGCGTTGACGCGGACTCCGGCGGGCCCGTATTCGGCGGCCCAGACGCGGGTGAGGGATTCCAGGGCGGCTTTGGTGGCGCCGTAGATGCCGCTGCCGAGGCCGGGGGTGTCGGCGGCGCCGCTGCTGACATTGATGATGGAGCCGTGTCCGCGCTGCGTCATGGCGGGGGCGAGGGCTTGGACGAGAAGGTAGGGGGCGCGCAGGTTGATGGCGATGTGGGCGTCGAAGGTGGCGGGTGTGGTGTCGGCGGTGCGGGCGAAGTGGAAGATGCCCGCGTTGTTGACAAGGATGTCGACCTGCCCGGCGCGTTCGGCCAGGTCGGTGACCTGTGCGGGGTCGGACAGGTCGGCGGGCACGAAGCGGGCCTTGCCGCCGAGGGCTTCTATGCGCTGAAGGGTGTCCGCGGCCCGCTGTTCATCGCGGCCGTGGACGATGATGTCGGCGCCGCGGGCGGCCAGGGCCAGGGCGGTGGCCCGTCCGATACCGGCGGTGGCTCCGGTGACCAGGGCGGTCTGCTGTGCGAGGTCGTGCTGCATGGTCGTACTCGTTTCTGCGTGGCGTCGCGGGTGGGTGAGGGGTGGGCTACTGGGTGCGCTGGGCGGTCAGGACGGTGTCGTGGATGGTGACGTGCCGGCCGTCGGGTGTGGTGGCAGAGCGGGGGCGGGCGGTGCGGGTGACGGCCTTCCATCCGGGTGCGGGCAGGTCGTCGATGAGGTCGTCGGCGGTGTAGAAGATGTCGGGCTCGGGCGGTCGGGGCATCACGGTGTCCAGGTCGCTGGGGTGGTGGCCGATGATCACCAGATGTCCGTTGCCGGCCACCCGCGCGGCGAGGGCGGCGAAGACGGCGCGGCGCAGGGGTGAGGGGAAGTGGAGGAAGGAGGCGGTGACCAGGTCGTAACGGGGCGCGTCGTCCTGGGGTGTCCAGGTGCGGATGTCGGCCTGTTGCCAGGAGAGGCGTCCGGTCAGGGTGGTGGGGGTGTGGTCGGCTGCGCGGGCGAGGGCCTGGGCGGAGAAGTCGGTGCCGGTGACCTGCCAGCCTGCCTGGGCCAGCCAGATGGCGTCGGCGCCCTCGCCGCAGCCCGCCTCCAGCGCCGTCCCCGGCGTCAGTGCGGTGACTTCTTCGACGAGTGCGGGGTTGGGCTGCCCGCTCCACAGCGGGTCGGGGGCGTTGTAGCGCTGGTCCCAGAACGCGGCTTCGTAGCGGGGATCGGTGTCACTCATCAGGAGTTCTCCAGGGTGTGCTTGGGGGGCCGGGGTGATCATGCGGGGGTGGTGTCGGGGGCGGGGATGCGGCGCGCCCAGAGGCCGAACAGGAGCAGGCCGGCCAGGGGGAAGGCGGCGGTCGCGAGGAGGGTTGCTCCCAGCCCGCCCTCCAGTCCGCCGGTGGCGGAGAGCACGCTGGTCAGGACGGCCAGGCCCATGCCGCCGCCAAGCTGTTGCAGGCCTTGGTTGAGGCTGGCGGCGGCGCCGATGTGCTCGGCGGGGGCCTGGTGCATGATCACGGCGGTGACGGGGGCGAAGGTGGCGCCTGCGCCCGCGCCGAGCAGGATCGAGGGCAGCAGCACGGTGACGATCGAGGTGTTCGCGTCGGCGTCGGCGGCCACCAGCGCCATCCAGGCGATGCCCAGCACCAGTCCGGCAAGGCCCGTACTGCCGATGACGCGCTCGCCCAGGCGCGGAAGCAGCCGGGGGGTGAGCTGGTTGGTGGCGATCAGGCCGACGGTGAAAGGCACCAGGGCAAGACCGGTCTGGATAGGGGTGAAGCCGAGCACCTGCTGGGTGAGCAGAGTGGTGAAGAACAGGAAGCCGACCTGCCCGGCCGGGACGACCAGCATCGACAGCAGGGGGCCGGCGCTGCGCAGGGAGGAGAAGAACGCCAGCGGCATCACCGGATGCGGATGCCGGCGCTCACACACGATCAGGGCCGCGAGTGCGAGGGCGGCGACGGCGAACGACCCGAGAACCACCGGGCTGCTCCAGCCGCGGTCCGCGGCAGAGGTGAAGGCGAACACCAGCGCCACCATCGTCAGGATCGAGGCCGTGGCGCCGCCGATGTCCAGCGAGGTGCGCCGGCGTTCCATCTCCGGCAGGTTGCGCACCGCTCCGAGCAGCACCACCAGCCCGATGGGGGCGTTGACGAACATCACCCACTGCCAGCCCAGCGTCTGCGTCAGCACTCCGCCCGCCAGCAGCCCCACCGCTGCTCCAGCGCCGACGGCCAGGACGAACATCGCCATGGCGCGAGAGCGCTGCGAGCCCGGCGTAGTGATCCCCATCAGCAGCACCATCACGCTGGGCGCCGCCATCGCTGCCCCCACGCCCTGAAGGGCGCGCGCCGCCACCAGCACCTCAGCCGAGGGGGCCAGCCCTCCGGCGATGGAGGCGATCACAAAGACCACGACGCCCAGAACCAGGGCGCGGCGCGGCCCGATCATGGAACCGACCTTCCCGCTCAGCAGGATCAAGCCGCCGAAGGTCAGCGCGTAGGCGGTGACAACCCAGGAGAGACCCGCGCTGGAAAAGCCCAGCTCACGGCCGATGTCGGGCAGCGCCACGTTAACGATCGAGGTGTCCACGACGAACATCAGCTGCGTCAGCACCAAAATCACCACTGCCAGCGCGACCGGACCGCGGCGCACCCTCACCGCGGCGCCGGGCGGTGCTGCGGCCCGCTGCACCTCCGTCACCTCACTTCTGCTGTCGTGCCTCATCGCGCCTCTCCCTCCGCAGGGCAGCCCCGGTCGGAGCGCCTGACACCACCGTCGGCCCGCCCAGCACAATGCGCAAAGATCCTTGCTGCGGTGGCAAGGTGGGGAGATGGACGAAGAAACGCAGTCGACGATGGCCGCGGTCGGCCCACGCCTCAAAGGGCTGCGGACCCAGCGCAGCCTCTCTTTGACGGCCCTGGCGGAAGCCACCGGGATCTCCCTCAGTACGCTCTCGCGACTGGAATCAGGCCAGCGCCGCCCCACTCTCGAACTGCTCCTGCCCCTGGCCCGGGAGCTGCGCGTGGACATCGGCCAGCTCATCGGCGCACCCCAGACGGGCGACCCCCGGCTACACCTCCAGCCCGTCACCCGCCACGGCATGACCATGCTCCCGCTCACCCGACGGGCAGGCAGCCTGCAAGCCTACAAATTGATCATCTCGCCGAAGATGCGCTCCCCCGAGCCCGAGCAGGCCAGCCACGAGGGCTACGAATGGATCTACGTCCTCGACGGCCGCCTGCGCCTGGTCCTGGGCGACAACGACCTCATCATGGGCCCCGGCGAAGCCGCCGAATTCGACACCCGCACCCCCCCACTGGTTCGGCAACGCCGACGACCACCCCGTCGAAATCCTCAGCCTCCTCGGCCACCAAGGAGAACGCGCACACCTCCGCGCCCGCACCACACCACGATGAAGCCGCTGCGGCTACGCCTGCCGTTCCGGCCTGTCGGTAAAGGATCGAATGACGGCAGGGGCGACGGGCGTCCAATGAACCCAGTGATTCCGGGGCCCGACGGCGGCTCCGATCCAATGAGATCCGATGACGGCTGACGACAGGGTTAGCTGACACCCAAGGTCCGATGCGGCGGCAGGAGCGGGGAACAGCGTGGCCAATCTCGTCTACAAACAGGTGTCGACCGACCAGCAGTCCACCGCCCGTCAGGACCTCGTCCTGGCCGAGGCAGGGATCGAAGACCCGATCGTCTTCGAGGAGGACCCCCGGGTACCTCCAGCCGCCTCCACCCGCTCCAGCGGCCGAAGTTCGGCGAACTGCTCACCTACGCGCGGCCGGGCGACACCGTGCACGTCTCCGAGATATTCCGCCTCGTGCGCGGCAACCAGCACATCCTCGACGACCTCGAAGTCCTGCACCGCGACCAGCTCGCCCTGCGCATCCACGACGGCGCGTTCTCCGCCACGGACCTCACCGCCCGCCACCCGCGCAGCGGCGAACTGCTGTCCACCGTGAAGTTCATGGTGCAGACCCTCGCCGCCGGCGAACTCCAACGCGACCTCCAGCGCGAGCTGACGTACGACGGACTGCGCGCCGCAGAGGCCAAGGGCAACAAGGGCGGACGCCGCCCCGTCGCCGCGGTCGACAAGGCTGGCACGGTCCGCGCCGCGTACCTGGCGGGCCGCTCGATCGCCGCAGTCGTGGCGCGGTCCACCGGCCTGGAGGTCGGACAGCCGCACAACGGCGTCTACATCGCCTACGAGGAAGGACAGTTCCTCGACTTCCACGTTGACGAGTTCGGCTACGGCGAGGCCAACCTGATCCTCTGCCTCAAGCACACTCTCCCCACCGGCGCGCCCAGGGTCAGCACCACCGTCTTCATCAACGCCGATGGCTACCTCGAATGCGATCTCGCCGCCGGCGACTGCGTCGTATTCGACGGCGCGTTGACACCGCATGGCCGGACACCCCTCAGTGCCGGAGAGAGCGTCGCCCTCATCAGCTTCGGCTTCCACGCGCGTGACCAGGATCCGCGCACGGTCACGAACCTCCCGCCGGCCCCTGGACAGTGACGGCGTGCTCAGCCGGTCTGAGATCCCCGTCCCGGTTCCGTGAAAGAAGTCAATGCGCTGAGGAGCCCCGGACGGGGACGCTCTCGAGAGCTTCTTCTCTTTCATTTCAAGGGAGGGCCGCAGAAGTCCAGGGGCAGCCCGTCCTTGAGTGGCGGCCTCCTCGCCAGAGGAGGCCGCCACTCCTGTTTCAGCGGCCGGTTCGCCCTTAGGGTTGCCCGCCTCGCGTCCGGGCGAGGCGGGCAACATCAATGGAGCTTTCCTCCATTCAGTCCACGCCAGGGCACTTCCTGCGCTGCCACCTCTCGGCCACCGAGAGGTGGCAGCACCACCCCTTGCTTCTCTTTTATTCTTCATTCATTTATTCATTGACACACCGCCCCTCCTTGTAAATAAGGGCGATGTATTCATCGGCGGCCTCCTTTTTTGTGAATTCATTTCTTGAAGGCTCGGCGGATGCAGGACCCGCTTCGGCGGGACGGGGCCTTCGGTGTGGGCGGGCGGGGCCGGTAACGCTTCGGCATCCTCCGGGGTACCGGGCATTGACACCCCGCTGACGGGGACCGTACGGTCCTGTTCCAAGCGACTGGAAAGTTTCCTAACAGTTCCGGTCCATCAGCCGAAAGGGGAGGATTCCGGCCATGACCAAGAGCACCGCCAAGGCTCCCCTCGCCGGCACCCCCAGTCTGTTGCGCGCCATCAACGACCGCGCGGCCCTCGAACTCCTGCTGGAGAACGGGCCGCTCTCCCGCACCCAGATCGGCAGTCTGACCGGGCTGTCCAAGCCCACCGCCTCGCAGTTGCTGTCCCGGCTGGAGGCGGCCGGGCTGGTGCTGCCGGTGGGTACCACCGAGGGCGGGCCGGGCCCCAACGCGCAGCTGTACCAGGTGAATCCGTCCGCCGGGTACGTCGCCGGGCTGGACGTCACCAACAGTGGGATCCGGGTCGCGATCGCCGACATCACCGGCAGCACGCTGGTCGAGCACAGCGTGTCCAGCAGAGGTGTCCCGGCCGCCGGGACGGTGCCGAGAGTGGCGGCCGCCGTCGCCGAGGCGGTGCGCGCGGCCGGACTGCCCGAGCGGAGCCTGCGCACCGTCGCGATCGGGGTCGGCGGCGCCCCCGACCCGGTCACCGGCAAGCTGCGCTACGCCTCCCACCTGCCCGGCTGGCACTCGCCCCGGCTGGTCGAGGAGCTGACCGCGGCGATCGGCGCCCCGGTGTCGATCGAGAACGACGTGAACCTGGCCGCGGTCGCCGAGCAGGCCTCCGGCGCGGCGGCCGGCTTCGAGGACTTCGTCCTGCTCTGGGCCGGGGTGGGCGTCGGCGCTGCCGTCGTGATCGCCGGACGGCTGCACCGCGGCTTCACCGGCGGCGCCGGGGAGGTCGGCTACATGCCGGTGCCCGGCTCACCGGTCGAGTGGGACACCCGCCGCCGCAAGTTCGGCGGCTTCCAGGACCAGGTCGGCGCACCGGCCGTCCGCACCCTGGCCCGCGAGCACGGGCTCGGCGCGCCCACCGCGGAGGAGTCGATCGCCAAGGCCCTGGAGACCCCGGGCGCCGGCGAGGCCTTCCTCACCGAACTGGCCGGACGGCTCGCCGTCGGGCTGTCCGTGATCGTCGCCGTGGTCGACCCCCAGCTGGTGGTCCTCTCCGGCGCGGTGCCGAGCGCGGGCGGCGAACGCCTGCGCGCGCTCGTCGAGGACGAACTGGCCCGGATCTGCCTCGCCCGGCCGGAGATCCGCAGCACTGCCCTGCCCGGCTCGCCCGTCCTGCTCGGCGCCCTGCAACGCGCCCTCACGGACGCCCGCGAGGCGGTCTTCTCCACCCACTGATCCACCCACTGATCACCCACTGATCACCCACTGATCCAACCGTTGATCCCGTCCTGCCGGCCCGGCCGGCCCTGATCCGCCCACTGACGCTCCCCCGCTCCCGAAGACGACCTGCACCCACCTCTCCCCCAACCCCTACGCGGGCCCCGAGGCAATGACGCCTGCCCGCGCACCCCCAGGAGGACCTCGAAGTGCACGCCATCACCTCCCGCAGAGGCCGCCGCACGATAGCCGCCGTCGCCGGCAGCGCCGTCCTGGCCCTGCTCGCCTCCGCCTGCACCGGTTCCAGCGAGTCGGGCGGCACCGACGACTCCGCCAGCGGCAAGGACGTCACCATCACCTTCTGGCACGGCTGGAGCCAGGACAACGAGGTGAAGGCGATCAACGACACCATCGCCGCCTTCGAGAAGGCCCACCCCAACATCCACGTCAAGCCGGTCGGCAACGTCGCGGACGACAAGGTCAACCAGGCCCTGCGGGCCGGCGGTGACGACGCGCCGGACGTGGTGTCCTCCTTCACCACCAACAACGTCGGCATGTTCTGCTCGACCAAGGCGTTCATCGACCTCAAGCCCCAGCTGCAGAAGAGCGGCATCGACGCGGCCAAGACCTTCCCGGCCGCGATGCTCAACTACACCCAGTTCCAGGGCAACCAGTGTTCGCTGCCGCTGCTCGGCGACGCGTACGGGCTGTACTACAACAAGAAGGCCTTCGCCGCCGCCGGCATCACCGCCCCGCCGAAGACCTTCAGTGAGTTCGCCGCGGACGCCAAGGCGCTCACCATCGCCGACGGCGACTCCTACAAGCAGCTCGGCTTCATGCCGCTGTACCACGGCTACGAGTCCACCACCGAGCACTTCCTCGGCCAGTACGGCGCCGGCTACTTCGGCGCCGACGGCAAGTCGAACCTCGCCACCGACCCCAAGGTCGGCGCGATGCTCGACTGGCAGAAGGGCATGGTGGACCAGCTCGGCGGCTACGCGAAGCTGGACAAGTACCGCGCCACCTTCGGCGAGGAGTTCAGCGCCAAGAACCCCTTCCACACCGGCCAGGTCGCGATGGCCATCGACGGTGAGTGGCGCACCGCCTCGCTCGCCGAGAACAAGCCGGACTTCGACTGGGCCACCGCGCCGTTCCCGGTGCCGGACGACCAGGCCGCCACCTACGGCCGCGGCTACCAGACCGGCACCATCGTCGGCATCGCCAGCACCAGCAAGAAGCAGGCCGCGGCCTGGGAGTTCGTCAAGTACCTGACCACCGACACCGACGCGGTGGTGAACTTCGCCAACGCGATCCACAACGTGCCCAGCACCTTCGACGCGCTCAACTCGCCGAAGCTGGTGAGCGACGCGAACTTCAAGACCTTCCTGGACGTCGCCAAGAACCCGAACTCGGGCACCACCCCGGCCAGCGTCAACGGCGGCGGGTACATCGTCTCGCTGCAGAACCTCGGCTACGACTACGAGTCCGGAAAGCAGACCGACCTCAAGGCCGGCCTGGCCGCCACCGCCAAGCAGATCGACACCGACATCGCCCAGGCGAAGTAGCGGGAACGGTCCACGGAGCTCCCCATGTCACTCGCGTTCGGCACCCGCAAGGGCGCCGGGACGACCGACCCGGCGGCGCCCTCCACGCAGCACCTGCTGCGCCGGAAGCGCCGCCGGGAGGCGGCCCGCACCCTCGCCTTCCTCTCCCCCTGGCTGATCGGGTTCAGCGTCTTCTTCGTCTACCCGCTCGTCTCCACCGCCTACTTCTCCTTCACCCAGTACAACGGCTTCGGCGCGCCGACCTTCAACGGCCTCAAGAACTGGGACTACGTCCTCAACCAGCTGCCGACCTTCTGGCAGGGCCTGCGCAACACCCTGTGGCTGGTGCTGATCATGGTGACCCTGCGAGTCGCCTTCGGCCTCGGCATCGGGCTGCTCATCACCAAGGTCAAGACCGGGGCGGGCTTCTTCCGCACCGTCTTCTACCTGCCGTACCTGGCCCCGCCGGTGGCCGCCACCGTCGCCTTCGCCTTCCTGCTCAACCCCGGCACCGGGCCGCTCAACCACCTGCTCGGCGAGCTGGGGCTGCCCCAGCCGGGCTGGTTCGCCGACCCGAACTGGTCCAAGCCCGCGCTCACCCTGCTCGCCATGTGGGGCATCGGCGACCTGATGGTCATCTTCATGGCCTCGCTGCTGGACGTCCCCAAGGAGCAGTACGAGGCGGCCGAGCTGGACGGCGCCGGCCCGTTCCAGCGGTTCCGGTACGTCACGCTGCCGAACATCTCCCCGATCATCATGTTCGCGGTGGTCACCGGGGTCATCCAGACCATGCAGTACTACACCCAGGCGATCGTGGCCGGGAAGGTCGCCAGCGGCATCGCCGGCAACTCCGGCCAGCAGTTCGAGCCCGGCTACCCGCAGGGCTCCACCTGGACCCTGCCGCAGATGGTCTACAACCTCGGCTTCCAGCGCTTCAACTACGGCGCGGCCTGCGTCGTCGCCCTGGTGCTGTTCGCCCTCTCGATGGCCGTCACCTCGGTCCTGCTCCGCCGCAAGTCCGGCTTCATGGCGAGCGACGACTAGCGACGGATGAGGACTCCGACATGACTCTCAGCTCCACACCCACGCCCACCATCAGGCCCGGTAAGGCCCCGGCCCCCACCTCCAGGGGCACCGCCGCCGCCCGGACCGCCCGGCGCCGCGCGCTGCTCGACTGGGTGGCCGTGCACTCGCTGGCCATCGCCGCCGCGCTGTTCTTCCTGCTGCCCTTCGTCTTCGTCTTCCTCACCTCGGTGATGAACGACCAGCAGGCGCTCACCACCGACTACTGGCCCACCTCCTGGAACTGGGGCAACTACGCCGAGGTCTGGGACACCCCCGGCTTCCTCACCTGGTGGCGCAACACCCTGGTGTACGCCGGCGCCGGCACCCTGCTGACCGTCGTCTCCAGCCTGCCGGTCGCCTACGCGCTCGCCAAGTTCCGCTTCCGCGGCCGCAACCTGGCGCTGATGGCGGTGATCGCGATGATGATGCTGCCGCCGCAGGTCACCGTCATCCCGATGTACCTGTTCTGGGCGAAGCAGATGGGCCTCGGCGGCTCGCTCTGGCCGCTGATCATCCCGATGGCCTTCGGCGACGCGTTCTCGATCTTCCTGCTGCGCCAGTTCCTGATGACCATCCCCAAGGAGTACCTCGAGGCCGCCCGGATCGACGGCTGCGGCGACCTGCGCACCCTGCTGCGGGTCGTGCTGCCGATGGCCAAACCGGCCATCGCCGCCGTCGCCCTGTTCCAGTTCTTCTACTGCTGGAACGACTACTTCGGCCCGCAGATCTACGCCAGCAACAACCACGAGGCCTGGACGCTCAGTTACGGCCTGGAGTCGTTCAAGGCCGCCCACCACACCAACTGGAACCTCACCATGGCCGCCACCCTGCTGGTGATGGCGCCGGTGATCATCCTCTTCTTCTTCGCACAGAAGGCCTTCATCGAAGGCGTGACACTGACAGGGGTCAAGGGCTGATGTCCACTGTTCCCAGCCTCAAGCTGGCCATCGTCGGCGGTGGTTCGACCTACACCCCCGAACTCATCGACGGCTTCGCCCGGCTGCGCGACAGCCTGCCGATCGGCGAACTGGTACTGATCGACCCGGCCGCCGAGCGGCTGGAGCTGATCGGCGGCCTCGCCCGGCGGATCTTCGCCAAGCAGGGGCACCCGGCGGCGGTCACCGTCACCACCGACCTGGTGGCGGGTGTCGCCGACGCCGACGCCGTGCTGCTCCAGCTGCGGGTCGGCGGCCAGGCCGCACGCAACCGGGACGAGACCTGGCCGCTGGAGTGCGGCTGCGTCGGCCAGGAGACCACCGGCGCGGGCGGGCTCGCCAAGGCGCTGCGCACCGTCCCGGTGGTGCTGGACATCGCCGAGCAGGTCCGGCGGACCAACCCGGACGCCTGGATCGTCGACTTCACCAACCCGGTCGGCATCGTCACCCGGGCCCTGCAGAGCGCCGGGCACAAGGCCGTCGGGCTGTGCAACGTCGCCATCGGCTTCCAGCGCAAGTTCGCCGCCCACCTGGGAGTGGCCCCGGAGCTGGTCCGGCTGGACCACGTCGGGCTCAACCACCTCACCTGGGAGCGCGGGGTGACCCTGCTGGACGCCCCCGGCGCCGCCACCGGGCGGGAGGTGCTCCCGGAGCTGCTCGCTTCGCACGGCAAGGAGATCGCCGAGGACCTCCACCTGCCGCAGGCCTTCGTGCGGCGGCTCGGCGTGGTGCCCTCCTACTACCTGCGGTACTTCTACCAGCACGACGCGGTCGTCGAGGAGCTCAAGGCGCAGGGCTCCCGGGCCGCGCAGGTCGCCGAGATCGAGCGGCAGCTGCTGGAGCTGTACGCCGACCCGGCCCTGGACACCAAGCCCGAACTGCTCGGCCGGCGCGGCGGGGCCTTCTACTCGGAGGCCGCCGTCCAGCTGATCGCCTCCCTGCTCGGGACCGACGGCGGGACGACCGTCCAGGTGGTCAACACCCGCAACGACGGGGTGCTGCCGTTCCTGCCGGACGACGCCGTCGTCGAGGTCCCGGCCGAGGTCGACGCCCGGGGCGTACGGCCGCTGCCGCAGCGGCCGGTCGAGCCGCTGTACGCCGGGCTCATCGCCGCCGTCACCTCGTACGAGCACCTCGCCCTCGACGCCGCCCTGCGCGGCGGACGCGACCGGGTCTTCGACGCCCTGCTCGCCCACCCGCTGGTCGGCCAGATCGAACTCGCCGACCGGCTCACGGACCGGCTGCTCGCCCACAACCGCGAGCACCTCGCCTGGGCCTGACCGCCCTTGCCGGGCCCTCCGGGAGGGCCCGGCCGTGAGGAGACGGACCACCCCCGGCCGGGGTTTGCGGCCGGGCCACGTACGAGCCGCGGGGACCTGATGACCCACCAGCCCGAACCACTCCTGCCCGGCGTCCTCGCCATCGACGCGGGCAACTCCAAGACCGACGTCGCCCTGATCGGCGCCGACGGCACCGTCCGCGGCACCGCCCGCGGCGGCGGCTTCGCCCCCCAGAAGATCGGCGGCGCCGCGGCCGTGGCCGGCCTCGCCCCGCTGGTCGAGGAAGCCGCGGCGGCGGCCGGCCTCCCCGCCTTCCGCGGCGTGCTCACCAGCCACGTCAGCGCCTGCCTGGCCAACGCCGACCTGCCGGTCGAGGAGGAGGCGCTGCGCACCGCCCTCGAATCGCACCCGTGGGGCCTCAGCAACACCGTCGTCAACGACACCTTCGGCCTGCTGCGGGCCGGCACCGACGGCCCGCGCGGGGTCGCGGTGGTCTGCGGCGCCGGGATCAACTGCGTCGGACTGCTGCCGGACGGGCGCACCGCCCGCTTCCCCGCCCTCGGCGAACTCACCGGCGACTGGGGCGGCGGCTCCGGACTCGCCATCAACAGCATGTGGCACGCGGTGCGCGCGGAGGACGGGCGGGGCGGGCCGACCGGTCTGGCCCGCGCCATCGCCGAACACTTCGGCCTGCCCAGCGCCGGCGCCGTCGCCGAGGCCGTCCACCTCGGGCACCTGCCGGGCACCCGGCTGCACGAGATCGTCCGGGTGCTGTTCGCGGTCGCGGCCGAGGGGGACGCCGTCGCCCTGGAGCTGATCGACCGGCAGGCCGACGAGATCGTCCGGCTGGCCGCGGTCGCCCTCGGCCGGCTGGACCTGCTGGACGCCCCGACCCCGGTGGTGCTCGGCGGTGGGGTGCTCGCCTCTCGGCAGCCGCTGCTGCTCGACAACGTGACGGCCCGGCTGGCGCGGGCCGCGCCGCTGGCCGAGCCCCGGGTGGTCGTCGCGCCGCCGGTGCTGGGCGCGGCCCTGCTCGGGCTCGACCACCTGGGCGCGGGCGGGACGGCGCAGGCCCGGGTGCGCGAGACGTACGAGGCGCAGCGGCCGGTCGCGGTCTGACGCCCGCCCCCTTGGGGACCTCCCGTCCCTCGGAGACCTCCCGCCCCCGCCGGATCCGCACATCCGGCGGGGGCGGGAACATTCGTGCGAGGGTGGGAGCCGTCCGGCGGGGGCGGCAACCTTCGTACCGGGGCGGGAACCGTCCGGCGCGCGCCGCTCGTGTACCCGGGTGCCGACCACCACCGACGCCCGGGGAGACTTGTGCCATGGCCGTGCCCCGCATCCTCCTCGCCGCCGCCGCCTTGACCGGCACCGCCCTCGTCGGCCTCACCGGCTGCACGCCCGCCGACTCCCGGCCGACGGTCGCGGCCGCCTCCTCGGCCGCGGCCCTCGCCGATGAGGGCGTGGACGACCCGCTGCTCGACGACGATGACCTCGCCGACGACGGGACCTACCCCACCGCCGGCACCATCGCCGCTCCCGACGCCCCCGCCGCGCCCGACGCCACCGACCCGGTGTGCGCCGCCCCGGAGCCGGCCCCCGGCCACCAGGTGCTGATCGTGGTCGCCGCCGGCCCCGCCGAACTCACCGCCCAGCCCGCCCGCTACGCCTGCACCCCGCCGCACTACGAGGCCACCGGCTCCCCCGTCCACTACGCCTTCGCCGCCGCCGGCGTCGCCGCCACCCTGGTCGACCGCCCGCGCCAGGAGCCCGCGAAGCCCGTCCAGCTCGACGAACTGGTCACCCACCTCAACGACTGCCTGGCCGAACGCGACCCGGCCGACCCGTACGGCTGCGACGGCAACGCCTACGACGTGGTGCTGGACTCCCACGGGCGGATCATGCGGATCTCCGAGGTCGAGGGCCCGGAGGCGTGAGCCGGCGCCGGGTCAGCACACCGTAGGGCACCGACCGGGGCGGCGGAAGGGGGCCGGGGTGGGTGATCGGTGCAGGTCGTGGGGAGGGCAATACGGTGTAGACAGGCCCTTCAACTGTTGAGATTCCGCGTCGCTACGCGCATCAACGGGCTGTCTGCTGGGGGTTTTTGAATTTCCATACGTTTTCCCGGGCCGCTCTTGGGGCTGGTCTTACTCTCGGCGTCGTTGACCCGGTTTCGGCGGCGGTGCTTTGCTTCCGGCCGTCGGCAGTGAACCGGTCCCCCATCCCCGCTTCACTGACTGTTCATGACGAACGGTCGGTGGCACCCGGTTCGCCGTCGTCGCTCCTCCCTAGTTGTCCCCCCACGGTGTCGCCGCGCCCTACCGGTGTGCGGTCGGCATGAGAGAGGAACCCTCACGATGGGCATGTCCCCCACCTCCCGCCGGGCACGAGTCCGGGCCCTGACCGGGCTCAGCGCGCTGGCGCTGGCCGCCGCCGGATTCGCCGCCGCTCCGGCCGCCCAGGCCGACCAGCCGGGCAGCGAGTTCGCCGGGAACAGCCACCCGTACCGGCACGGTGCCGTCCCCACCAAGGAGGGCGCCGAGCACGCCAACGCCGCCTCCGCGGCCGCGACCCGTACGTCGAACCTGAAGTTCGGCGGCGGTGTCAACGGCGTCGGTGTCACCACCGGCGCGCCGCGGGTCTACCTGATCTTCTGGGGCTCCCAGTGGGGCAGCCAGGGCACCGACGCCAACGGCTACACCACCCTGAGCGGTGACCCGTCGGGCGAGGCCGTCCGGGCGCAGCAGCTCTTCAAGGGCCTCGGCACCAACAACGAGACCTGGTCCGGCGTCATGACCCAGTACTGCGAGGGCGTCGCCAAGGGCTCCACCACCTGCGCGTCCACCGCCGCGCACGTCGGCTACCCGACCGGCGGCGCGCTGGCCGGCGTCTGGGTGGACCCCTCGGCCGCCGCCCCGGGCCAGGCCACCGGCAACCAGATCGCCAACGAGGCCATCAAGGGCGCCGGGCACTTCGGCAACACCACCGCGGCGTCCAACCGCAACGTGCAGTACGTGGTGCTCTCGCCGACCGGCACCCACCCGGACGGCTTCAACACCTCGACCGGCAACTTCTGCGCCTGGCACGACTGGAACGGCGACACCACGCTGACCGGCGGCGCGGCCACCTCGCCGTACGGCGACCTGGCGTTCACCAACGACCCGTACGTGACCGACATGGGCTCCTCCTGCGGCCAGAACTACGTCAACACCGGCAACGCGGGCCTGCTCGACGGCGTGACCATGGTGTTCGGCCACGAGTACTCGGAGACCGTCACCGACCAGTTCCCGGCCGGCGGCTGGACCGACTCCTCCGGCGCCGAGAACGCCGACAAGTGCGCCTGGAAGGGCGTCGGCGGCACCGGCGGCTCGCAGAACGTGGCCTTCGCGACCGGCTCGTTCGCCATGCAGGGCACCTGGTCGAACGCGGTCAGCGGGTGCCAGATCTCGCACGCGATCGTCCACTGAGCACCGTCGCGTGAGCACCGGTTCCCGGGCAGCGTGGGGCAGCTCGGGAACGGATGACCCGGCGGATCCGAAGGGCCTGAGGGGTCTCGTGCCCTGACGATCCGATGCGGGGGAAGGCGCCGGGGTGGGCTGTGTGCCCACCCCGGCGCTTCGCGCTGTCCGGAGCCGTCTACGAGGGTGCGACCAGGCCGAACTCGTAGGCGTGGATGACCAGGTGGACCCGGTCGCGGGCGCCCAGCTTGGTGAACAGCCGGGCGACGTGCGCCTTGGCGGTGGCCACGCTGATGGTGAGTTCCTCGGCGATCTCGGTGTTGGACAGGCCACGGCCGACCAGGGTGAGCACCTCGCGCTCGCGCTCGGTGACGCCCTCGGCGGACGTCCGGGGCCGGCCGGCCGTCTCCGGGCGGGCGGCGAACTCGCCGATCAGGCGGCGGGTGATGGCGGGGGCGAGCAGGGCGTCCCCGGCGGCGACCACCCGCACGCCGTCCAGGATGGTCTCCAGGGCGAGGTCCTTGACCAGGAAGCCGCTCGCCCCGGCGCGCAGCGCGCCGTACACGTAGTCGTCGTCGTCGAAGGTGGTGAGGACGAGGACCTGGGTGGGCAGTTCCGGGTCGGCGAGGATCCGGCGGGTGGCCTCGATGCCGTCCATGCCGGGCATCCGGATGTCCATCACGGCGACGTCCGGGCGCAGCCGGGTGACCAGTTCGACGGCCTCGGCGCCGTTGCCGGCCTCGCCGACCACCTCCAGGTCGGGGGCGTCGGCGATGAGCACCCGCAGGCCGGTGCGGATGAGCGGCTGGTCATCGACCAGGACGACGCGGATCACGGTCCCACCTCCAGGGCGGCTGTTTCGGATGCGGCGGGTGCCGCGGGTACGGCGGGTGCCGCGGGTACGGCGGGTGCCGCGGGTACGGCGGGTGCCGCGGGGGCGGCCGGGATCGGCAGCAGGGCGGCGACCCGGAAGCCGCCCTCGTGGCGCGGGCCGGCGCTGAACTCACCGTGCAGCAGGGCGACCCGCTCGCGCATGCCGGCCAGCCCGTAGCCGGTGCCGGGGGTGTGGGCGGCCGTGCCCGCGCCCAGGTCGACGACGGTGACGGCGAGCCGTTCCGCGCCGTACTCGACGGTGACGTGGCAGTCCCGGGTGCCGGAGTGCTTGACCACGTTGGTGACCGCCTCCTGGACGATCCGGTAGGCGGCGAGGTCCACCTCGGCCGGCACCGGACGGGCCGCGCCGCGCCGGGTGAGCGCGACCCGCACCCCGGCACCCGCCGTCCGCTCCACCAGCCGGTCCAACTCGTCGAGTCCGGGGGCGACTTCGAGCGGCGCGGCCTCCCCCTCGCCCTGCCGCAGCGCGCCGAGCATCCGGCGCAGCCCGGCCAGGGTCTCCCGGCTGGTGGCCTCGATGGCGTCCAGCGCGTTGCGGGTCTCGGCGGGCTGGGTGTCCATGACCCGGCTGCCCATGCCCGCCTGGATCGCGATGATGCCGATGTTGTGGGCCACCATGTCGTGCAACTCGCGGGCGATGCGCAGCCGTTCGGCGGTGACGGCCTGCTCGGCGGCGCGGCCGCGCAGGGCCTCGGCGTGGGTGCGGCTCTGGTGGACGGTGTTGCCGATCAGCCAGGCGATCAGGACGGTCGCGGCGAGGCCCAGGTAGGCGTACGGGTTCACGGGTTGGCCGTTGACGGTTCCCCAGAGGAACAGCCCGGCGAGCACGGCCAGGGGCATCCCCGCCGCGAGCGTCGACACCAGGCGGGAGCGGGTGGCCGCGCAGTATGCGACCACCCCTTCGGCGATCAGGAACTGCACCGGCGCCGTCGCCGGTTGCGTCCACATCCCGAGCGCGAAGACGCCGCCCGCCAGGCCCGCCGCGACGGCCGCCAGCGGCAGCCGGACCAACAGGAAGGCCACCAGGGTGGTGACCACGGCCGTGACCACCAGGGGCATGTCCTCGGTGTTGCCCTGGTACTCGAGGAGGTGCCGGAGTTCGTCGACCCGGGTGAAGAACCGGAACAGCACGATGGCCGTCCAGAACGCCGCCACCCACACGCCCGCGGGCAGGCGCCGGAGCAGCGGCGGGCGGGGTTCGGTGATCATGACGCGATGGTAGCGGCGGGCGGGGCGGCGGCGCATTGGCCCGGGGGAGTAGTCCTGGGGGCGGGGGCGGTGACCTGCGATTGTGTCCCGCCGCCCGATGCCCGACCGCGGCCCCCACCGGCAGTGTTGTCCCCGTGATCGAGATCGAGCGACTGACCAAGCGGTACGGCGCCACCACGGCCGTCGACCAGTTGAGCTTCACCGTCAAGCCGGGCACCGTCACCGGCTTCCTGGGCCCCAACGGCGCGGGCAAGTCCACCACGCTGCGGATGATCCTGGGCCTCAACACCCCCACCGAGGGCACCGTCGCCGTCGACGGCGTGCCCTTCGCCGGCAGGCCGCGCGGCCTGCGGCACGTCGGCGCGCTGCTGGACGCGAGCGACGTGCACGGCGGGCGCAGCGCCCGGGCCCATCTGTCGGCGCTGGCCCGCAGCAACCGGATCCCGCTCGGGCGGGTGGACGAGGTGCTCGCCGAGGTCGGCCTCGGCAAGGCCGCCGGGCGCCGGATCGGCGGCTACTCGCTGGGCATGAAGCAGCGCCTGGGCATCGCCGGCGCGCTGCTCGGCGACCCGCCCGTGCTGCTCTTCGACGAGCCGCTGAACGGGCTGGACCCGGAGGGCGTGCTCTGGGTGCGCGGACTGTTCCGCCGGCTCGCGGACGAGGGCCGCACGGTCTTCGTCTCCAGCCACATGATGGCCGAGATGGAGCACACCGCCGACCGGCTGATCGTCATCGGCCGCGGCCGGCTGATCGCCGACGAGAGCCTCACCGAGTTCTCGGCCCGACACGCGGAGTCGAGCGTGGCCGTCCGGGCGCCGGAACTCCCGCTGCTGGCCGATGCCTTGCGCGCCGAGGGAGCAGAAGTCGCTCTGGTGGAGCCGCAGTTCGGCATCGTCACCGGGATGCCCGCCGAGCGGATCGGTGAACTCGCGCTGCGGGAAGGCCTGGTGCTGCACGAGCTCGCCACCCGGACGTCGTCCCTGGAGTCCGCGTTCATGTCCCTGACCGCCGACAGCGTCGAGTACCTGGCTGGAGAGACCCGATGAGCACCATGACCCTGATCCGCGCCGAGGCCGCCCGCACCACCGAACCGGCACCCCGGTTCACCGACCTGCTCGCCGCCGAGTGGATCAAACTGCGCTCGCTGCGCTCGACGTACTGGGTGCTGGCGCTCGCCTCGCTGGTCGCGATCGTGATCAACATCAACGCCGTGCACAGCGACCTGACGTACATCGACCACCCGCCGGCACGGATGCCCGGCTTCCCGCCGTACCGCTACGACCCGCTGTACCACGGCCTCAGCGACATCGCGTGCTACCTGATGGCGATCGCGGCCGGCAGCCTCGGGGCGATCACCGTGTTCGGCGAGTACACCACCGGCATGATCCGCACCACCTTCGCCGCCGTGCCCGACCGGCGCGGGGTGATCGCCGCCAAGGTGCTGCTGATCGGCGGGATCACCGCGCTGGCGGGAGCCGTGGTGTCGGCGGTGTCCTTCTTCACCACCAACGCCATGCTGGCCTCCCGGCACGTCGGGCTCTCCATCACCGAAGGCGTCAGCCTGCGGGCCGTGCTCGCCTACGCGGCGATCGTGCCGGTCTGCGCGCTGATCGGGATGGCGCTGGGCGCGGTGCTGCGGCACGCCACCGCCTCGATCGTGTCGCTGGTGCTGCTGTTCTTCATCATGCCGCTGATGTTCGGCGGGGACCGCTACCGGTGGTTGCACGAGATCGGCAGCCACCTGCCGCTGTCCACCGTCAACCGGCTCACCTACAACCCCGACTCCTTGAGCACGATCAGCAAGTGGGCGCCGAGCGTGCTGGACTCCTGGATCACGATGGGGGTCTGGGCGGTCGTCTCGGTGGCGGTGACGATGGTGGTGGTGCGGCGGCGGGACGTGTGAAGTCCCGCACGATCACCGGATGTCGAGGCGCCGCGCCGTCCCGGCGCGGCGATCGCCTCGCGCAGCCCGCGCGGCGTGCGACCAGGCATCGGCGGCGGGGGCCGCCGGATGGGCACGGCGCTCATGCTGTAACTCCCTCTTGTTCGGCCGTGCGAACCCCCGCCAGACGGAATGCCGAATACATCGGCATGAACCCTGGCGTCGGAAACGACGACGGCGCAGGTCGCTCAGGCCGTGGTGACCGCCGCCTTGGCGCGGAAGGCGCCCAGGGTGGCGGCCGGGACGCCGCAGGCGGGCAGGAAGGCCTCGGCGCCGCCGTGGCGGGCGCGGACCTGGCCGAGGAAGACGGTCATCGCCTCGGCGGGGGCCTCCAGCAGCGGGGCGGGGATGGTGAGCCGGCGGCCCTCGGGGCCGGTGACGCGGGTGGCGCCCTGGCCGTTGAGGGCGCTGCGGTGGCGCTCGGCGAGGTTGGCGAAGATCTGCGGGAGGGCGTCGGCGGTGCGGGCGTAGTCGGCGACGATCCGCTCGACGGGAACGCCGAGGAGGTCGAGGAGCAGCGCGGTGAGCAGGCCGGTGCGGTCCTTGCCGGCGGCGCAGTGCAGCAGGACGGCGCCGGGGCGGGTGGCGGCCTCGACGGCGGCGGCGACGGCCTCGGGGGCGGATTCGGCGAGCAGCAGGTAGAACGCGCCGAGGTCGGCGGCGGTGGTCATGGTCGCCATGTGGGCGGTGAGGACGTCGGTGGCGGGGTTCACCGGGGCGGCGACGACGGTTATCCCGGCGGCCTCGGCGGCGGCCCAGTCCTCGGGGCGGGTCTCGCGGGGGTCCCGCAGGTCGACGACGGTGCGGATGTCGCAGGAGCGCAGCTGGGCGACGACGGCCTCGTCGGCGGCCGGGAAGGGCTGGGCGGAGCGGTACAGCACACCGGGGCGGATCCGCAGGCCCTCGGGGTCGCTGAGGGCGGCGGGGTCGCGGAAGTTGACCAGGGACATGCGGGTGGCCTTTCGGGTGGAGCCGCGCCGGGGCGGAGCAAGGACGTCCAGCAGGACATCTAGATGTCTAACGCCTCAGTGGGGTGCCGGGCAAGCCACGGCCCCCGGGCACCCCTTCCATCCTCCGTCCTCGCCCCGCCACGGCGACCCGAAGCGGTGGATCGGGGGGCGGACCAGGGCGGCGGACCGGGGGCCGCGCCCGGGGCACCCGGCCGTGAGGGCCCCGATCCGGCCGTACGGATCCTGATAAGGTTCACCGCCGAAAATCCAGGCCACACGGGGGTTGGCAGCGCGCGGTGAACGAGACCAACGAGTACGACGACATACCCGCCGAGCTGGCCGAGGCCTACCTCCTCCTGCTCGCCGACGTCTCCCGCACCGGGCGCCTGCTGCGCCGGGAGGAGCTGGAGGGCCTGCGCAGGCTGGGCGAGCACTGCGCCGAGGCCGGCTACGGGCTGCGCGAGGTGGTCTCGCACTGCCTGGCGGCGGCCCGGCGGGCCTGGCAGACGCTGCCCGGGACGACCGCCGCCGGCAGCGTCGGCGAACTGCGCCGGATGGGCGACGCGGTGCTGGCCGCCACCGATGCCGCGCTGGCCGCACTGGGCGAGGGCCACGAGCGGGCGCAGCGCCTGGCTGTCCGTCAGGAGGAGGCCGCCAGGCGGGAGTTCATCGACGACCTGCTGCACGGCCGCACCGACCTCGGGCTGCTGGCCGAGCGGGCGGAGCGGTTCGGGCTGCGGCTGGCGGGCGCGTACACGGTGGCGGTGGCGGTCGGCGACGAGCCGTTCGCGGACGTCCATCCGCTGGTGCACCGGGTGGAGCGGGAGCTGACCGGCCGGTTCGGCGAGCGGGACGTCCTGCTGGCCAGCAAGGACGGCCGGCTGGTGTGCATCGCCCCGGACTCCGAGCGGGCCGTACTGGAGGCCTTCGCGGACCTCACGCTGCGCCCCGGCCCCGGCTACCGCCCGGTGCTGCGGGTGGCGACCGGGCGCCGGCACTCGGGCGCCAGCGGGGTGCTGCGCAGCTACGACGAGGCGCTGGACGCCCTGGACTACTCCCAGCGGCTCGGCCTGCCGGCCCGCCTGCTGAAGGCCGAGGAGCTGCTGGTCTTCCCGGTGCTGATGCGCGACCGGGCGGCGATGGCCGACCTGGTGCGCAGCGTGCTCGGCCCGCTGAGCGAGGCGCGCGGCGGCGCCCGTCCGCTGCTGGACACCATCGCGGTGCAGGCGGAGGCGGCGTACGTGAACGCGGAGGCGGCGCGCCGGCTGGGGCTGAGCGTGCGCACCCTCGGCTACCGGCTGGAGCGGATCAAGGCACTCACCGGCTACGACCCGGCGGACGCCCTGCAGCGCTTCACCCTTGAGACGGCGGCGATGGGGGCGCGGCTGCTGAACTGGCCGGAGCAGCCGCTGTAGGCGCGTCCTGCGGGGCGCCGGAAGGCCGCCGGGCGGGGTCCGCAAACCCCGGCCGACCCGCCCGGGGCCGTCCTGTTGCCCGGTTGTCGCAATGTCACGGCGGGCGTGCGTACCAGGGTGTCAAAAGGCCGTAAAGATTGCCGGATCCTGGCAATGTGCGGACGCCTCCCCCGCTGCCATGATCTCCCCGGCGCCGATGTGCGGCGTCGTGGGAGAGGCGGGGGGCATGGCCGGGACGGGGGACTTCTTCGCGGCCGCGCTGGCCTTTCCGACGGCGCTGTTCAGTTTCGCGCTGGTGGTGGTCGTCGGGTACTGGCTGCTGATGCTGGTCGGCGGCCTGGGGTTCGACGCCGTGCACGGGGGGCATGGCGTCGGGCACCACCTGGGTGCCGGGCACGCCGGCCCGGTGGGTCACGTCGGACACGGTGCCGGGGGGCACGGTGTCGGGGGGAGCGTGGCCCACGGGGCGTCCGGCGGGCACGGTGCCGGGGGGAGCACCCACGGCGCGGCCGATGCCCACGGGGGGCAGGGCGCCGGCCACCACGGGGGCGTGCTGGACGCGCTCGGGCTGGGCGGGGTTCCCGCGACGGTGGCGCTGTCGCTGCTGGTCGCGCTCGCCTGGTTCGTCAGCCTGGCCGGCACCGTCCTGACCTCGGGGGCACCGGCGCGCGGCGGCGTGTTCGCCGTCGCGCTGGTCGCCTCCTGGGCGGGCACCCGGGTGCTCGTCCGGCCGCTGCGGCGGCTGTTCCCGCAGGACCGGCCGATCACCCGGGGGGACTTCGTCGGCCGGGTCTGCGTGATCCGCACCGGCCGGGTGACGGCCGGCTTCGGGCAGGCCGAGGTGACCGCCGAGGACGGCTCCACCGCGACCGTGCAGGTCCGCACCCCGGACCCGGAGCCGGGGCTGACGGCCGGGCGCACCGCGCTGATCTACGACTACGACCCGGACGGCGAGCACTTCCTGGTCGCGCCGTTCGACCCACCCCCGCCGGGCCTCTGACGTCACGTCAGTTCTTTTGCCACGCAAACCACTTCGCACCACCGTCTCGTCAAAGGACTCCGTGATGGACACCATCGCCGTGGGTTTCGGCGTACTCATCGCCGTCGTGCTGCTCATCCTGTTCGCCGCGCTGCTCCTGGTGGGCCGCCTGTTCCAGAAGGTCGAGCAGGGCAAGGCGCTGATCGTCTCCCGGACCAGGAGCGTGGACGTCACCTTCACCGGGGCGATCGTCCTGCCGATCCTGCACAAGGCCGAGCTGATGGACATCACCGCGAAGACGGTGGAGATCCACCGGGCCGGCCGGGACGGCCTGATCTGCCGGGACAACATCCGGGCGGACATCCGGATCTCCTTCTTCGTCCGGGTGAACAAGACCGTCGAGGACGTCGTCAAGGTGGCGCAGTCGATCGGCACCGTCCGGGCCTCCGACCCGCAGGCGATCCAGGACTTCTTCGCGGCGAAGTTCGCCGAGGCGCTCAAGACCGTCGGCAAGCAGCTGGACTTCACCGACCTGTACACCCACCGGCACGAGTTCCGGGACCAGATCATCGCGGTCATCGGCACCGACCTCAACGGCTACACCCTCGAGGACGCGGCCATCGACCACCTCGAACAGACCCCGATGAGCCAGCTGGACAGCGACAACATCCTGGACGCCCAGGGCATCCGCAAGATCACCGAGCTGACCGCGATCGAGCACGTGCGCACCAACGAGTACCAGCGCACCGAGGAGAAGGAGATCACCCGGCAGAACGTGGACGCCCGGGAGACCGTCCTGGAGCTCGAACGCCGCCAGGCCGACGCCGAGATCCGCCAGCGCCGCGAGATCGAGACCCTGCGGGCCAAGGAGGATGCGGTGATCGCCCGGGTGCAGGAGGAGGAGCGGCTCAACGCCCAGACCGCCTTCCTGCGCACCGAGGAGGTCCTCGGGGTGCAGCGGGAGAACCAGGCCCGCGAGGTCGCGGTGGCGCAGAAGAACCGCGAGCGGGTGATCGCGGTGGAGAACGAGCGGATCGAGAAGGACCGGCTGCTGGAGGTCGTCGGCCGCGAGCGGGAGACCGAACTCGCCGTGATGGCCAAGCAGAAGGAGGTCGAGTCCCGCCGCCGGGAGGTCGCCGACGTGGTCCGCGAGCGGGTCGCGGTCGAGCGCACCGTCGCCGAGCAGGAGGAGGCCGTCAAGACCCTGCGGGCCGTCGAGGAGGCCGAGCGGGTGCGCAAGGCCGTGGTCATCCAGGCCGAGGCGGAGGCGCAGGAGAAGCTCGTCAAGGACATCAAGGCCGCCGAGGCCGCCGAGCAGGCCGCCTCGCACAAGGCCCGCGAGTCGCTGGTGCTGGCCGAGGCCCGGCAGCAGGCCGCCGAGCTGGACGCGGCCGCCAAGGTCAAGCTGGCCGAGGGCGTCCGGGCGGAGGCCGCCGCCGAGGGGCTGGCCCGGGTACAGGTGCGGGAGCAGGAGGCCGCCGCGGTGGAGAAGGTCGGCCGCGCCGAGGCCGTCGTCCAGACCGAGAAGGCCAGGGCGACCGCGCTGGAGGTCGGCGCCAAGCTGAAGGCGGAGGCCGAGGGCCTGACCGAGAAGGCCGCGGCGATGGCCAAGCTGGACGAGGCCTCGCGCGGGCACGAGGAGTACCGGCTGCGGCTGGCCGCCGAGAAGGACGTCCGGCTCGCCGGGCTGGACGCGCAGCGGCAGATCGCCGAGGCCCAGGCCGCGCTGGTCGCGGCCGGACTGGAGAAGGCGAAGATCGACATCGTCGGCGGGGACTCGGTGTTCTTCGACAGGCTGGTGCAGTCGGTGACGGCCGGCAAGAGCGTGGACGCCTTCGTCGGCCACTCGCAGACCGCCCAGGCGCTGGCCGGCCCCTGGCTGGACGGCCGGTCCGACTTCACCGAGGACCTCACCCGGATGCTGTCCTCGGTGTCCACCGCGGACGTGCAGAACCTGACGGTGTCCGCGCTGCTGCTCAAGCTGATCGGCGGCGGCGGCGAGCAGACCGGGCAGCTCCGGCAACTGCTGGACTCCGCGAAGAAGCTGGGGATCGCCGAGACCCCGATCGGGGCGCTGGCCGGCGCCAACGGCAGCAAGTAGTCACCCGCCGAGCAGCTGAGGAACATGACCGTGGAAGCCCTCGACGACGCCCGGCCCGACACCGGCAGCTACGAGGTCCTGCGCCGCCGGCTCGCCCGATCGGCCGCCGAACTCGCCGACCGAGCACGGGCGTTGAACGACCGCCGGGTCGAGGAGTTCGGCGGCGGGGAACTGCGGCTGACCGGCACCGGGCGGCTCACCACCGCCCGGCCCTGCCTGCCGCAGGACCTCACCGCCGTCGGCGGGCAGCTGCTGCTCGGCACCCGTCCGGCCGAAGTGGTCGACGACGCCGGGGACTTCACCGACGTCCTCGGCCTCTACCGGGCCGACGACCTCTCCCCCGCCGGGGGCCCGCTGCTGGACGACCCGCGGCTGCGCCAGGACCTCACCGACCTGCGCCGCTACTTCCGCGACGCCCGGCTCGAACGGCTGCGCCCGGTCGGCGGCCGACTGCTCGCCGTCTTCCGCACCGGCCCCGCCGCCACCGACGTCCGGGTGCTGCGCTGGCGCCTCGACGACGGCCGGGCCGCCTACCAGGACGGACGCGGCGAACGCGACCACACCCCCGCCGACGGCGGACAGCCCGACTGGACGGCGCTCACCCGCGACGACCAACTGCCCGCCGCCCCCGGCACCGCGCCGCGCGCCGACCTCGCCGGGGAAGTCCACCTCGGCGTGGACGGCGGCCGGCTCACCCTCACCACCCCCGACGGCCGTGAACTGCACCACGAGCCGCTCGCCGAGGCCCTCCAGACCCTCGCCGACGCCCAGATCGCCCACGCCCGGCTCGCCACCCTGCTGCTGGTGCGGGTACGCCCGTACCAGGAGGAGACCGTCCGGCACCTGGTGGTCCACCTGCCCACCGGCCAGGTCACCCGGATCGACGCCCTCGGCCAGGCCTGCCTGCGGCTGCCCGCCGACCAGGGCGTCGCCTTCCCCGGCGGCTGCCACCTCGCCGACGGCACCGTGCGCACCTTCGACCAGCCGGTGGACGGCCTGACGTACGAACGCACCGTCCTCTCCCCCAACGGCGAGGACGTGCTCTACGAGTTCCGTTCCACCACCGACGGGCACGCGCTGCTCCAGCCGTACAACTCCGTCCGCCAGGAGGCCGCCGCCCCGCTCTCCTGCCAGGGCTACGCGCTGCTCGACGACGGCACCCTGATCGCCCTGCGCCCCGCCGAGGACGGCCCCACCCGGCTGCACCCCGTCCAGCTCTGGCAGAGCCCGTTCACCAGCGAGCGCCACGCCGCCGAACAGCCGCCCGGCACCGGCCCGCTGGCCCGGATCGGCAACGCCGACCTGGTCCGCGGCCTGGCCGACTGCCTGGCCCTCGCCCGGCTGGCCGCCGCCGGCGCCGACACCCAAGCCCCCCACCCCCCCGCAGCCG
>NZ_MECK01000626.1 GCF_014596465.1 Streptomyces sp. CBMA123 | reverse complement strand
GCAGCAACTCGGCCTGCGAGACCGCGCCCGCCCCGCTCACCCCGGCGGCCAGCAGCGCGCAGGCGGCCCGGTGGAGGTGCCGGGCTGCGGCGAGTTCGGACGGGGCGAGGGCGGCGGGGGCTTCCGGGGCTCCGACGGGCTCGACCGGTCCGGACGCCGTCACTGCCTCCGCTGTCTCTGCCGTCTCTGCTGTCTCTGGCGTCTCTGCCGCCCCGGTCACCTCCCCCGGCTCGACGGCGTCGACGTCCCCGGCCAGTGGGCAGAGGGTGACGGCGGCGGCGCGGTGGACGCAGGCCGGGGCCAGCAGGCAGCCGCAGCGCACGTCGGCCGGGTCGGCGACCACCCCGCCCGGGGCGTGCAGGACGAGCAGGCTCTCCTCGTCCACCCGCACCCGCCACTTGTCGCCGGCACGGCCGAGCGGCTGCTGCGCCAGCTTCGCGGCCGCACCGTCCAGCCGCTTCTGCAGCCGGGCGCTCAGCCCGGACACCACCTCGGCGACCACCTCGGGCCGGACACCCGGCCAGCCGTCGCCCTGCGTCGTCCGCGTCTCGTTCATCGCACCTTCTCCCCCACCCAGCGGGCCAGTTCCAACGGGCTCAGTGCCGCCACCGGCATACCGGCCGCGACCAGCTGGCCCGCGACCGACGTCGAGTACCGGGCCGTCCCGGTGTCGTCCAAGGCCGCGCAGCCGAGCAGGTGCACGCCGGAGTCCACCAGCGCCCGGGTCTGGGCGATCAGCCCGTTGACCGGACCGCCCTCCTCGAAGTCGCTGACCACCGCGATCAGTGTCCGCGACGGCACCGTCACCAGCTCCCGCGCGTAGCGCAGCCCGGTCGCGATGCTGGTGCCGCCGCCGACCCGCACCTCCAGCAGCAGGCTCAGCGGATCCGCCACCCTCTCCGTCAGGTCGAGGACCTCGGTGGAGAAGGCGACGAAGTGGGTGCTCAACGAGGGCACCCCGGCCAGGATCGACGCGGTGAGCGCCGCCCAGACCGTGGAGGCCTCCATCGACCCGGACACGTCCACCACCAGGATCAGCCGCCAGTCGTTGGCCTGCCGCGCCCTGGTGCGGAAGACCGGACGTTCGGGGACGATCACCGTCCCGCCGCCGTCCGGATCCAGGCGGGCGGTGGCCAGGTTCGCCCGGATCGTCCGGTGGAGGTCCAGCCCGCCGCCCGGACGCCGGGACGGACGCGGCACGCTGATCCCGGTCAGCGCCGGACGCAGCCTGGTCGCCAGCTCACGGCTCAACTCGTCGACCAGCCGCCGCACCAGCGGGCGCAGCCGGGCCACCCGTGCCTCGGGCAGGCCGCCCGCGTGGTCCAGCACCGTCCGCAGCAGGTCCACCGACGGGCGGACGGCGGACGGGTCGATCGCCTCCAGGACGTCCGACCGGCCATGGGCGACGGCCGTCGCCAGGACCTCCTCCCGCACGCCCGGACCGAACAGCGCCTCCAACTCCTCGGCCCACTCGCGCACCCCGGGGAACGGTGCCTCGCGGCCACCCCGCCCACCGCTCCGGTCGTCCAGGCCCGGACCGGAACCCTCACCGTGCCCGCTGCCGTACAACTCGTCCAGCGCGGTGGCGAGTCGGGCACTACGGCCGGCGAGGCCAGCCCTACCCGGGCGGCCCAGCAGCAGGCGCCAGCGCTCGGCCGGAGCGAGGGCGTGCTCCGAGCACCGTGGCTGCCCGGCGGACGGCGCCGGCACCGCCCCCGACACCGGAACCGGTTCCGGCTCCGGCCCTGGCTCAGGCTCAGGCTCCGACTTCGACTCCGGCTCGCTGTGCCCGGCGGCGGGCGGCAGCAGACCGCGGCCGGCCAGCAGCCGGCGGGCCGCCAGGTCAGCGCGGACCCAACGGGCCACCAGGGCGGGATCGGTCTGCTCCGGCAGCTCGGCGAGCCGGGTACCGAGGCGCTCCTCGACCAGGGACAGCAGTCGGTCGCGGGCGGCCGGGCTGAGCGTGTCGAAACCGCCCCGCAGCGCGGGCAGCCGGTCCAGGAACGCGGCGTCCGGCAGCGAGCCGACCCGCTCCAGCACCGGTTCGAGCGCCTCGGGCGCGCTGTCGAACAGCCCCTCCGCGGCGGTCAACACCCCGACCAGCGACCGCCCGAGCACCTGCCGCGCCCGAACGTCCGTCGCGCCGTCCACCCAGGACGCGGCCCGCCCGCCGAACACCCCGGCCGGCTCCAGCCCGAGCAGCACCCGCACCGCCCCGGCCGCCCCCCGCACCAACGGGCTCCCCCGCTCGGCGAGTTCACCCAGCACATACCCCAGCCGCACCCCGCCCAGCCGATCCGCCCGCCGAGCCAACTCCACCAACGCCCGTGCGTCCGCCGGATCGTCCGACCCGCCCAACCCCTCCACCTGCCGCACCGCCACCGCCGTCAGCACCTCCACCGCCATGTCGACCGGCGATGCAGGGCGCGGCGGCGTGGCCGCTGCCTCCGGCGCCGCGTCGAGCGGGGGCACCGGGCCCGACGGCCCGAACACGGCGCCCCGGGGCGGAACGGCCGACACCTCGCGGTCCTTGGCGCCGGCGGTCAACCGGCCGGCAGCTGCGTCGAGGGGCGGTACGAGCCCTGACGGCCCGCCGACCGGACCGGAGGCCCACACGGCAGGCAGCGCGCCGCCCTGAGCGGCGACTGCCGGCCGACCGTCAATCGCCGCACCTGCGACGTGCGTTGACCGGCGCCCGGCGACACCCGCGCCGTCCGAGGCTGCCGGGACGACAAGCGAACCGGCGGGCGCCGCCGCTCCGACGAGTCCGAGCGGGGAGCCCGGCACGGCAGCAGCCGGAGAGGTGGAAGAGAGTCCGACGTCAGCTGAATCGCCTGCGACAACCGCCCCGACCGGCAGGACCACGGCATCACCCGGGCTACCTGCCACCGCCACACCGGCGGGCAGGGCCTCAGCATCACCCGGGCCGCCCGCCGGCACCGCGCCGGGGGGCGGTGGTTGGGGGGCGGGGCCGGCGTGGATGGGGGCGATGGGGAAGTGGCCGGCGGTGAGGCGGTCCAGGAGGGTGAGGGCGGCGAGGAGGTCGGGGAGGGTGGCGGTGGCGGGGAGAGTGGTGGTGAGTTGGGTGAGGCGGGTGGTGGTGAGGGCGGGGAGGGCGCAGGAGGCGGCGGCGGTGAGGCCGTCGATGATCTCGCGGGGGGTGGGGTCGTCGGTGAGGCGGCTGCGGAGGGTGCCTTCGGCGGCTTGGGCGGGGGTGACGCCGCGGGCGCCGGCGACGGTGAGGAGGGCGGCGACGGTGGGGGTCCAGTGCAGGCGCCAGCGAGCACCGAGGGTTTCGGTGCCGCCCGGGCCGGTGGCGGGGACGGGGTCGGCGTAGGGAACGCCGCAGGCCGTGAGGCGGTGGAGGAGGATCTCGCGGCGGCGGTCGAGGGGGCTGCGCAGCGGGTCGAGGCGCAGTTCGCGCGGGCCCGGGTCGGTGGGGCCGGGGAGGCCGAGTTCGGTGAGGAGGGTTTCGACGGCGGGGGCGAGTCCGCTGCGCGGGGCGGCGGGGGTGGGCTGCCCGGTGCGGGTGCCGACCAGGACCTGTTCGAGGGCGCGGGCGACGGCCCGGCCGCGGCCGAGGGGTTCGCCCTGGGCGAGGACGGTCTGGACGGCTTCGACGAGTTCGCCGCGGCCGGGGGCGGCGTGGCCGCGCAGCCGGGCGAGGTCGCCGGCCAGGCGGACGATCTCGCGGGCGTCGGCGGGGCCGGAGGGGTGGTCCTGGGTGCGCAGGGCGGCGCAGATCCGGACGGCGGTGGTGGTGAGCGCCTCGGTGAGGCGGTCCGGGTCGCCCGCGGCGTCGAGGACGGTGTGCTGCCACTCCGGGTCGCGGATGCCCGCCGGGTAGCCGGAGCGGGCGTCCAGGAGCGGGTAGGTGTACGGGATCAGGGAGAGCACGTGGCCGGGGTCGTCCTCGCCGGGCGGCCGGTCGGCAGCGGTGGGCCCGTCGAGCAGCGCGGGGGCGTGGAAGGAGCCGACGACCACGGCGATCCGGCGCCCGTCGGCGGCGGCGGCCCGGATGCGGGTGCGCATCCAGGTTTCGCGGCGCAGGTCGTACGGGTCGACGCCGGGGCCGGCCTCGGCGTCGTGGCGCAGGGCCCAGCCGACCGCGAGGGCGGCGCGCCGGACGGCTTCGGGGGTGGAGCCGGGGGCGGCGGTCTCGACCAGGCGGTCCCAGAGGTCCTCGTCGGAGTCGCGGCCGGTGAGGCGGTGGCGCAGCGCGTCGGCCACGCCGGGGGTGTCGGGGCCGTCGGACGGGCGGCGGCCGTGGGTGCCGTCGGTGCCGGTGCGGTGGGCGAGCGGGAGGTCGCAGGCGATGGCCTCCACGCCGTTGCGCCGGGCCCAGCGCAGGGCGACGAGTTCCGGGGAGAAGTCGGCGAAGGGGTAGAAGGCGAGCCCGCCGGAGTCGTCGGACGGGTCGGCCGGGGCCGCGGCGAGGGCGACCGGGGCCCGGGTGTCCTCGTCGGCGAGCCGGTCGAGCCAGGGCTGGAACTCGGCGGGCAGTTCGACCAGGACGGCCTCGGGGCGGGCGGCGTCGAGCAGCGCGGGGAGGACCGCACTGAGGGAGGGCGCGTGGTGGCGCACGCCGATCAGGTAGGGCCCGGGACGGTCGGTGCCGGAGCCGGCCAGCCGGTCCGTCTCGGCGCGGACGTCGGGGTCGGTGCCGGTTCCGATGTCGGTGCCGGTTCCGACGTCCGGGCCGGTTCCGACGTCGGGGCCGGCCCCGAGGGAGTCGTCCGGGGTGGGCTTCACCGCGCTGCTCGTCATCGTCAGGCCTCCAGTGCCGAGCGGAGGTCCCACAGGGTGCGCCAGGTGGCGGCGCCCTGTTCGGCGCGGCGGCGGACCGGGCCGTCCCAGTAGCCGAGCAGCCGGGCCGCGTCCGCCGGGTCGTCCTTGCGGACGACGCCGAGGAGTTGGCCGGGAAGGCGGCCGAGGAGGTCGCCGCCGTCGGGGAGGTAGGCGGCGGTGACGCCGAGTGCGGTGGCGACGGAGACGGCTTCGGCGGTGCTCATCACGGTGGACGGGCGCTCGACCTCCCAGCCCTCGGTGGAGCGGCCGGTGCGCAGGTCACGGAAGGCGGTGACCAGCGCCTCCAGGACGGCGTCGTCGACGGCGTAGCCGGCGCCGGCCCGGGCGACGGCGACGGTGGACTGGCGGCGGACCAGCTCGACCTCGGCGGCGAGGCTGCCGATCGGGCCGACCGTCTCGAAGTTGAACCGCCGCTTGAGGGCGGCGGACATCTCACTGACGCCCTTGTCCCGCAGGTTGGCGGTGGCGATCAGGGTGAACCCGGCGGCGGCGTGCAGCTGCCCGTCCGGGCTGCCGGCCAACTCGGGGACGGCGATGCGGCGTTCGGAGAGCAGGGAGACCAGGGCGTCCTGCACCTCGGGCAGGCAGCGGGTGACCTCCTCGACCCGGGCGACGGCCCCGGTGGTCATCGCGGTGAGCACCGGGGAGGGGACGAGGGCGTCGCGGCTGGGGCCCTTGGCGAGCAGCAGGGCGTAGTTCCAGCCGTACTTGAGCTGGTCCTCGGTGGTGCCGGCGGTGCCCTGGACGGTGAGCGCGCTGGTGCCGCAGACGGCGGCGGCGAGCAGTTCGGAGAGCATCGACTTGGCGGTGCCGGGTTCGCCGACGAGCAGCAGACCGCGTTCCCCGGCGAGGGTGACGACGCAGCGTTCGACCAGGGCGCGTTCGCCGACGAACTTGGGCTCGATGGCCAGGCTGCGGCGCCCGGCCTTGAGCTTCTCGCCGCCGCTGCCCATGACGAAGGTGACGACGGCGCGCGGGGTGAGGCGCCAGCCGGGCGGGCGCGGGCCGCTGTCGTGGGCGGCGAGGAACTCCAGTTCGGCGGCGTGCTTCTCCTCGGGCGGGACGATCTGCCGCGTTGCGGTGGTGGTGGTCTCGGTGCCGGTCATCGGCGGGCCTTCCTGCGCTTGCTGGTCTGGAGCTCTTCGTAGCCGGGGGCGTCGCCGTCGAGGGTGCGCTGCCAGGCGCGGGCGAACAGTTCGGGGACGGGCAGCTGCGGCAGCGCCGGCCGGTGGGTGGGCAGCGGGTAGAGGGCGGCCTTCCAGGTCTCCACCGGCAGGGCGGGGGACTTGGCCTCCTGCCAGCCGCCGGGCAGGAAGAGGGTGCGGCCGGCCCGGGCCCGCTTGGCCTCCAGCACCAGTCCGTCGGCGGCGGCGAGTTCGGCGCGGGCCCGCTTGAGCCGGGCGGGCTTCCAGCCCGTCCAGCGGGCGGTGTTGCGGTCCGTCGGGTCGGGCAGGGCGAGCAGTTGGAGGTAGAGCGCGGCCGCGTCCTCGCCCAGGCCGTGGGTGCGGGCCGCCTCGGCGACCAGCTCGGGCGCGCTGAACTGCGGGTTCTGCAGCCAGGTCTGGCCGTCGGCGGTGGCCGGCCGGGCGGCGGGGGCGACCAGGCGCTCCGGTTCGCCGTCCAGCACGGAGCGGACGGCGGTCAGGTCGTTGACGATCCAGTAGCCGTCGCCCAGGCCGAGGAGCAGGTCGAGCAGCGGGTCGTCGGGGCCGGTGAGGCCGGCGGGGCGCAGCCAGACCTGTTCGAACTCGGCGTGGTATGGGCTGAGAACGAGCGCCGGGCCGCAGCGGACCAGGCCGTCCGGGTCGGCGCCGCCCTCGGCGGGCAGGCCGAAGTGTTCACGCAGGACGGCGGACACCGGGGCGCCCTTGGCGGTGCGGACCAGGCCGAAGCCGATCAGCAGCTCGGGGTCGGCGAGCCGGTCGCGCAGCGCGGTGGCCGTCCCGGCCAGCGGCGGGCGCAGCGGGCTGTCGGCCGGCAGGTGGTAGGCGAGCCAGCGCAGGGCATCGATCGCGCCGGTGAGGGCGGCGGGGACGGCGCTCGCGTCCTCGGGCTCCAGTTGGGTGACGCCCCGGCCGCTGTTGGTGTTCAGCCGGTAGGTGGTGGTGCGGGTGAGCCATGGCGCCCGGCCGGGGTTGAGCATCTCCTCGATCTGGCTGATGGACACGCCCCGGACGCCGGGCAGGACGTCCTCGGGGAGGGTGACGAGCTGTCCGAAGTGCCGGTTCCAGACCGCGGCCGCGGCCTGGACGTCAGGGCCCTCCGTCCACAGCCGCTTCGGGTCGTCGGTGGGCAGCAGGGCGCCCCAGACGTCGGCGATCGCGTGGTGGGCGTGCGCGCGCAGCCAGGCGTGGGCGGCCTTGACCTCGGCGGCCTTGAGGCCGTGTTCGGCGGGCACCGCGACCGTGCCCCAGTGCAGGAGGCCGGGGGGCGGGCAGAGCAGCAGGGTGGCGCGGGCGGTGCCGATGCCGGTGAGTTCGGCGAAGGCGGCGGCGTGGGCGGGCTGCCTGGGGACGGTGCCGCGCAGGGCGGCGACCCGACAGAACGTGGCGACCCAGGCGGCGCTGACGCGCTCCTCGGTGCCGCGCTCCTCGACGGTGGTGAAGTGGGCGACGGGACCGAACTCGCCGCTCGGGTCGTGGTCGACGGCGCGCCAGTGCACCGTCCCGTCCTCGTGCTGGTAGCGGTAGTCGAGGATCACCACGGTGCGGTCGCCGTGCCGCAGCACCTCGCCCTGCCGGTAGGGCTCCGGCCGCCGGCCCTTGGCGCGTTCGTCCGTCTCGGCGAGGACGACCTGGCGCAGGGTGGCGCCGCGGTCGGCGAGCGGCCCCCTGGTGAGCTCGCCGAGCAGCAGGACCAGTGTGGAGCGGTGCGCAGCCGTGGTGAGCGGGTTGGCGACGGCGTGGGCGAGGACGTCCACCCGGCCGAGCAGGTGCCGCCAGCCGTTGTGGGCGTCGCCGCCCCGCAGGGTGACGGTTCCCTGGGCGGTCCAGCCTCCGTCGGCCGCACCGCCGTCGGCTGCGCCCTCGCCGGCCCGGCCCTCGCCGACCGGGACGGTCGGGGCCACGAGCGCGGCGCTGACGGCCCGCAGGTTGTTGAGCACGTGGTACTGCGCGGGCGTGCCCCAGCTGTTGCCGAGGCCGGCCGTTTCGGGCAGGACGGCACCGACCGCGTCACGCAGCTGGTGGTCACGGCCGTGGTCGGGACGGAACTCGGCGGCCGCGGCCTTGCTGGGCCGCTCGGCCTCCGGCTGCGGGAGGAACCGGGCGACCCGGTCGAGCAGGTCGGCGGCGGTGCGGGCGAACCCGGCGACGCCGGCCAGCAGCAGCGGGTGGGTGATCCCCGGGAGGGCGGCGCCGACCGCCTCGACCGGCAGGCTGCCGCGGGCCTCGCCGTGCTGGGCGAGCGGGCGCCGCACTCCCTGGACGGTGAGCCAGCGCTGCTCGTCCGCCGGGAGGGGTTCGGTGTCGACGGGCCAGGCGAGGTCGATCAGTCGGGCGGCCTGCTCGGTGGTCAGGGCGCGCAGCACCCGGGAGCCCGCCTCGTCGCGGGGCCGCAGGGCGTGCCAGTGGTCGTACGGCGGGATCAGCGCGGTGCCGGCGGCGGACAGCTCGCCCGACCGGCAGGAGCGCACGCCCGCGGTGCGGTCCGCGCCGCCCGCGAGACCGGGCAGGTTGAGGAAGAGGAACTCGCCGGTGCGGGTGACCACCGGGCCCTGCGCGCCGGGCAGGGCGAGCCGGCCGACCGGGACGATGTGGGCCTGGGTGTCGTCGCGCCCGTCCTGCGGCAGGACGATGCGCTGCCCGTCGGCGGTGAAGGTGGTGACGGCGCGTCCGGCGTCGCGGCGGACCCAGCTGCCGAGCACGGTGCCGTCGGTGCCGAGCGGGGTGCCCTCCAGACCGGGCTGCAGCGGCAGCAGGCGGGTGCTGTCGAGGACGAGCCGGCCGGCCGCCGCGGTGGCGGCGATCACCGGCGGTTCGGCGGCCCGGCCCAGGGTGCCGGTGGCCGGGTCGAGTTCGTGCAGGACCGCGGTGCCGTCCGGGGCGTGGCGCACTGTCCAGTGGCCGGTGCCGTCGCCGAGGACGGGGTGTGCCTCGGGCAGCCGGGTGTCGCCGGGGTGCAGCGGGCGGGCGCCGGTGGTGCGGCCGCCGCCGGGCAGCGGGAGGGAGGTGTCGTCGGGGTGGCGGTCGCCGTAGTGGTAGCCGGCGATGCTGCGGCCGGTCAGCTCGAAGACCTGCTCCGGTCGGCTGGACCAGTAGGCCTTCTGGCCGCCGGCCTCCTGCCAGACGACGAGGAGTTCGCCGTCGACGAACCGCAGCCGGGGCCGGTTGTACGTGCCGGGCAGCGGGGGCACCCGCAGGGTGTGCTCCAGCAGGATGCCGTCCGGGCCGACCACGAGGGCCCGGTCGTGGCGGGCGAGGACGAGGTGGGGCCAGGCGTCCTCGACGATCAGGTCGTCGAGGCCCTGGCGGCGGTGGCCGGGGGCGGTGCGCGGGTGGGCGTCGGGGGCGGGCGGGTCGGCGAGCCGGGCGAGCGCGTCCTCCAGGGCGGGCCAGCCGAGTTCGTCCAGGATGCCGGCGCCGAGGGCGCGGGTGAGCAGCCCGGTGACGTCGAGCGCGGCGATCTTCTCGGCGGCGGCCGGGGCGACCGTGCGGATGGCGGTGCGGTGCAGGGTCAGCGAGCGGACCAGGTCGTCGGCGCCGACCAGGCCGCGGATGGTGGCGAGGTCCTCGGCGCGCTCCTCGGCCCACTCCCGGAACAGCTCGTTCAGCAGCGGCAGGGCGGCCGACTGGTGCGTGACGGCCGGCTCCCAGGCGGCCGGGGCGGCGCGGCGCAGCAGCGGCCGGAAGCGTGCGTCGGCGGCGACGGCGGCGAGTGAGGCGCCGGCCGCACCCGGCCGGCCCTCCGTGCCGCTCTGGGAGACCCACTGGCGCAGGTCGAGGCCGAGGCCGGCCGGCGGGTCGGCCACCGGGATGCCCGCGGCGAGCAGGAGTTCCAGCAGGTCGATCCGGGTAAGGCTGCCGTTGGTGCCGGTGAGGAGGTCGACCGGGACGGCGTCGGCGCGCAGCCGCTCGACCATCCGCCCGGCCAGGGCGACGGTGTCCGGGCAGCTGGGCCTGTTGCGGTAGCCGCGGCCGAGGTGGTGGCACCAGCGCTGCAGCCAGGCGGCGGCGGGCTCGGCGCCCTCGGCGCGCGGGCCGGTGAGGAGTTCCTCGGCGCCGGTGTCGGCGAGGACCGCCAGCCAGGCGGCGTCCTGCGCGGCGGCGTCGGTGCCGCCGGTGGCCGGGTCGGGCAGCAGCTCCAGCAGTCGGGTGCGGATCTGGGCGTCGCGGCGGCCCAGTTCGACGAGGGCGCCGTGCCAGGACGTCCAGAACGCGGCGGGCGCCCGGTTGACCGCCGGGGACTCCAGCAGCTCGGCGAGCAGGGCCTGTTCGTGCTCGGCGCGGTCCAGCCCGGCGGCCCGAATCAGCGCTCGGGCGTCCTCGGCGACCCCGGCGTACGGGGCCATGCCGGCCGCGGAGCGTTCGGTGCACAGCTGGCGGAAGCGCTGCCAGGCGGTCTGCGGGTCGAGCCGCCGGGCGAGCTCCTTGACGTACTGGCGCAGGGACTTGACGGTGAGCGCACCGGCCAGGGCGAACTCCAGGAAGACGGCGCGCAGCCGCTCCTCGTCGACGGGCAGGGTGTGGGTGCGCTCGGCCTCGCGGGCCTTGCCGAACCAGGCGGCGGCGTAGGTCTGGTTGCCGTGGGCGAGGAAGATCCGGCCGACCTCCTCGCAGAAGGTGGGCAGGAAGTGCGGGACGGCGCGGCCGAGCCGGGTGGCGAGCTCGTCGAAGCCGTCCTTGGCGGCGCCGGGCTTGGACCGGGCCTGCCGGGCCAGCCGTTCCAGGTCCTTGACCAGGGCGAGCGCGTGGTGCCCGTTGGCGGGGTCGTGGACCAGCGCCCAGGCAGGGAAGCCGAGCGCCTCCTGGCGGACCTGGCCGACCTCGGCGGGCTCCCCGTCGGGGGCGAGGCCGAGGAACTCCAGCGCGAGGTCCTCGGCGGGGCCGAGCGCGCCGGGGACGAGCCGGACGATCCGGCGGCCGTCGAGGGCGGGGTGGGCGTAGCCGCGGGCGGTGAGCACGTCGGCGGCGCTGTCGGGGCGGCCGGCGTCGGGCAGGGTGCCGGAGGGCAGGACGGCGCCGGCGTCGAGCAGCGCCTCGGGCGTCGCGGCGCCCTGGTGCGGGACGGTGGTGGTCATGCGGCGTCCTCCCCTTCGATCGTGCGGCCCGCGTACAGGGCGGCGGCCATCCTCATGCCCTCGGACCAGGCGACCGGCCCGACCTCGGTGAGCGGCAGGGACCGGCCGTCGGGGCCGGCCCAGCTGAGCGCGCCCGTCTCGCAGGCGTCGTACTCGTAGTAGTCGCCGACCCACACCCGGGCCTCGACAGTGCGGCCGCCCTCGGTGATCGGCTGGACGGCGGAGCCGCCGCGGACCCGGCAGCCGAGCCGGGTGCAGCGCCCGACCAGCTCGCGCAGTTCGCGGTAGCGGCCGCCGGCGTAGGTGCTCAGCCCGGTGCCGGCCGGGGGCTCGGCGGGCCGGTGCCAGACCTCGCGGTAGAGCTGCTGGACGCGCTGGGAGACGCCGAGTTCGACGGCGAACTCGCGCAGGTCGTCGAGGTCCGGGAGCAGCACCGGGTGGGGTATCAGGACCTCGCTGTCGGTGAGGCGCACGGTGTCGCCGTCCAGGTCGACCAGGCCGAGGCCGCGCTCGGCGTCGGCGTCGCGCAGGAAGCCGGCCACGGCGCCGTCCGCGCCGGTGACCACGACGTCCCGCAGGACGGCCTGCCAGGCCTCGTCCGGCCAGACGGCGGCGAGCACGGCGGCGGGCACCGGCAGCGAGCGCACCATCCACCGCTCGACGTCCTCCTGGCAGCGCCGCTCGTGCGCCGCGAGCCACTCGGCGAGCTGCTTGAGCTGGGTGACCACCGGGTCGTCACCGAGCTTCGACGGAACGGTTTTGAGCTCGCGGCCCGCCGCGTTGCGGCACACCACCCTGCCCGCTCCGTCGAGCGCGACGCGGTACCCGCCCGCGCCCGTTTCCACCCATGCCACGGCCGTACTCCTCCCACCGGGAACGTCGTCCTGGTCACCCTGCCGACCAGCGATGCGAGGAACGTAGCGAGGGACACTGACAACCCGACGGGCGGGGGGAGGCCGCTGGTGGGCGGGCGAGCCGAAACCACTCGAACGAGTGATCGATCGGGCACGAGGGGGCCGCCTTCGGGCACCTCGCCACCGGACGCCCGGACCCCCGGACACCTCCGCCACCGGACACGCGCAGGCGGCGCCACCCCGGGGGTGGCGCCGCCGTACCGGCAGCCGGCCCGTCAGCCCCGCGGCGCCCGGGGCACGATGACCGGGGCGCCGTCGCCCGGCGCGGCCAGGACGTGGCTGTCGATGTCGTACAGCGCCCGCACCAGCGGCGCGTCCACCACCTCCCGGGGCGGCCCGCAGGCCACCACCGCCCCGCCCCGCAGGGCGACCAGCAGGTCGGCGTAGCGGGCGGCGGCCGCGAGGTCGTGCAGGACCATCACCACCGTGCGCCCGCCCGCCGCGACCTCCCGGACCAGTTCCAGCACCTCCACCGCGTGGCCGAGGTCGAGCGCGCTGGTCGGCTCGTCCAGCAGCACCACCGGGGCGTCCTGGGCGAGCACCATGGCGAGCCAGCAGCGCTGGCGCTGGCCGCCGGAGAGCTGGTCGAGGCGGCGGTCGGCGAGGGCGTCCACACCGGTGGCGCGCAGGGCCTCGGCGGTGAGCCGTTCGTCGTCGGGCGACCACTGGCGGAACAGGCCCTGGTGCGGGTGGCGCCCGTAGCGGACCAGCCCGGCCACGGTGACCGCCTCGGGCGCCTGGGGGCTCTGCGGGAGCAGCGCGACCCGGTGGGCGGCCCGGCGCGGGCTCAGCCGCCAGATGTCCTCGCCGCCGACCAGGATCCGCCCCCCGTCGGGCCGGTGCAGCCGGGCCACCGCCCGCAGCAGGGTGGACTTGCCGCAGCCGTTCGGGCCGACCACCGCCACCACCTGCCCGGCGGGCACGGTGAGGTCGATGCCGCCGAGCACCGGGCGGCCGGGGCGGTACCCGGCGGTGACGCCCTGGATCGTCAACTCCATCTCACAGCCCCCGGTTCCAGCCGCGCTCAGGATCCGGCCAGGGCCTTGCCGAGGTCGCCGATGACGACGTCGGCCGCCAGCGGGCCGCCCCGGGTGGACCAGACCGAACCGTCCACGGTGACGGTGTGGTCGTTCCTCACCGCGGTCAACTGCCGGTAGGCGGGCTTGGACTGGACGTCCTTGAGCGCGGCCTTGCCGTCGTCGGTGAGGGTGGACAGGAACAGCCAGTCGCCGTCGATCTCGGAGAGCTTCTCCAGGCTGAGCGCCGGGCTGTGGGCGTTGCCGTCCTTGTCCTGGACGGCCGGGCGGGTGAGGCCCATGTCGAGGGCGACGCCGCTCGCGAACTGCTTCCTCTCCATCCAGCTCGGGCCGGTCGGGTTCCAGCGGACGATGGAGACGGCGGCGCCCTTGTTCTTGCCGAGGTCGGCGCCGGCCCTGACGGCCTTGGCCTGGTAGTCGTCGATCACCTTGTCGGCCCGGTCGAGCTTGTTGACGGCGTTCCCGATGCCCCGGAAGGCGAGCTTCCAGTCATCGGTGGGCGCCATGGTGACCAGGGTGGCGGGGGTGATCTCGCGCAGCTGCTTGAGCACCTGCTCGTCCTGCATGTCGCCGGCCAGGATGAGGTCGGGCTTGGCGGCGATCACCTTGTCCATCACCGGCTGCAGCAGGTTGCCGACCACCGGCACGCCCTGGACCTTGTCCTTGAGGTACGCGGGCGGCTCGCCCAGCCCCTGGCCGTTGGTGATGCCGACCGGCTTGACGCCGAGGGCGAGCACCGCGTCGAGGTCCTCCTGGGTGAGGGTGACGATCCGCTGGGGCGCGGCGGGGACCTCGACGGCCTTGCCGGTGGCGTCCTTGACGGTGCGCTTGCCGCCGTCGGCCGCGTCCGCCGCGCTGCCCGGGGCGGCGGACGCGGAGTTCGAGGACTTCTCGGAGTTCGAGCCCGAGGAGCCGCAGCCGGTGAGCAGGAGGGCGGCCGCCCCGGTGACGGCCAGCGCCCGGGCCGCGTGGCGGCGGGTGGGGCGGAGCGGGCTCTGGGCGTACGGCATGGATGCCTCCGGGGCGGGGGTGGTACGGGAGTTGGGTGGCATCCGGGCAGCCGGGCAGCGCGGCGGTGCCCCACGGGACGCCCCCGTTGATTAGGTTAGCCTTACCTTATGACATCGTCGCACGTGGACGTCCACGAAGCGTCCACCGCCACCGCGCCCGACGCCCCTCCCCCACCGGCCCGGGCCCTGCGGGGCGGCGCCTGGGCGGTCGCCGCCGGGGCGGTCGCGCTCCTGCTCGCGCTCACCGCGCTGTCGCTGTCGGTCGGCGCCGGCGAGGCCGGCGCCGGACGGGTGCTGGACTACCTGCTCGACCGCCACGGCGCCCGCGCCGACGGCCGGCTCGCCCTGGTCGTCGGCGAACTGCGACTGCCCCGCACCCTCACCGCCCTGCTGGTCGGCGCCGCCCTCGGCGTGGCCGGTGCCCAACTCCAGTCCGTCACCCGCAATCCGCTGGCCGAGACCGGCCTGCTCGGCGTCAACGCGGGCGCCTCGCTCGGCGTCGTGCTCGGCATCGCCGTGCTCGGTGTGCAGACCTCCTACGGGTACCTCGCCTTCGCCTTCGGCGGCGCCGTCCTCGCCAGCACCCTGGTCCTGCTGATCGCGGGCAGCCGGGGCGGCGGCTCCCCCATGCGACTCGTCCTCGGCGGCTCCGCCGTCGGCGCGACCTTCGGCGGCATCACCGGCGTCCTCATCGTCAACTCACCCGAAGCGTACGACCGTTACCGGGTGTGGGTGCTCGGCTCACTGGCCGGGGTGGAGGGCTGGACGACCCTGCGCCGGCTCGCCCCCGTCCTCGGCGCCGGCTTCCTGCTCGCCCTGCTCACCACCCGGCCGCTCACCGCGCTCGCCCTCGGCGACGACCTCGCCCGCGGCCTCGGCCACCGCCCCGGCGCCACCCGCGCGGCCGTCGCCGTCGCCGTCACCCTGCTCACCGCCTCCGCCGTCGCCCTGGCCGGGCCGATCTCCTTCCTCGGCCTGCTCGCCGGCTTCCTGGCCCGCGCCCTCGCCGGGCCCCGGATCGGCCGACTCACCCTGCTCGCCGGGCTGTTCGGCGCCGCCGTGCTGACCGGCGCGGACGTCCTCGCCCGGGTGGTGGCCCGGCCCTTCGAGGCGCCGGTGTCGGTGATCGTCGCCCTGGTCGGCGCCCCCGCGCTGATCGCCATCGTCCGCTCCCGCCGCTCCGCCGCCCTGGCGCTCAACGACCCCGGCTCCGACGCTCCGCCCGTCCGGCGATCCGAACCACGCCCGGTGCGACCGGACTTGGTGCTGCGCCACGGAGCCTGGTCGCTGCTCGTCCCGCGCCGGCCCCTGCTCGCCGGACTCGCCCTGGCCGCCGGGCTGCTCGCCGCCGTGGTCGTCTCCGCGCACGCCGGGCAGAGCGAACTCGGCCTCGGCCGCACCTTCCAGGCCGTGTTCGGCCACGGCGAACGGCTGGACGTGCTGCTGGTGCAGAAGTTCCGGCTCGGCCGGATCGTCGCCGGACTCGCCGCCGGCGCCGCCCTCGGACTCGCCGGCTGCCTGACCCAGACCCTCGCCCGCAACCGGCTGGCCACCCCCGAACTCCTCGGCGTCAACGACGGCGCCACCGCCGCCGTCCTGATCTCCGCCACCGCCTCCGGCACCTTCGGCGCCTGGTGGGCCGGACCGCTCGGCGCGCTGGCCGCCGTCCTGGTGGTCGCCCTGGTATCCGGCGGGCTCGGCGCGCGCGGCTACCGGGTGCTGGTCGTCGGGCTCGCCATGTCGGCGCTGGCCTCGGCGGTCATCCAGATCGCGCTGGCCCGGCGCTCGCTCAACTCGGCCGGCTCGCTGTACGTCTGGACCTCCGGCAGCCTCAACGGGCGGGACTACGCCATCGCCGCGCCCGTCCTGATCGGGCTCGCCGTGCTGGTCCCACTCGCCCTGGCGGTGGCCCGCCGGCTGGCGGTGCTGCGCTTCGACGACAGCGTGGCCGCCTCCCTCGGCGTCGACCCCGCCCGGGTCCGGCTGCTCTGCCTGCTGCTGGCCGTCACGCTCGCCGGGCTCGCCGTCGGGGTCTGCGGGCCGGTCGGCTTCGTGGCGCTCGCCGCGCCGGTGATCGCCGCCCGGCTGGCCGGACCGGCCCGGGTCCCGGTGCTCGGCTCCGCGCTGACCGGTGCGCTGCTCGTCGTCCTCGCGGACACCCTGGGGCGGGTGCTGATCGGCGGGGTGGAGATCCCGGTCGGCATCGTCACCACCGTGCTCGGCGGGCCCTTCCTGCTCTGGGTACTGCTCTCCCGCCGAACCAACTGACGAAGGAACGAACGAAGTTGACCACCTTCCCGCTGATCGCCCCCGACCCCGACGACCCCGCGTACCGGCTGGTCACCTTCGTGTCCACCGCGCAGGACTGCGACGGCGTGCTCGCCCTCGTGCACACCGTCACCGACAAGGACCGGCACGCCGGAGACCTCACCCCGCACCTGATGCGGCGCCGGGGTGGCCGCTGGGAACTCACCCACCGGCTGCGCGCCGACCACCGCGCCTCCTACCAGCTGCACCCCTTCCACGGCCCGACCCCCGGCACCACCCGGGCCGACTGGCTGCACGTCCTCGACCACGCCCGCCCCGACCCCCACGACACCGAACCCCGCCTCCCGGCCCGCGACGGCCGCCACCCCTCCTCGGTGCTCAGCCTGCCGGAGGCCCCCGCCCAGCCGTACGTCCGGCGGCGCGAGGACGTGCCGCGCGGGCGCACCGTCCGCCACACCGTCGCCGGGCGGCGGGTCGACGTCCACCTCCCGGCCAGGCACCTCCCGGCCGGACACGGCGCGGGCCCGTACCCGGTGGCGCTGCTGCTCGACGGCGAGCTGTGGGGCGAGGTGCTGTCCGTCGGCGACACCCTCGACAACCTGGTAGCGGACGGCGCGATCCCGCCCACCGTCACCCTGCTCGTCCACACCATGGGGCCGGGACGCCCCGACGACCTCAGCTGCAACCCGGCCTTCGTCGACCTCCTCGCCGACCGCCTCCTCCCCTGGGCCGGCGCCGAGTTCGGCGCGACCACCGACCCGCGCCGCACCGTCGTCGCCGGCCAGAGCGCGGGCGGCCTCACGGCCGCCTACGCGGCCTTCCGGCGGCCGGACCGCTTCGGCAACGCGCTCTCCCAGTCCGGCTCCTTCTGGTGGCCGGACGAGACGGAGTTCGACGAGGGCAGCGAATGGCTGACCCGCCGCTTCGCCGTCGAGCAGCGGCGGGAGGCCCGGTTCTACGTCGAGGTCGGCCTCCAGGAGTGGATGCTGCTCACCCAGAACCGCCACCTGCGGGACGTCCTCACCGCCCGGGGTTACGACCTCCACTACCGCGAGTTCAACGGCGGCCACGACTACGCCTGCTGGCGCGGCGGCCTCGCCGACGGCCTGGCCCACCTGCTGGGGTCACCCGTGGGGACGGTTCCGACCGGTCCGCACACCTCCGAGCCGCCGGGCGCCTGACGTCGAGGGCCCCACCGATGACCACGGGGGGTCAGCGATGAACACGTCCTCGTCCGCCACGCCACCGTCGATGTCCCGGCAGGACCGAGGCGACCAGATCAAGCTCCGGCGGCACCGAGGACGGCGCCTGCGTCGAGGTCGCCCTCGCCCCGGGCACCATCCACCTCCGGGGCTCCAAGGACAGGACCGACCCCCAGCTCGCCTTCGGCCCGGACGCCTGGGCGCACTTCGGCTTCGACCAGGCCCCTGACGCCGCTGCCCGCGTCGACCTCGGCGGCGGGCGGGTGCTGGAATGCCTGGCCACCCCGGGCCACCACGAGGCGGCCGTCACCTACTACGACCCGTGGACCGGCTTCCTGCTCACCGGCGACACCGTCTACCCCGGCCGGCTCTACACCGACGACTGGCCCGCCTTCGGCCGCACCGTCGAACGCCTGGTCCGCTTCGCGGAGAGCCGCCCCGTCACCCACGTCCTCGGCTGCCACATCGAGATGACCCGCGAGCCCGGCGTCGACTACCCGATCCGCACCACCTACCAGCCCGAGGAACCCCCGCTCCAGCTCACCGTCGGCCACCTGCACCGCATCCGCGCCGCCGTCGCCGAACTCGGCGACCGGCCGCGCCGGTACGCGCTGGACGACCTGATCCTCTGCCCGAACGACTGAGGCCCCGGCACGACCGGGGCCCCGGCCGCCGCGTCGGCGACCGGGGCCCCGCACCTCGGACTACTTCTGCTTGATCGCGGAGATGTCGAACTCCAGGACGACCTTGTCGCCGACCAGCACGCCGCCGCCCTCCAGCGCCGCGTTCCAGGTCACTCCGTAGTCCTTGCGGCTGATCGTCACCGAGCCCTCCAGGCCGACCCGCAGGTTGCCGTACGGGTCGACGGCGTTGCCGGTGTACTCGAAGTCGATGTCGATCGAGCGGGTGGTGTCCTTGATGGTGAGATCGCCGGTCACCCGGAACTCGGTGTCGGACTTCGCCGCGACCGAGGTGGAGCGGAAGGTGATCTCGGGGAAGGTGGGGGCGTCCAGGAAGTCGTTGGCCCGCAGGTGCTGGTCGCGCTGCTCGACGCCGGTGTCGATGCTCTCGGCCTTGATCACCACCTGGCCGGTCGACCGCGACGGGTCCGCGCCGTCCAGGTGGGCGGTGCCCTCGAACTGGTGGAACGCGCCCCGGACCTTCGTCACCATGGCATGGCGCGCCACGAAGCCGATCCGGGAGTGGGCGGGGTCGAGGACGTAGTCCCCGGTGAGGTCGGGGAGCGAAACGGTCATGGGTTACCTCCGCGTTGGCCTGGGTCCTGGCGTCAGTCTGCAACGTGTCAGTCCAATGCAGTACCCCCCGCCCGCCGCGCGGAGCCGCCCGGCCAAGTTCCCGCCAACGGACGAAGGCCGGTCAGTCCCGATAGGGGACGAGCCGCGCGAGGTCCAGTTCGAAGCCGAACGGCTCGGGGATCCGGATCGTCTCGCCGAACTCCCGCTCGGTGCGGGTGTGGTACCGGTCGCGGTTCGGCTCGGAGAACAGGGTGACGGTCTTCTGGCGTGGGTCGATGATCAGATAGAGCGGAAACCCCATGCGCGGGTAGTCGCGAACCTTCCCGGTCCAGTCGTTCTCGGGGTTGGAGGGGGAGACTGGATCGCCCTGGTGGTCGGCGTGCACTTCTTCGGTCTCGCGGCCGCCTGGCGCAGGCCCGCGCTGCGCACGCTCGGCGCGGGGATGGCGGGGTGCGGGGCGCTCGGGCTGGTGCTGGCGTTCTGCGGTGCCTCGGCGGCCGTGGTCGCCCTCGTGGCGGGAATCGCGCCCGGGCTGATGCTGCTCGGCTCGGTGTGGTGGTCCGGCCGGGCGGTGGTCGCGCCCGGCCGGACGGGGTGATGCTCAGGCCGCGCGCGGGAGGCGGAGGGCCAGCGGGGAGCCGGCGGCGACCAGGAGGCCGGTGAGGGCGAGGGCCAGGCGGTAGGGGGTGGGGTCGGGGCCGTCGGTGAGCGCGCCGATCAGGGCTGCGGTGGCGGCGATGCCGAGGGCGCCGCCGAGGGTGCGCAGGATGGTGAAGAGGGCCATCGCCCGGCCCATGGCGGGGGGCGGGACGTCGGCGAAGCCGGCGATCTGGACGGTGAGCACGGCGGCGCCCAGTACCAGCCCGACGGCGAACATCAACGCCCGTACGGCCCACGGGTTCTCGGCGAAGCCGAGGGCGGCGAGGACCGCCGCCGCCAGCAGGAGGGCGGGCAGGGCGAGGCGGCGCGGGCCGAGCCGGGGCAGCAGGCGGTCGACCAGCTGGGAGGCGGCCATCAGGCCGATCGCCTCCGGGAAGACGCTCAGTCCGGCGTCCAACGCCGTTGCGCCGCGCGCGGCTTGGTAGAGCAGTGGGAGGACGAACAGGGCGCCCATCAGTGCGGCCGAGGTGAGCAGGGCGAGCCAGCCCGCCGCGCCGTAGCACCGGTCGGCAAGCAGTCGCAGGTCCACCAGCGGCTCGGGGGCGCGGAGTTGGTTCCGTACCGCGAGGCCGAGCAGGGCGGCTCCGGTGAGCCCGCTGAGCCAGACCGCCGGTGCGGACCAGCCGTGGGCCGGGCCGAAGCCGAGGGCGTAGGTGAGCAGGCCGAGGCCGGGGGTGGCGAGCAGGAAGCCGCGGGTGTCGAAGCGGCCGGCCGGGGGTTCCGGCTCGCTCCGCAGCGCGATCAGGCCGATGGTGACGGCGGCGATCCCGATCGGCAGGTTGACCAGGAACAGCCAGTGCCAGGACAGGTGTTCGGTGAGGAAGCCGCCGAGCGGCGGCCCGAGGGCGGGCATCAGGGCGGTCGGCACGATCAGGATCCGGCCGAGGCGCGGGCGTTCCCGCGGTGCGAAGGCGCGGAACAGCAGGGTCATGCCGACCGGGGTGAGCAGTCCGCCGGCCACGCCCTGGACGGCGCGGGCGGTGGCCAGCGCGCCGAGGCCGGGGGCGGCGGCGCACAGCGCGGAGGCGAGGGTGAAGACGGCGAGCGCGCCGAGGAACACCCGTCTCACGCCGTACCGGTCGCCGAGCCAGCCGGCCACCGGCAGGCCGAGGGCGAGGCCGACCAGGAAGGCCGTCTCGACGGCGTTGGCCGCCGGGACGGGCCGGCCGAAGTCCTCGGCGATGCGGTAGAGGGCGGGGTTGACGATGGTGGAGTCCAGGCCGTTCATGCACATCGCGGCGGTGTACACGACGACCACGGCGGCGCGCCCCGCGAGCAGGGGGCGCGCCGGGGACTCGACGGCCGGAGCGGTCACAGGTCGGCCCAGTTCGCGGTGATCCAGGCCAGTGCGTCGGCGCGCCCGCAGGGGCCGTGGGCGACGTCCCAGCCGGCCGGGACGGCGGCGAAGGCGGGCCACAGGGAGTGCTGGCCCTGGTCGTTGACGAGGGCCAGGAACTCGCCGTCGGCGTCGAAGGGGTTGGCGGGGGCGTCACTCATGGGAGGACCTCTCCAGGTGGTCGGCGATCACGCGCGCGATGTGCGCGATCGGGGCGGGCAGGGTCATGTCCTTGTGGGAGCAGGCCACGTCGGTGCTGTCGATCCGGCCGGACACGTGGGGCGCCCAGAGTCCGGGCACCAGGGCGTCGTCGACGGTGTCGACGGTGGCGCGGAAGAACAGCACGTCGCCGTCGTAGCGGCGGTGGTCGTAGCCGCGCACCAGGTGGTTGGTGTTGAGGTAGATCTCGTTGAGCGCGGTGACGGTGGCCCGGTCGAGGCCGGCCAGCGGGCTGCCCTCGCGGCTCAACAGCTCGATCACGGCGTCGAGTTCGAGCGGCCGGCCGTCGAGGTCGGCGGGGCCGAAGCCGCCCATGGTGAGCAGTGCCTCCAGGGCCTCGGCCTGGTCGGGGACGGGCAGTCCGCGGAAGCCCTCGGCCGGGTAGGCGTCCAGGATCGCGAGCAACTCGACGCGCTGGCCGAGCTCTTGGAGCCGGACGGCCACGGCGTGGGCGATGATCCCGCCGGTGGACCAGCCGAGCAGCCGGTACGGGCCCTCGGGCTGGACCTCGCGCAGCCGGTCGGCGTAGTGCGCGGCCAGGTCCTCCATGGTGGCGGGCAGCGGCTCGCCGACGGTGGCGGCGCCGACGCCCTGGGCCTGGAGGCCGTAGATCGGCACCTCGGCCGGGAGGTGGCGGATCAGGCCGGTGTAGCACCAGCTCAGGCCGCCCGCCGGGTGGACGGCGAACAGCGGGGAGTGCCGTCCGGGGGCGGTGGGCCGCAGCGGGAGCAGGACGTCCAGGGCGTCGGCGTCGCGGGCGCCGTCGGACAGGGCCGCGTCGAGGGCGGCCACGCTGGGCGCCTGGAACAGGGTGCCGATGCCGACGTCCAGGCCGAGCACCTCGCGGATCCGGCCGGCCAGCCGGACCACCAGCAGGGAGTGCCCGCCGAGCGCGAAGAAGTCGTCCTCGACCCCGACCGTCGCCGACCCCAGGACTTCGGCGAAGAGTTGGCAGAGCTGCTGTTCGCGCGGGCTGCGCGGCGGGCGGCCGGCTCCGGCGGCGGGGGCGTCGGGGGCGGGCAGGGCCCGGCGGTCGAGCTTGCCGTTGGCGGTCAGCGGCAGCCGGTCGAGCGGGACCACGGCGGAGGGCACCATGTGGGCGGGGAGTCCGGCGGCGGTGTGGGCCCTGAGCGCCTCCGGTCCGGCGGTGCCCACCACGTAGCCGACCAGCCGCTGGTCGCCGGGGGCGTCCTCGCGGACCACCACGGCGGCGTCGGCGACGGCCGGGTGGGCGGCCAGCACGGCCTCGATCTCGCCGAGTTCGATCCGGAAGCCGCGCAGTTTGACCTGCTGGTCGGCGCGGCCGAAGTACTCCAGCACGCCGTCCGCGCGGCGGCGGGCGAGGTCACCGGAGCGGTACATCCGGGTGCCCCGCTCGCCGAAGAGTTCGGCGAACGGGTCGGCGACGAAGCGGGTGGCGGTGAGGTCGGGGCGGCCGAGGTAGCCGCGGGCCAGGCCGGCCCCGGCCACGTACATCTCGCCGGTGACGCCGGGCGGGACGGGCTGGAGGTGCTGGTCGAGGACGTAGATCCGCAGGTCGGGGATGTTGACGCCGATGGTGCTGCTGCTGGTGGCGGCGGCGCTCGCCCGGTCGAGGGCGATGTACGAGACGTGCACGGTGGTCTCGGTGATGCCGTACATGTTGACCAGGGTGGGCGCGTCCTGGGGGTGGCGGGAGTACCAGTCGGCGAGGCGGCCCAGTTCGAGCGCCTCGCCGCCGAACACCACGTAGCGCAGGGCGAGTTCGGCGCCAGGGCGGTCCCGGTCGGCGGCGCTGAGCTGGTGGAAGGCGGACGGCGTCTGGTTGAGCACGGTGACGCGTTCGCGGGCGAGCAGGTCGAGGAAGGCGGCCGGGTCGCGGCTGACCAGGTGCGGGACGACGACCAGCCGGCCGCCGTACAGCAGGGCGCCCCAGAGTTCCCAGACCGAGAAGTCGAAGGCGTAGGAGTGGAAGAGGGTCCAGACGTCCTGGGCGCCGAAGCCGAACCAGTGGTCGGTGGAGCTGAACAGCCGGGCCACGTTGCGGTGGGTGACGGGTACGCCCTTGGGTCGGCCGGTGGAGCCGGAGGTGTAGATGACGTAGGCGGTGTCGTCGGCGCGCAGCGGGCGGGTGCGTTCGTGCTGGGCCAGCGGGGTGGCCGGGAAGGCGGCCGGCTCCGCGCCGTCGACGAGGAGTCGGGGCACCGAGTGGGCGGGCAGCCCGGGCGCGGTGGACCGGTCGGTGAGCAGGGCGGCGGGGGTGGCATCGGCCAGCATGTAGGCCAGGCGGTCGACCGGGTAGTCCGGGTCGAGCGGGAGGTAGGCGGCGCCGGACTTGGCCACCGCGAGCAGGGCGACGACCAGTTCGACCGAGCGGGGCAGGGCGAGGGCGACGATGGTGCCGGGGCCGATGCCGCGGGCGGTCAGCAGCCGGGCCAGGCGATCGGCGCGGGCGGCGAGTTCGGTGTAGTCGAGCCGGACGTCCCCGCAACTGACGGCGGTGGCGGACGGGTTGGCGGCGACGGCCGCCTCGAACAGCTCGGGCAGGGTGGCGGCCGGCGCGGCGGTCGGGGTGTCGGTCCGCGCGGCGTCGGCCGGGGTGCGGTTCCACTCGATCAGGGCGCGGCGGCGCTCCTCCGCGCTGACCAGCGGCAGCCGGCCGATCGGGGTGTCCGGGGCGCCGGCGGCGGCGGTGAGCAGTCGGGCGAGGCGGTCCGCGAGCGCGGCCACGGTGGCGGCGTCGAAGAGGTCGGTGCGGTACTCCAGGAAGCCGCCGATGCCGCCGCCGGGGAGCTCCCCCGCGTTGAGGGTGAGGTCGAACTTGGCGGTACCGCTGGGGATCGCGGTGATCTCGGCGGTCAGGCCGCCGCCCAGGGCGGTGGGCCGGTCGGCGCGGCTCTGCCAGGCGAGCATCACCTGGAACAGCGGGTGCCGGGCGAGCGAGCGGGCCGGGTTGAGCTCCTCGACCAGCCGGTCGAAGGGCAGGTCGGCGTGCTCGTGCGCGGCCAGGACGGTGCCGCGCACGCGCTGGAGCAGCTCGCGGAAGCCGGGGTCGCCGGAGACGTCGTTCCGCAGGACCACGGAGTTGACGAAGTAGCCGACGAGCGCGGCGGTCTGCTCCTCCTCGCGGCCGGCCAGCGGCGTGCCGACGGGGATGTCGGTGCCGCAGCCGTGTCGGCTGAGCAGCGCGGCCAGGCCCGCCTGGACGGCCATGAAGACGGTGCCGCCGGCGGCCCGGGCGAGCGCGGCGAGGGCGGCGTGCGCCTCGGCGCCGAGCGCGAAGGGCACGGTGGCGCCGTCGTGACCGGCCACGGCCGGGCGCGGACGGTCGGTGGGCAGGTCCAGCTGGTCGGGCTGTCCGGCGAGGGCGGCGCGCCAGTGCTCGGTCTGCCGTACGGCGAGCGGGGTGGGCGCTTCGACGGTGCCGAGCAGGCGCCGCTGCCAGGCCGCGTGGTCGGCGAACTGGACGGCCAGTGGCTCCTGTTCGGGCGCGTGCCCGGCGTGCCGGGCGGTGTAGGCGACGGCGAGGTCGCGCAGCAACGGGGTGGTGGAGGCGCCGTCGCCCGCGATGTGGTGGAGCAGCAGGAGCAGGGTGTGCCGCTCGGGCGCGTGGGTGAACAGCGTGGCGCGCAGCGGCGGTTCGGCGGCGAGGTCGAAGGCGTACCGGACGGCGTCGGCCATCTCCCCTGCACCATCGTGGAGTTCGACCGGAGCGGGGGGCGTGATCCGCTGGAACGGCATGCCGTCCGGTTCCTCGCCGTAGACGGTGCGCAGGACTTCGTGGCGGGCGGCGAGGTCGCCGAGGGCGAGGGTGAGGGCGGCGCGGTCGAGCGGGCCGGTGAGGGTGAGGGCGAGCGGGATGTTGTAGGTGGGGCTGGGGCCTTCGAGCCGGTGCAGGAACCAGAGGCCGCGCTGGGCGGGCGAGAGCGGGAGGCGCTCGGTGCGGGGTACGGGCAGCAGGGCCGGACGGGGCTCGGGCCGTTCGACCTGCGGTTCGTCCTGGAGCAGGGTGGCGAGAGCGGCCGGGGTCGGGTGGCGGAACACGTCGGCGAAGGCGACCGGTGCGGCGAAGGTCTCGCGCAGCCGGGCGGCCAGGCGGCCGGCGAGCAGGGAGTGGCCGCCGAGGTCGAAGAAGGAGTCCTCCCGCCCAGGTGCCTCGGGCAGGCCGAGGACGTCGGCGAACAGTCCGCAGACCAGTTCCTCCTGCGGGGTGGCGGCTGCCGCGCCGCGGGCGGTGGCGGCGGGCTCCGGGAGGGCGCCGTGGTCGAGCTTGTCGTGGGTGGTGCGCGGCAGTTCGTCCAGCACCTGGACGGCCGCCGGGACCATGTGGGCGGGCAGCCGGGCGGCGAGCGCGGCGCGCAGGGCCTCCGGGTCGGGCGCGTCACCGGCGACGGGGTGGCCACCGGTGGCAGCCAGCCCACCCACGGCCGGGACGACGTAGCCGAGCAGTCGCTTGCCCTGCGGCCCGGGGCGGGCGATCACCACGGCCTGGGCGACGCCCGGCAGTTGGGCCAGGACGGCGGCGATCTCACCGGGCTCGATCCGGAAGCCGCGGATCTTCACCTGGTCGTCGGCCCGGCCGAGGAACTCCAAAGTGCCACCGGGGCGGCGGCGGGCGAGGTCGCCGGTGCGGTACATCCGGCCGCCGGGCGGCCCGAAGGGGTCGGCGATGAAGCGTTCGGCGGTGAGGTCGGGACGGCCGAGGTAGCCGCGGGCCAGGCAGGCGCCGGCCACATACATTTCGCCGGTGACGCCGTCGGGCACGGGGCGCAGCGAGCCGTCCAGGACGTAGGCGCGGGAGCCGCGCACCACCCGGCCGACCGGGGCGCCGTCCGGGCCCGGGGTCCAGGCGTAGGCGTCGACGGTGGTCTCGGTGGGGCCGTAGAGGTCGATCAGGTGCAGTCCGGGGACGGCGGCCAGGCGCTGCCAGAGGGCGGGCGGGGTCGCTTCGCCGCCGACCGCGAGGACCGACGGGCGGTGCCGCCCCTCGTCCAACACGCCTTCGGCGAGCAGGACTTCGAGGTAGGAGGGGGTGAGGTCCAGGTAGTCGATGCGCTCGTGGTGGAGGTGGGCGGCGAGCGCGGCCGGGTCACGGTACGTGGCGTCGTCGAGCAGGTGGAGTTCGTGGCCGTGGACCATCCACAGCACCGGGTCCCAGGAGGCGTCGAAGGCGAACGAGGCGCTGTGGGCGATGCGCAGCCGGTCGCGGCCGGTGCGGCGGACGGCGGGGGCGATGTGGTCCTCACCGTGGCCGGCGTGCAGGTTGGCGAGCGAGGCGTGGGTGCCGACCACGCCCTTGGGGCGGCCGGTGGAGCCCGAGGTGTGCAACACGTAGGCGGCGTCGTGGAGTCGGGGCGCCGACAGGGGGGCGTCCGGCTCGTTCACGGCGTCCGGCTCGTTCGCCGCCTCCGGCCCGGTCACGGCGTCCGGCCCGGTCACGGCCTCCGGCCCGGTCACGGCGTCCTGCGGCCGCACGGTGGGCAGGCCGGGCGGCAGGTCCAGGGCGGCGAGCGCGCCGGGGGTGCCGACCGCGCAGACCGGGCGGGCGTCGGCCAGGACGGCGGCGAGCCGCTGCCGGGGGTGGGCCAGGTCGAGGCTGACGCAGGCGCCCCCGGCCTTGAGCACGGCGAGCATCGCGACCAGGGTGTCCGCGCTGCGCGGCAGGGCGAGCGCGACCGGCGCGCCGGCCCGGACGCCGAGGGCGGCCAGTCGGTGGGCGAGGCGGTTGGACCGGCGCTCCAGTTCGGCGAAGGTGAGGGCCGCCGGGCCGCAGCGGACGGCGACGGCGTCCGGGGTGCGGGCGGCCTGGGCGGAGAACAGCTCGGGCACCGTCCGCTCGACCGGCGGCTCGGTACGGCCCTCGGTCGCGCGGCGCAGGGCGTCAGCGTCCAGCAGGTCGATCCGGCCGATCGGGGTCCGCGGGTCGGTGAGCAACTGCTCGGCGAGGGCGTCGAGGTAGCGCAGCAGGCCGTCACGGTGGATGGCGAGCGAGGCGGCGCCGTGGCGGGCCGGGTCGGCATCGAGCGCCAGCCGGAGGGCGCCGTCGGGGCCGGGTGAGACGTTCACGGCGAGGTCGTCGACGGGGCCGGCGGCGAGGTTGCGGACCACACCGGCCAGGCCGCCCAGGTCGAGGTCGGCCTCGAAGGCCTTGATGTTGACCATCGGGCCGAACAGGGCGCGGCGCCCGCCGGTCAGGCCGAGGTCGCGGCGCAGGTCCTCCAGGGGGTAGCGCTGGTGGCGGCGGGCGGTGCGCAGGGCGCGGACCACCTGGCGCAGCAGGTCCTCGGCGGTGTCGGCGGGGCGGACGGCGAGGCGTAGCGGGAGGACGTTGGCGGTGGCGACGGGCGTGCGCAGGGTGGCCGGGCCGCGGCGGTTGGCGAGCGGCAGTCCGAGCACGACGTCCTCGGTGCCGGTCAGGCGGTGCAGGTAGCCGGCGGTGGCGGCGAGAAGGAGTTCGGCCCAGGTGGCGCGGACGGCAGCGGCGGCGCGCTCCAGGCGCTCGCGGGTGCCGACGGGCAGGGTGGCGGTGAGGCGCAGCGGGGCGGACACGGCGGCTGGGTCCTCGGCGGGGCCGGGCAGGGTCGCGGGGGTCTCGGCGCCGGCGAGGTGGGCTGTCCAGTGGGCGCGGTCGGCCGCGTAGTCGCCGCCCGCGCGGTAGGCGGCCTCCTCGGCGGCGGCTTCGGCGAGGCCGGCGAAGGGGCTGGGGCCCGGTTCGGTGCCGGTGGTGTGGGCGGTGTAGCGGGCGGCGACGCGGTCGCCGAGGAGGGTCAACGCGTAGGCGTCGACAGCGAGGTGGTGGATCCGGCGGTACCAGAGCCGGCGGTCGTCGGTGAGCCGGATCAGGGCCTGGGTGAACAGCGGACCGGTGGTGAGGTCGGCCGGGCGGGCGAGGTCGGCGCGCATCCAGGCCTCGGCCTCGGCGTCCGGGTCGTGGGCGGCGCGCAGGTCGAGGCGGTGCAGCGGCCAGCGGGGGCCGGCGGGGCGCAACCGCTGGTACGGGGTGCCGTCCGGGCCGGTGACCACGACCGCGCCGAGCGCCTCGGCCTCGTCCACCGTCCGGCGCAGGGCCGCCGCGAACGCGTCCTCGTCGAGCGGTCCGGTGATCTCGACGGCGTCGCCGGTGTTGTAGGCCGGGCTGGCGGGGTCCAGCGACTGGGCGTACCAGACGGCGGCCTGGGCGGCGAGCAGCGGGATGTCGGCGGTCGGGGCCCCGGTGGGCTGCTGATCGGCGGGCTGCGTTTCGACGGCGGGCATGGTGCGGAGAGCTCCTCGGGGATCCGGAACGCCTGACTTAGGTTAGCCTAACCTCACTTCATTGGATCTGGTCAACGGCCCGCTGCGGCCGCACCCCTGACACTCCGGAGACGCCTCCATGCCCCGAACGCCGACGACGGCCACGGCCACAGCTGCGCCCCCGGACACGCCCCCGGACGCCACCAAGCAGGCCGTCCGCGAGCGCGTCCACGCACACCGGGCGGAGCTGCTCGCCCTCAGCCGCCGGATCCACGCCCACCCCGAGACCGCCTTCGAGGAGCACCGGGCGGCCGCCTGGTGCGCCGACCTGCTGCGCTCCCACGGCTACTCCGTCGCCGCGCCGGCCCACGGCCTGGCCACCGCCTTCACGGCGAGCCTCGGCAGCGGGCCGGTCACCGTCGCGCTGGTCTGCGAGTACGACGCCCTGCCCGGCCTCGGACACGCCTGCGGACACAACCTGATCGCCGCCGCGAGTCTCGGCGCGGCGCTCGGGCTCGCTCCGTACGCCGATCAACTCGGGCTCACCGTACGGGTGATCGGCGCACCGGCCGAGGAGCGCGGGGCGGGCAAGGCGCTCCTGCTGGCGGCGGGGGCGTTCGACGGGGTCGACGCGGCGATGATGGTCCACCCCTGCCCGGTCGAGGTCGCCGACTTCCGTTCCTTCGCGCTCGGCACGCTGTCCGTCCGCTACACCGGGCGCGCCGCCCACCCGAGCCTCAACCCGCACGAGGGCCGCAACGCCGCCGACGCGCTCACCGTCGCGCAGGTCGCACTCGGACTGCTGCGCCAGCAACTCCCGCCGCAGTGGCGGGTGCACGGCATCACCACGGCGGCCGGGACGGCACCGAACCTGATCCCCGACCGCGCGAGCGCCGAGTACGAGATCCGGGCCTCGGCGGCCGAGGACCTCGCCCTGCTGCGGGCGCGGGTCGAGGACTGCTTCCGGGCCGGGGCACTGGCCACCGGATGCGCGGTGGAGCTGAGCCGGCCCGAGCCGGACTACCTGGACATGCGCTCCGACCCGGCGCTGCTCGCGTACTGGCGGGCCAACGCGGCGGCGCTGGGGCGGCCGGAGCCGGTGGAGCGAGCGCCCTTCGCCTGTACGGACATGGGGAACGTGTCGCACATGGTGCCCTCGATCCATCCGGTCCTGGACATCACCGGGGGCGCCTGCGCGCCGCACGAGCCGGCGTTCGTGGCGGCGGCGGTGGGGGCGGAGGCCGAACGGGCCCTGCTGGACGGCGCGGTGGCGATGGCGTGGACGGCGGCGGACCGGGCGGGGGCGGGTTGGGCGGGAGGACTCTCCGGGGGGACGGACACCTGACAGGCAACGGATGACGGATGACGGACGACAGCTGACAACTTTCAGCGAACGGATTTCATCATCTGTCCGCTGAAAGTTGTTCGCCGTCCGTCACCCACCGTTCGTCACCCACCGTTCGTCACCCATCGGTCAGCACTCGCCGGTCAGCACCACGGCCGCCCCCGTCCGCAGCGGCCAGAGGAACCCCCAGTGCGGCAGCCGCAGCTGCAGCACCCGGTCCCCCGGCCCGAGCGGGTGGGCGGCCTGCAGTTCGCGCACCCGCCGGTCCGCCTCACTGTGGGTCAGCCGGACGGCGGCCTGCCGCCCGCCCGGGCCGTACCCCACGCACAGCAGGTGCTGCGGGGTCAGCGCGCGCGGCGGGTCGGTGTCCAGCTCACCCGAGGTGTCGAGGTCGGCCACCGCCCCCGGCACGCCCTCCCCCAGTACGCAGACCAGCTCGTTCTCGGCAAGCAGCCACTCCCGCCGCCCGGGCGGGTCCGCCGGGTCCAGCGACAGGTACGCCGCCCCCGACTTGGCCACCGCGAGCAGCGCCGTCAACAGCTCCTCCGGACGGCGGGCGGGCGCCAGCCCGACCATCGCTCCCGGCCGGGCGCCCTGCCGGAGCAGTACCCGCGCCAGCCGGTTGGCCGAGCCGTTCAGCTCCCGGTACGTCACCACCCCGCCGTCCGCGAGCACCAGCGCCGGGGCGTCCGGAGTCCGGGCCGCCTGCGCCTCGACCGGGCCCACCACCGTGGTGGCCGGGTACTCGGCCACCGGTCCGGACCGCACCGGGTCAGCCAGGACCAGCCCCTCCGCCGAGACCGCCGCCGGCGGGGTCGCTGACGCGGTGCCCTCGCCCGACCGACCCGCGCCCGACCGCCCCGCGTCCGACCGCCCCGCGCCCGACTCCCGTACGACCGCCGCCATCAGGCCGCGCCCAGCAGTTCGGCCCAGGCCTCGACGGACGGCCGTTCCGCCAGCCGTACGAACGCCACCTCGGCGCCCTCGGCGCGCCAGCGCTCGGCGAGGGTCATCAGCCGGATCGAGTCCAGCCCCCAGTCCGCCAGGTCCTCGTCCAGCGGGATGTCCGCCGGGTCCTCGCCGAGCAGGTCGGCCACCTCGGCCCGGATCCGCTCCACGGTGAAGCCCACGCCCGTCCCTTCCGACGTCCCTGCCTGCGTCTCTGCCGACGCCCCTGCCGGCGTTCCTTCCAGCGCACCCAGCACGGCCCCGGTGGTGGTGACCACCCCGCACCGCCCGGCGATCCACTCCAGTGCCGCGCGGTGCTCGTCCGGCCCGAAGTCGGCCGTCGCGTCGGCCACCACGAAGGCCTGGACGTCCCGCATCCAGGCGTCGCAGGCGGTGGCCTGCACGCCGATGTGGGCGTACACCCCGGTGATCACCAGCTGGTCCCGGCCCTGTTCGCGCAGCAGCCGCTCCAACTCGGTGCGTACGAAGGCGCTGTACTTCCACTTGGTGAGCACGGTGTCGCCCGGCGCGGGGGCGACGGCCGGGGCGATCGCCGTGGCGCGCGGGTCGTCGGGGATGCCCGGCCCCCAGAAGTCCTGTTGCAGTCCGCGTTCGGCCGGGCTCTGCCCGCCGCGCTGCGCCGAGTAGACGACCGGTACGCCGTTCGCGCCCGCCGCCTTGGTCAACCCGGCGACGTTGTCGAGGAGTTCGGGCACCGGGGCGGCGTCGCCGGGGAACGCGTCCAGGAAGTGGTTCTGCAGGTCGTGCACCAGCAGGACGGCGCGGGCCGGGTCCACCGTCCAGGAGACCCGGTTGGCGGGCAGTTCCTCGGCGGCGGGCAGCGGGTAGGAGGGAATGCGGGGCAGGCCCACGATGGTCGGACTCCTCGGGTGTGCGGGGTTGTCGGCGGGTTTCAGGAACGGGTGAGGGAGGTCGCGATGGCGGCGCGCAGGTCCTTCTTTCTGACCTTGCCGATCCCGGTGGCGGGAAAGGCGTCGACGAACTCCACCCGGTCCGGCACCTTGTAGTCGGCCAGGCCGCACTGCCGGACGAAGCGCTTCAACTCGACGCCCTTCGGCGGCCGTTCACGGTGTTCGGCGCGGATCACCACGTACGCGCAGGTCCGCTCGCCCAGGTACGGGTCGGGCATCGACACCACCGCCGCGTCGTGCACGGCCGGGTGGGCGAGCAGGTGGTTCTCGATCTCCTCGGCGGCGACCTTCTCGCCGCCCCGGTTGATCTGGTCCTTGGCCCGGCCCTCGACCACCAGGTGGCCGCCGGGGAGCCGGCGGACCAGGTCGCCGGTGCGGTAGAACCCGTCCGGGGTGAAGGAGTCGGCGTTGTGCCCGGGCGCGTTCCAGTAGCCGCGGATGGTGTACGGGCCGCGGGTGAGCAGGTGCCCGGTGGTGCCGTCGGGCAGGTCGCGGTCCCGGTCGTCCACCACCCGGACCTCGTCGTCGGGCGAGATCGGCCGGCCCTGGGTGGTGGTGATCAGCTCCTCCGGGTCGTCCAGCCGGGTGTAGTTGACCAGGCCCTCGGCCATCCCGAACACCTGCTGCAGCGTGCAGCCCAGCACCGGCCGCACCCGGCGGGCCGCCTCCGTGCTGAACTTGGCGCCACCGACGAGCAGCACCTCCAGGCTCTCGTAGCCGCGGGCACCGCGTTCGGCGGCGTCCAGCCAGAGCAGGGCGAGCGGCGGCACCAGGCCGGTGATGGTCACACCCTCGCGGGCGATCAGCGGGAAGGCCGTCTCCGGGTTCGGCTGCGGGCAGAGCACCACCCGGCCGCCCGCGTACAGCGTGCCGAGCGAACCGGGCGAGCTGAGCGGGAAGTTGTGGGCGGCGGGCAGCACGCACAGGTAGACGCTGCGCCCGTCCAGCGCGCACAGCTCGACCGAGCCGCGCAGCGAGTAGATGTAGTCGTCGTGGGTGCGCGGGATCAGCTTGGGCACGCCGGTGCTGCCGCCCGAGAGCTGGAGGAAGGCGACGTCCCCGGGCGCGGGTTCGCGTGCCGGTCCGGCGCCGTCACAAGGCACGTCGCAGGGCACGTCGCCAGGCACGTCGCAGGGCACGTCGGCCAGCCGGACGTGCTCGCCCGGATCCTCGCCCGCCACCAGCACCAGCCGCAGCGCGGGGTTCTCCGCCCGTACCCGTCCGGCGAGTTCGCGGTGGTCGAAGCCGCCCTCGACGCCCGGGACGACGTACGCCACCGCGCCCGTGAACGAGCAGAAGTGCGAGATCTCCGCGTACCGGTGCGCGGGCAGCGCGAAGACCGGCAGCGCACCGATCCGGAACAGGGCGAAGACCACCTCGAAGAACTCGGCGGCGTTGGGCAGTTGGACCACCACCCGGTCCCCGGCCCGGACGCCCCGGGCGAGCAGCCCGGCGGCCATCCGGTCGGCCCGGCGGTCGAGTTCGGCGTACGTCCAGCGCCGCTCCCCCGCCGCGACCGAGTGGCCGCCCGGGTCGACGACGGCGATCCGCTCGCCGTGTGCGGCGGCGCGCTCGCGCAGCATCCGCCCGAAGGTCTCGCCGCGCCAGTGGCCGGCGGCCCGGTAGCGTTCGGCGAACTCGGCCGGGTACGGGGTGAATCCGTCCAGCACGTCGTCCAGGGCGGTCACCGGGCCACTCCCGCCGCGTCCAGGAAGGTGCGGAACTTGGCGCTGGTCTCGGCGAGTTCGGCCTCCGGCCGGGACTGCTCGACCACCCCGGCGCCGGCGTACACCCGCAGCGTCCGCTCGTCCGCCTCCGCGCAGCGGATGGTCACCACCCACTCGCCGTCGCCGGTCTCGTCACCCCAGCCGACCATGCCGGTGTACAGGCCCCGGTCGAAGGGCTCGACCTCGCCGATCACCCGGCGCGCGACGTCCGTCGGCGTCCCGCAGACCGCCGGGGTCGGGTGCAGCGCACAGGCCAACTCCAGTGCGGAGACGGTCGGATCGGCCAGCTCGCCGCTGATCGCGGTGGCCAGGTGCCACATCGCGGCCGTCCGCACCAGGGTGGGCCGCTCCGGCACCTCCAGACTGCGGCAGTACGGTGCCAGCGCCGCGCGGATGGCGTCCACCACGACGGCGTGCTCGTGCAGGTCCTTGGGCGATTCCAGCAGCGCGGCGGCGCGGCGCACGTCCTCGCCGAGGTCCTCGCCGCGCGGCACCGAGCCGGCCAGCGGGTTGGCCAGGACGGCCGTTCCCCGCCGGGAGAGCAGGAGTTCGGGGCTGGCGCCGATCAGGGTGCGGCCGCCGCCGGCGGGCACGGCGAAGGTGTAGCCGCCCGGGTCGCGCCGGGCCAGTCGCCGCAGGACGGCCGGCAGGTCGAGCGGCCGGTCGCTGCTCAGTTCCAGCGTGCGGGCCAGCACCACCTTGCTCAACTCCCCGCCGCGCAGCCGCTCGACGGCCGCCGCGACGCCCGCGCCGTAC